>DASYGR010000406.1:0-3771 GCA_035999525.1 Terriglobales bacterium
TTCGTTTCCGGACCGAGACTAGCCCAGGGTCGCTGGTCAGGTTGTGCGCTGTCTGAGATGAAATAGCTGTCTAACCGGCCGCAGCAGTCACAAGAGAGCGACAGACCCCATCAGCAACGAAAATACTCTTAACCGCGATGCCAATGTTCCTGAATTTGGCACGCCTCGCACGTATCCGCTCTGCAAAGCTTGGAGAATCTGTACAGTCGTTGACGCGCTCCTAGATGCTCCGACCAGTTGCAAAATGCAAACCGCTGTGAGCAACGGTTGTTCGGCCAAGACCTCATAGAGAGCGCCGTACACCCCGATCTGTTGAGAGTGACCCCCTCGTCGCGCGGCGCGTGCGCGCGGCCCGGCCACTAGGAAAATCAGATTCAAGAAAACGAGGGTGAGCACAGCGATATAGGTGCATACGCTGGCGCTCAACTTCACCCTGGATGAAACGAAGCCGATGTAAATTCCTGACGCGGCGATCGCGTTCGTAAACAGCGCCAACTGCCATATCGACCATTGATCCATTTGTTTCATTGCGCTATTCCGAAGAGGCACACGTCTTCACTACAGGAGCTTTAACCCAGCAGTACGATATTGTCAATCAACCGGGTCGTCCCGACGAAGCCGGCGACGGCAGCTAACGCTGATATTCTTACTTCTTCAAGCGACTCAAGAGTGTCTGGGTCCACGATCTCCAAGTAATCCAGGCGGGCCGATTTCTCTGCCATAAAGATTCTCTTCCCGGCATCAGCGAGACTAGCGGCTTTTCGCTCTCCTTGATCGAACAGTTCTTGCATTCGCTTCAGCGCCCGGTAAAGCACCAGCGCAGCCTTTCGTTCTTCAGAATTCAAATAAGCGTTCCGCGAACTCATCGCCAAACCATCAGCCTCACGCACGATCGGACAAGCTTCGATCTCAATCGCAAAATTCAGATCTCGAACCATGCGCCGGATGATCGCCGGCTGGGCGGCATCCTTCTGTCCGAAGAAAGCTACGTCGGGTTCAACGATATGAAAAAGCTTCGCAACCACCGTCGTCACGCCGCGAAAATGAGCCGGCCGCGATCTGCCGCAAAGCTTGTCACTAAGCCCTTCGACTATTACCTGCGTTACCGCTCCTGTGGAATACATCTCTTCAACCGACGGCGCGAAAAGAAAATCCACGCCTTCTTTTTTCAGCAGCTCACAATCACGATCAAAATCCCGGGGATATTTCGCCAGGTCTTCTTTCGGACCAAACTGAAGTGGATTTACAAAAATAGAAGCCGCAACCACGTCACATTGCGATTTTGCCGCGCGAACAAGCGACAGATGTCCTTCGTGGAGCGCGCCCATCGTCGGCACGAAACCGATGCGCTTTCCCTCGCGTCGCAAAGCGCGAGACGCGGCCCGCATATCAGGAATTGTTTGAAAAACTTGCATCAACCAAACACACGTAGGGACAGCCGCCTAGAGCCTGCCCTGAGCGTAGCCGAAGGGGCTGTCCGGTCGAGCGCAGCTCGACAAGATTTAATTGCCGATTCAAAAGGCGGACAGCCGAGGGCGGCTGTCCCCACGCAAAAACCGCTACCGCCGCATTGCCCGCTTCCGCTCCAGAAGCGATTCCAGAGCCGTCTTCGTTTCTTTCGCCAGATGATACGACTCTGTATCCGACGGATACTGCCGCGCCTCCACATCTGCTTTAAATGTCCGCACTGCCTCGGTTATCAACGCTCCCGCATCGGCATACCTGCGAACAAATTTCGCGGGCTCAGAAAATGTCAGGGCCAAAATGTCGTGGACGACCAGCACCTGTCCATCACAATCCGGACCGGCTCCGATCCCAATCGTCGGCGCGCTGACCTCAGCAGTAATCATTGCGGCGACTTCCCGCGGAATTCCTTCCAGATAAATACACGCCACGCCGGCGCGGTCGAGGGCGACGGCATCCCGCATGAGCTGCTCAATATCCGCCAACGACTTTCCCTGGACTTTGTATCCACCCATCAGATTCACCGATTGCGGAGTCAACCCGATATGTCCGGCGACAGGGATTTCGGCATCAATAATGTGCCGAATCACATCAGCGCGTTTCTCGCCGCCCTCAATTTTCACCGCCTCGGCGCCATCTTTCATGAAGCGCGTGGCATTGCGAACCGCGTCTTCTGTGCTGGTGTGATAGGAACCAAATGGCATGTCCGCGATCAGCAGGGCATGCTTCACCCCACGCCTCACCGCCCGCACATGATGAAGCATCTCGTCCACGGTTACGGAAAGAGTGTTTTCGTATCCGAGCATGGTCATGGCCAGCGAGTCGCCGACCAGAACAATGTCAATCTCTGCCTCATCCACCAATCGCGCAGAGGGATAGTCGTAGGCCGTCAGGCACGTAATCGGATCGCGTCGGATCTTTTTATCTCGAATGGACGCAACGGTAATCTTCTGGCCAGAACCGGCAGACGAAGGCCCGCCAATGGAAGTGACACTCACAGTATCCTCCAGTGCCCCTCCGCATCGCGGATAGAGCCTGTGCAACTTTGAGGCTTCATTGTAATCCCATGGGACTCTGAAAGATAATAACTTGGGTAAGGCATATACGAAATGTCTTACTTTATAGTAAGATAAAAAGAGAATGCGTACCTATCGAACTTCGGTCAGCTCCAAGGGTCAAGTAGTGATTCCGGCGGAGTTGAGAGATCGCCTTGGATTGGAAAAGGGCACGCCCGCGACCTGGAGCGAAGAGAAGGGCAAGCTCATCCTTTCCCCGATCACCGAACGCCAACTCGACGAGATCATGGGATTCTTGAAACCGCCGCCGAACGCTCCCTCGATGTTTGAGGAATCATTCCTGGAACGCGAGCGCGAGCGACGACGAGACAAGAAATGACGCGTTCTTTTATTCGTTCCAGCAATGTTTCGAGCTCTCGTTCGAGTTCCCGCTCGAGCTCTCGTTCGAATGCGCGGCGTTATGTGCTTGACGCGAACGCTCTCATCGGTTTCTTTGAGGACCGGCGCATCATCGCCGAAAAAGTGCGCCGTCTGCTGGGCGAGGCGCTTCGTCTCGATGTGCCGCTGTTCATGTCAGCGATCAATTGGGGTGAAGTCTTCTACATAGTCTGGCGGCGGCACGGCGAGGCGAGGGCCTACGAGGCTGAAGTGAAGACACAGCAACTGCCAATCGCGGTAATAGCGGCTGATCGAGAACGTGCGACTCGCGCCGCGGCCCTCAAGCAAAAACATGGGTTAGGATATGCGGACGCATTTGCTGCCGAACTTGCCATCGAGCAGAATGCTTTGTTGGTCACCGCTGATCCGGAATTTGAGAAGATCGGGAAAGCGATATCCGTATATTCGCTTCCTCGCCACGAGAAGTAGCCTACGCGCTCGCGGCTTCCTGGCTGCCTAACGGCAAAAAGTACTGTGTCCCCTTGATCGGTGCCGACACTTTCCGCAACAATTCCTGCAAGTCCTGATTGCGCTCGACAAAGTCAATTTCCGAAGTGTTGACGATCAGCAGATCAGAAGACGTGTAGTGAAAGAAAAAATGTTCGTAGGCCTTGATTACTTCTTCCAGATAATCTTCGCTGATCGCCTTTTCGGCGGGCGCGTCTTTCTTCTTTAATCTCTTCTTCAGCACTTCGGGCGTGGCCTGTAAATAAATCACCAGATCGGGCGTGGGCAATTGTTCCCGGAAATAATTGTAAAAGCGGTTGTAGGTATCGAGTTCCGTGTCGTTCAGATTCAGGCACGCGAAGAGCTTGTCTTTTTCGAATATGAAATCGGTAATCACGGTTTTTTG
>DASYGR010000416.1:0-7841 GCA_035999525.1 Terriglobales bacterium
CGCAATTGTGCGGACTTCGCCCG
Organism: Terriglobales bacterium; assembly: GCA_035999525.1. Classification (GTDB taxonomy): domain Bacteria; phylum Acidobacteriota; class Terriglobia; order Terriglobales; family Acidobacteriaceae; genus PALSA-188. The sequence goes on from DASYGR010000416.1 coordinate 24, forward strand.
CGGCATCATGAACTTTTATTATCCGCATACCTTGCATCGAAGCTTTGTCGCTGACCTCGGCATTACTACCCCCAAGCAGCTTGCGCGCACACTGGTCAGGTTCGACAAGCATCATCCCGACCTCGAATCATCGCGGTTCGTCATTCCCCAGGTACCGGGAAATGTTCCGCGAAGCACTCCCGTTTACGGCGTTCTTGAATCGTTTCTGAAATCCAAAAAGTACCTTGTTCCCTTGGCGGTATTCCATCCCCTGATTATGGGAGGCGTCGCCGTCGCATATCTGAGCACTGGACGATTTGATCCCGCGAAGCAGGCGCTGGTGCTCGATTCTTCGAACCGCCTTCGCCCCGCCATCGCCAAAACCCAACGTCAGACCTACGAAGAACAGCTGAATCAATTGATGGCGCGTCTGGACCCTGGTTCGGGTACGATTGCCGAAAATGTCCCGTTTCTGGGCGAGCGTTTAAAGGACAGGAAGTGGAAACGATTGCAGGACGAAGCCGAGCCCAGCATGGATTCTTCCGGGCGCCCTGTCCTGGAGATGCAAGTTGGAGAGCAGTTGGTTGACGTGGGAGTATCCCGCGATAACATCCTCACATCTCCGGCACCATCGGCATTGGCGCAAGAGATTCTCGCCTCCCGGCTGCACGACGAATTACGTCGCAGCGCCGCCCCCCGAACCGCCGATACCGACGTGGAAGACGATTGGAATCTTTTGCGCCAGTCAGCCGAAGGCGTCAATTAATTTAGCGTCGGCGCACCCTTGAGATTTTTAGCCTCCTTAAAATCCTTGTGCGGATGGCCTCATACGGCGACCTTGATTGGTCCGCTCAAACTGCAACATGATCAGAACCTCTGTCTCCGACACAGCTTACAATGCAGTTCGTGGATCATGCCCGCATCGCCGAGCTTCTTCGACCATTCCTCGAAGGCGCGTCCGCTTCACCTTTGGTCTTGTCGGAACACCAACTTGCTGACATTTCTACTTATCTTGATACCCTGCTCCGTTGGAATGCCCGGATAAATCTCACCGCAATACGCGACCCGGAAGAGATCGTCACCCGGCACTTTGGCGAATCGCTTTTCGCGGCGCGACATCTTTTTCCTGACGCACACGGCAATGCCCAGGTGATTGACGTCGGCTCGGGTGCTGGATTTCCAGGGCTGCCGATAAAATTGTGGGCGAAAGATATTCATGCCACGCTGATCGAATCGAATCACAAGAAGGCTACTTTTCTGCGTGAGGTCATTCGCGCGCTGAAGTTAGAGGGCGTCGAGGTCTTTGCCGGACGGGCAGAAGAGTTTTCCGCATGCGGAGACGTTGTAACTTTGCGGGCCGTCGAGCATTTCGAGAGTGCGATCCGGACTGCGACAAATCTTGTGAAACCAGACGGCAGAGTGGTTCTCCTAATCGGCGTGTCTCAAAATGAGATTACTAAGGCGGTGCCTGAAATGAGTTGGCTTCAAGGCGTTCGTGTGCCGGAATCGGCGAGCCGTATCCTCTTGATCGGAACCAGAACCCGCAACGATAAGAATACAGATTGTTAATAAGTGGGAAATGATCGACAGAGATCCGATCATTCTGTTCCCATGGAGTCCAATAGACCGCGAAAGTGGAGCAATAGTGTTTGCCTCCGAAATGTTCCACGTGGAACATTCTGAAATACCCGCCGACCCTAATACATTCAAGCTCGATCAATTAGGGAAATAAATTCCGCGGCAAATGTTCCACGTGGAACATTTCATTTCGCGTCTAGGCTCTCCTGTCCTAACTATTTAGTTGCACCGAAATGCGGCATTGCCAATGCGACCTTGATTCGCATATCTTCGTTTTAACTCTGGGTTCTCCCAAAAAAGTCATGGGACGCGTCGTCGCTGTCGCCAATCAGAAAGGCGGGGTCGGCAAAACCACCACCGCTATCAACCTTGCGTCGTCTCTCGCCGCCGCGGATGTGAAAACACTGCTCATAGATTGCGATCCGCAGGCGAACGCGACCAGCGGATTAGGATTTGCAAAAGATCCCGACAGGCTCAGCACTTACCATCTACTCATGGCGGAGGCTACGGCTGAACAGGCCGTCCAGCAAACTCAGCTCAAACAATTATTTCTCATTCCGGGCCATAAGAACCTCATTGGCGCAAACCTTGAATTGGTAGAAGCTGAAGGCCGTGAGTTTCGTCTGAGGAATGCTATCCAACCTTTGCGGGAGCAGTTTGAATTCGTCGTGCTCGATTGCCCTCCGGCGCTTGATCTTCTGACTCTGAATGCCCTAGCGGCCGCAGATTCCGTTCTGATACCGATGCAGGCAGAATACTTCGCGCTCGAAGGCGTTTCCGAATTGCTGGATACGGTCGAACGTATTCGAGCCGGCCTCAATCCAGATTTGGCGATCGAGGGCGTCGTTCTCACAATGTTCGACGATCGGACGAACCTTGCTCAGCAGGTCACCGAGGAGCTCAAGAAATATTTCGGCGACAAGCTCTGCAAGACGACAATTCCGCGGAACGTGCGCCTTGCAGAAGCGCCAAGTCACGGCAAGCCTGTGCTTCTCTACGACGTGAAATCGCGCGGCGCTGAAAGCTACATTGAGTTGGCGACCGAAATTTTGGGACATTACATGCCAGCACAAAATGAGCAACGAGAAGACGAGAAGCAGGTCGTAAACGCTCCGCGCTGGAAACGCTGGAGAGAGCGAAACAAGTTGATCACGATAAACATTTCGGAGCGATGAGGCCGGCGACTAAGGGGCGACACGGAGATTGAAATGACAATTGCGGAAAAGATTATGTTGAGCGGAGCTGCAGCGGAAAAGCCTGATCAGTCGGCAGACAAAGCGACAGACAAAGCAACAGACAAACGGAAAGCGCTTGGGCGCGGCCTGGATTCGTTGCTCCCCGGACGGCCACGCGTGGTTTCGCCAACACCTCCGGCGGTTATATCAGGGAATAAGGAACCAGGATTAAGTGGCCAGGGACCTATTCTGGCGGAGGTTCGGGCGGCACACGCTCATTCCGGCGATGAAGTGGAGCAGATCGCGCTGGATAAAATTGACGCAAACCCTTACCAGACGCGGCAGCAATTCGACGAAGCCGCTCTCGAAGAGCTGGCGCAATCCATTCGGGTGAACGGGTTGCTTCAGCCGATTGTGGTTCGTCCGGGCGCGGACGGACGCTACGTTCTGGTGCTTGGCGAGCGACGATGTCGCGCCTCGAAACTGGTTGACAAGACCACTATTCCCGCCATTGTGCGGACCGTTTCCGACGAGCACGCCGCCGAGATGACTGTCGTCGAGAATTTATTACGCCAGGATTTGAATTGCCTGGAGCAGGCAAATGCGTTTTCCCGGTTAAGCCGTGACTTCGGACTTACGCAAGAACAAATTGGTCAGCGGACGGGCATTTCCCGCGCGTCTGTTACGAATTACTTGCGAATTCTAAGACTGCCGGAAACTGTGCGGCAACATCTTGCCGATGGCAGATTGGGATTTAGCGAGGCCAGGGTTCTGCTGCAACTTTCGGATCCAAAGCAGATCGAGCAGATCGCCAACAGTGCGGCGAGCGCTCAGCTCTCGGTGACAGCCCTTCAGCAACTAGTGAGCGACGCGATTCTTGCAAATGAAGGAAAGCGTCCGGAAACACCACCTCTTCGGCCGATTGACGCGAACGTGCGTGCGGCTCAAACGGAGTTGGAACAAATATTAGGTGTCCGAGTAAAGATCAAAGACACAAAGGGTCATGGCAGGATTGTCATTGAGTATTCGAACTTGGATGATTTTGACCGCGTGATGGAGATATTGAAAGGTGCAGATTAGCACGGCGCGCTCTGCGCCAACGGCTTCGGGAAGATGCATAGGTCCTTCATTGGGAAGTCTCTCTCTTCGCGAGCGACTCCGCTGCATCAATAAGTAGAGTGCGAACCAGCGTAGATAGGAATCTGATTGGTTACGGTGGCACGAATCGTGACAAACTAACCAGTAAATATATTCAAATCACTCGGTCTGCCTTACTTTCTGAAGCATAAGTGGGAAATAAGTGGCGCTCGAGCACAAGGTCCTGGAATCCGTCGCAGCGCAGCTCATGAACGGCGACGCCGTCGTTCTCGACGATCAAAAACTGCGTACTAAGCGAGTGGGCAGCGGACGTTGGCGTACGGTGCAGTTTGAGTTGAATGGCCGAACGTTTGAGGCAATCGAACAGAACCGGAACAAGCCGAGCCGATGGGGACAGCTTGCCCGCGAGAAACACCAGGTAGTTCAGTTCCGGGATGTACAGACGCACAAATACGTAGCGGTTTCGGTGGACGGCGAGATTACGGAATACGGGCGAAATTAAGCGCTGGAGCGCAGACGAAATGCAGTCGCTCGCATCGCGACGACAAATCAATTTTAAGATGATCAGGCAGCGCGATAACGCTACTGTTCTTTGATGTCGGCGAAGGCGCCCATTTTGCCGATATACATACGAAGACTACAAAGCTTGGGCGCCATGTGTGCGAAGGATACTTGAAGTTCCTTTACCGGCTGATCAATCTCTCCCGTATCCATGGGTGCATGAGCAATATCCTGGCTGGCATTGTATTTGCTGCCGGGAGTGACATCCTTATTCACAATTAGCGTCCACTGTTTCCTGTCAGGGATGGTGTAAACCGTATATGCTCCCGCCTCAATCGTTTTTCCTCCGAGAGAGAGCGCGGTGGGCGAGAAAAGAATCATCGCAGAACCGCCGGGCTCCCATAATCTTCCGTTACGAAGTTCCTCACCCTTACTGGGATGGTATTCAAGCGTTATCTGTTTGCCATCGTCAAAGGTGCAGTCGGCGCTGGCGGTTTGAGAGTTCTGTTGCGCAGCGACCGGATGTGCCAGCACAAACAGGCCGAGCAGGCACGAAGTTAGCAGGCGCATTGGCTTAACCCCATAAATAATTCGGAATTGTATCTCAGCCCGCCAATAACGGCGGGTGCAATTTTTTCGCATCAGATTCTCGAGCGAATTCAATCCTGTTGGAGCTGAGAACAACACCGAAACGACAATTTTAGATATCCAGTTCCCAGTGATGAGTTCCCAGTTCTCGGAAACTTAATAGATACGAATCAGAATAGTTATCGTGGAGCAGATTGCGAGCTTTTGCGCGCGACGAAGGGCGATTTTGGTGCCGACAGGGCGTGGGCGAAGAGAGATGTGGAAATTTCTGTCTCGACAAGACGGTCTGCCCGAACCACGCGATGGAAGAAGCAAGAAAGTAAACGTGGAACAGACGGCCGGGAAAGTATTGAAATAGGAGGTTGTGAAGGGCAAAAACAATTCCCTAGTGGGAATGTGTCTGCTCCGCGGCTACTTTTGTTCTGCGGTTCGCCGCGGTCACTTGTTCGTAAATATTGAAGATTTGTTGCGCAGAGGCAGTCCACGAGAATTTTCTGACTTGCTCGTAACCACGCTGCTTGAGGCGTTCCCGCAAAGAGGTATCGAGCAACACGCGCAGCAGCGCGCGCATAATTTCAAATACATTTTCGGCGTTAACGAGGACCGCGGCATTTCCTACAACTTCCGGCACTGACGATGTATTTGAAGTGACCACGGGAGTTCCGTGCGCCATGGCTTCTAGAGGAGGGAGTCCGAATCCTTCGTACAGCGACGGAAAAACGAAAACTTTGGCAAGATCGTAGAAAATCCGAAGCACGTCAATCGGTACGAATCCCATGAAGCGAACGTCGTTTTGAACACCGCCGCGCACTACGGTGCGGCGTAGATCCAGATGCTTCGAAAGTTCGTCGCCAATAATGATGAGCTTTAAGTCGGGGAATTTTCCTTCTTTCTCCAATTCGGCCTTCAGAGCCGAAAAAGCTTCGATGATGCGCACCAGATTCTTGTGAGGACTGATCCGGCCTGCATAGAGGAGAAATGGGTAAGTTATCTGATAGCGCTCGGCCAGCAACTGGCGGTCTGCGTCGGTCGCATGGCCGTGCAGGAAACGCTGATCAATGGCGTTGTAAACCACTTCAATGCGGCTTGAGGGAATGTTAAAAAGCTTTTCAATTTCGCTTTTGGTGAACTTTGATACAGCGAGAATTCGGGCTGCGCCTTTGAGCACGCGCCGGGTCAGTTGGAAATGGAGAGAGCGGCGCAATCCGGAATTGTCGTGGGCCCGGTACATGTGTTCGAGCACATCGTGAACTGTGATTACGTAGGGGCAGGGCAGGCTTCGAGGCATCCAGAACAGGTGCGGGATGTGAACAAGATCGCAATTGATTTGCCGGAGGATGGTGCGGCACTCGAAATAACCTTTGGTGGTCGCTTCTCCATTTAGCAGTGGGATGCTGTCAAAATTTGCGGGAAGAGGACCAATTTCGGCCACTTTTTTTGGCGCGCCAATGAGAACGTATTCGTTCTGATGATCCAGTTGACCCAATGCACGCACGATGTTTCGGGTGTAAGTTCCGACCCCGAATTCGGTCATGCGGCGAATATCAATCGCAATCTTCACGGAAAGAATTTAAACACAGATGAAGGGGATCGGCTATGGAGATGGATTTATTGCAAAGTCATGTGTACGCTGCCACTTTGCTCTCTTGGACAGTCGGGGGCGGCTGTCCTTACGTGGTCCTGGCTAAGTGCAGCCGCGATGCGTACAACGGAAACTCCTCCGCTAGTTCCAACACCTGTTTGCGGATTTTTGTCAGGACGGTGGCGTCGGTTCGATTGTGGAGGGCGTCGGAAATCCAGCGTCCGACTTGGCGCATTTCATCTTCCTTCATTCCGCGCGTCGTCAGGGCGGGCGTGCCAATGCGTACTCCGCTAGGTTTCATGGGTGGATTGACGTCGAACGGGATGGCGTTCTTGTTCACCGTAATGCCAGCATCGCCTAGCGCTTTTTCGGCTTCGTTGCCAAGGATGCCTTTGGAGAAAACGTCCACCAGCATCAGGTGGGTATCGGTCCCGCCGGAGATGATCCGGAAGCCTTCGGTAGCAAGCGTTTCAGCAAGGACCTTCGCATTGGCCACAACCTGTCTCGCATAGTCGCGGAAGCTTGGCTGCATGGCCTCCAGGAAGCAAACCGCTTTGGCGGCGATAATGTGCATCAATGGACCGCCTTGCATTCCGGGAAATACAACTTTATCTATGGCGGCGGCAAATTCCTGCCTGGAGAGAATCATTCCCGCCCGTGGACCGCGAAGAGTCTTGTGCGTGGTCGAGGTCACGATGTGCGCGTGAGGAACCGGCGACGGATGAACCCCACCGGCGACGAGTCCAGCGAAATGAGCCATGTCCACAAGGTAGAGAGCGCCGACTTTGTCGGCGATCTGGCGCATGCGTTCAAAATCAATGATGCGCGGATAAGCGCTCCCGCCGCCTATGATCAGTTTTGGGTGTTCTTTCTCGGCAAGCTTTTCCAGATCGTCGTAATCAATGGTTTCGGATTCCTTAGTGACGCCGTAGGGAACGATTCGATAAGTCTTTCCAGAAAAATTCAGATGATGACCGTGCGTAAGATGTCCGCCATGCGCGAGATTCAGGCCGAGGATAGTGTCGCCGGGCTGCAGGACCGCCGCGTAGGCTTCCATGTTGGCTTGCGATCCAGCGTGTGGCTGCACGTTGGCGTGCTCGGCTCCGAAAAGTTTCTTGGCGCGATCGCGGGCGAGATTCTCGACAACATCGGCGAACTCGCATCCACCGTAATAGCGCTTGCCGGGATATCCTTCAGCGTATTTATTAGTGAGGACCGAGCCCGCGGCTTCGAGCACGGCTTCGCTGACGAAGTTCTCGGAAGCGATGAGCTCTAGTCCTTCGTGCTGGCGGCGAGTTTCGTTGTCTATAGCGGCGG
>DASYGR010000058.1:0-6121 GCA_035999525.1 Terriglobales bacterium
CAAAACTGCCCAAGTTACCGTCCAGATAATGAAGAAGCTGGCCATCACCCCGCCGCCGTGCGTTCCGGCGTTGCGAGCATCCGTTCCTACGACGTTTCCCCAATATGCGATGCCAGCAACAACCGTGACCACGGAAGACCATCGAAACCACCACATGGCGCGAGGCATGAGCCGAGGGATTACCTTCGCTTTTGTAGTCGAGTCAATCTCCTTCATGAAGGGCACATTCACCAGGTTGAAAAAATACAGCAATCCTACCCAGGTGATTCCGGCTAAGAAGTGGACCCAGCGAAATAACATCAACAGGTTGGTGTTGAAGTCGCGGGGCAGTGACACCAGGGGCGCGAATGCAATTAGTAATAAACTTTGGGTTGCCATGAGTCCTCCGATCAGGGGATCATGATACTTTGAAAATGCGATTTGGATTTCGAGCTGGAGGTAGGTCCTGCGAAAGAACTCGGTCGTTTCTCCAGAGTCTTTGTCGCGAGTGATCTTTCGCCCCTTCGGGGCATACTCAGTTTCCACTTTCGTCCCATGGCTGCGCCATGGGCTGTATTCTTGCGCCGCTTCGCGGCTATCTCTTGCTGGTCGGTTCCACTTTCTAAATCGAAAGTGGGTTGCGACACAGACTCGGCCACCCTCGGCTATCCGGTTGAGCAATGCTCAACAATTCCAATTCCGTAAGAGGTCGTGCTGGAAAATATCTTGGTTTGCGGAGGACATTTCAGGATGCCCGCAAGCCGAGCGGAACTTGGGAGCACAGTTGAAAAATATACAGTTAGCCCGTATTGTACAAATGTTGGGTTCGCGTCGTGTCCCGAAATACGCGACATAGCTTTTCGACGCGAAGTACCTGCGCATTTGCCGAATCTAGATACATAGGTCCTTCGCTGCGCTCAGGATGACAAGATGAATTGTGTGTTCTCGCATTTCGCGAACTGGGCGAATTGCATCTGAGTAACCGGGCCGAGTATGGGAATGTGAGAGAACTTAGCGGCACAGAGGCTTCCCGACCAGGGGCCAAGGGAGATCGGCAATGGAAAATAAGCCGGCGCAGAACATACAAGATTCATTCCTTAATACGGCTCGCAAGGAAAGATCGAACATTACGATTTATCTTTTGAGCGGCGTCAAGCTCACAGGGCGCATTCGGTCATTCGATAAATACTCCGTGGTGCTGGATACAAACAATCAGGAGCAGCTTATCTTCAAGCATGCCATTTCCACGGTGGCTATGGGCCGTACATCTCACACTCACGGTGACAAACCAGTGCCGGCGGGAAGCGAATTAGGATCGCCGTCTGGGACATCTGCCACGGCCGCCACGAACGAAGCATAGGCATTCTCCACTTGCCCGGGCCACAGTCCAATCGGTCACGCAAGACGTCCCAACCAGGGCAGACAACAAATGCGAGTCGGGGGGAACGTGCGTTTCTTGTTGGGCTGGACTATCGCAAGCGTACGGCCCAGGGAAAGTCATCGCCAATTGACGGGCGAACGACTAACGGACGCAGGGTAAGGGAATTGAGTACGAGTTCGGCGTCTTCCAAGGCTCCGCCAATCCCTGAGTTTACCGCTGAGGAATCGTTGAATGAATTGCGATCTCTCGCGGCCAGTGCCGGCGCTGAGATTGCGGGCGAATTTCTGCAACGCCGGGAGCGTCCCGATGCCGCGACCCTGATAGGCAAGGGGAAGCTTGAGGAGATTGCGGGTGCTGCTGCGTCTGTCTCGGCAAACCTTCTTCTGTTCGATCATGATCTGACTGCTTCCCAGCAGCGCAACATCGAAAGGGTTGTTGGCGTCCGGGTGATTGATCGAACTCAACTCATTCTGGACATTTTCGCCAAACATGCCCGAACTCGTGAAGGGCAGTTGCAGGTGGAGCTTGCGCAATTGGATTACATGCTGCCGCGACTGAGCGGTCACGGCATCGAGATGTCCCAACTTGGAGGCGGAATTGGGACACGAGGTCCAGGAGAAACTCAGCTCGAAACGGATCGCAGAAAAATCTTCCGCCGGGTTCGTCACGTGAAGCAGCAGTTGGAGAGTGTGCGGAAGGTGCGCGCACAGCAGCGGCAACGACGCCAATCTACAGAAGTGCCCATGGTCGCGCTGGTGGGATATACAAATGCGGGGAAGTCCACTTTGTTTAATGTCCTGACTCAGGCCGCGGTCGTAGCGTCGCCGAGGATGTTTGCGACACTGGATCCGACCATCCGTGCGATCTCATTGCCGTCGCGCCGCGAAATGCTGCTCTCGGACACGGTAGGATTTATTCGCAATCTTCCTCACACACTGGTGTCGGCATTTCGAGCGACGCTGGAAGAACTGCAGCGTGCCGATCTGATCCTGCATGTCTCCGATGCCAGCAATCCACTTTCGGTCGAGCAGGATGCGCAAGTGGAGAAAGTGCTTAAAGAGCTTGAGGTGGAAGGGAAGCCGCGACTGCGGATTATGAATAAGAGTGATCTTCTGCCGGAAGCACAGCGTGAATCCTTACGCGACGACGAAAATGCGTTATACATTTCGGCAGCAAAGGGAATGGGTTTAGACATGCTTCTTCAAAGGATGGATGAGATGCTCACAGGAGACGCGCTGAGTCGCGTGACTCTTCGGATTCCCCAAAACGAGGGAAAGATGTTGGCATTGTTGGAATCGAAATCGAAGATATATTCTCGCCGCTACCAGGGCGATATGGTGGAGTTGGAAGTTGAAGCGCCGCAATCGGTATTGTGGCGGATGAGGAAGTGGGTGGACAGAAATAGACAGGGACTTGACAAGTGAAGCCTGATCAAAGTTTTGGCCCCCCGACACTTCCACTGCTTCGGCGCGTAGCGCCAGCGATCGGGTTATTCTTCATCGCTCCGCTGGTGGCCGAATTCCTGCTTGGCGATCTGCCAATCACCATGTTAGGAGCGCTTGTGCTCCTGGCGCCTTTCTATGGAGGGGGCGCGTTGGTGATCCGAGAAGTTGTGAGGAGGACTGGCAGGGGATGGCCGAGCATTTTCGTTCTCGCTTTTTCTTATGCGGTTCTGGAAGAGGCGTTCACGACCCAGACTCTTTTTAATCCAAATTATTTAGGATTGAATCTTCATCTCCTGGAGTCGGCGTATATTCCTGCCCTTGGTATGGGAGTCTGGTGGACGATATTCGTCCTCACCCTGCACACGGTTTGGAGTATTTCGACTTCCATAGGATTGGCGGAATCACTTGTGCCGGAGCGCGCAACCAGACCGTGGTTGGGTCGTGTTGGTCTTGGGGTGGTCAGCATTCTGTTTGTACTTGCGGCGGTAGAGTCCACACGGTATGCCATCGAACACGACCGCAATCACTTTGTAGCGTCAAAGGCCCAGTTTTTATCGGCTGCAATCATTTGTCTTCTTGCGATTGTCACAGCTTTCCTCTTGCCGAAAAGACGAGTGTCCGCGGGGGCTTCAGGATACGTGCCGGGACCGTGGTTGGTTGGCTGTGTTGCTTTGGCGGCGGGATCCATTTTTTTGCTGATTCCGGACAAGTGGGGATGGTTGGCGGTAGCGTTGTATCTAATCCTCGATGTCGCGGTCATTGCTCTAATCGTGCACTGGTCGCACCGGCTCGGCTGGAATAGCAGGCATCGGTTGGCTCTGGCTGGCGGAGCCGCTTTGGCGTATGGGTGGCATGCATTTATTCAAAACCCCGTCGTCGGTAACGCCGGTATAATCAACCGAATTGGCAATGGCTTGTTCGTCCTCGGATTGGGCATCATTCTTGCTATTGCTTCGCGGCGAACGAATGCGTGGGAGGAAAGATCAGAGTTGCAGCCCGAGTCGCTGGCAACATAGATCGCCAGTTTGCCTATCGCGCTGTCTATTAAACGAAACATCACTTTGCGCTCTATCTCAAGCCGGAGGTATTTCATGCTTAAGCGTCGCCGTGTAGCCAACAGTCTTGTTGTATGGTCATTCTTGCTGATCGCGCCCGTCGCGTTCGCGCAGGCCGGCGCGAAGAAAAAAGTCATGAGCCAGGCTGATCTGCCTCGCTTCAGCTATCCGGTTGACGGGTCCGCTTCGCAATTAGTGCAGGCTGATGACGCGACTTTCAATGCGTTTGCGATGAGAGTCCGTGCCGACCTGGACACCATTTTTCGTGACTACGAAATTGACGACAAATCAACGATGCGCACTCTGCTTGGCGCCAAGCTGGATTTGCAGGAAATAGCCGGCGAAAACGAGGATGCGCTGAAAACGGTTGAAGCTTTGCGTGCCCTCGAAGAGAAGCCGTCAGCCAAGCTGACAACAGGCGTCTTTACTCGCTCTGCGTTGCAGGCCGCCATTGACACCAAGACGACGAGTGGTCCCGCGTTTGACCGCGCGTTCACAGAGCATTACCGCGAGGCGATTAATTCGTTGCCCTGGGATGTGGTTCAGGACTCCGTGAAGAGTTCTTACAGAAGTAGCCGGATTTATACGAAATCGGTTGCAGTCGGTGAGGTCGAGACCGAACTTGATCCGGCAGTCAAGAAGTCAGGTGCGCTCGACAACCTGGAAGCGTGGGAACTGGTTTCTGTGCGGAATGATCTCAAATCCGCTATTCCGCTGGACACGCAGCGCGGCGAAGTTCTCAAGCAGTACATCGCAGCTCATAACGTAGTTAAACCTGACATGTGGGCAGCGCGAGAGGTCACTCTCACCAAGGATCAGAAGCTGTCGCCTGTGCTGGTCGCGATCTGGGACTCCGGCATTGATGTCTCACTTTTTCGCGGTCAACTGTTCACCGATCCAAGACCGACAACAAGCGGCACGCACGGCCTTGCCTTTGATGATCGGGGAGGGCCATCTGCATCGTGGCTGTATCCGCTTACCAGCGAGCAGCAAAAGGAGTATCCCGAATGGCGCAGCCTGATTCAGGGATTACTGGACATCGAGAACGGGATTGATTCCCCTGACGCGGATGCGGTGCAGAAGAGGGTCAGCACTTTTTCACCGGAGCAGATGCATCAAATCTTCGAGTTCGATAAAGTTTTCGGATTCTACGCCCACGGAACTCACTGTGCGGGAATCGCTGTCCGGGGTAATCCTGCCGCGCGTCTGGTGGTTGCCCGCTTTAACGATCAATTGCCGGACCTTCCGTTTCCTCCTACCGACGAATGGGCTCGCCATCTTGGCGCTGATTTTCAGCAGATGTCTGACTACTTTCGTACGCGCAAAGTGCGCGTCGTCAACATGAGCTGGGGAGATGAACCGCAAGAATTTGAAACCTGGATTTCGAAGACCGGAGGCGGCGCCGATCCGGCTGAGCGCAAAAAGCGAGCGGCTGAACTTTACGCCATCTGGCGGGATGCTATTAAGACCGCGATCCAGAACGCGCCGGACACTTTATTCATTACCGCCGCGGGTAATAGCGACAGCAATGCCGGTTTCACGGAAGATGTCCCGGCATCGCTGCATTTGCCAAATCTGATTGCGGTTGGCGCGGTGAATCAGGCGGGAGATGAAACTTCATTTACCAGTTACGGCGACACGGTAGTTGTTGACGCAGACGGCTACAACGTTGAAAGCTTTGTTCCCGGAGGAGCGAGGCTTAAGCTGTCCGGCACTTCGATGGCTTCTCCGAATGTGGTGAACCTCGCGGCAAAGCTTTTTGCGCTCGACCCTTCACTGACGCCCGCGCAGGTGATCAAACTCATCAGAAGTGGCGCTACCACGAGCGAGGACGAACGCCGCCATCTAATAGATGAAAAGCGATCGGTGGCACTGCTACAAGCGCGGGCCAAGGAATGATTCCGCTTAAATCGGAATACTCCTTTCCTATCCCCAAGTTAAAGAAAACAGCAAGGATACGGGGAATCCGGGTAATGGCTAAGTTTGACCTTGCCTGTCGGATAAGCCAAACACAAGACCAACAGTACTACACGCGAGAGCCTTCGGGACTGAAGTCCCTCAGGATTACGTCAAAGTAGGATTTGTTCAAACTGAGCCACTGTCCGGAATCCGACCTGTTTTGGCGAAAGGTCAACAGAACAGATCAAACCCCTGTCACGAAACCTGCCAAAATGGGAATGGACGACAATTAATATGGACCGAAATGGGCCATATCGTGCTACCTTCTCAAGATTAGCGGTTTCTAATGTCGAATTTTGCGG
>DASYGR010000068.1:0-5451 GCA_035999525.1 Terriglobales bacterium
ATAAGCCAGTCGCAGCTGGAACATATTGGAACGGATCGAACTGATGTTGCGGTTGTTCGACCGGCCGAAGTTGCCTTCAAAATCCGCTTCCACTTTGGCTGTGATTACCACGTTGGGCGTGTCAAGCCACTCAAAGTTGGTGCCAAAGCGGGCAAAGCGCGCCTTAACGTGGAATTCGGGGATCATGTCCACGGTGTTGGGAGCGGCATTCAGTCCAGGCAGCGGGAAGTCATTGCCGTAAGGCGACGACGTGTCATACACGGCGCTGGCCTTGAAGAACCCATACGGTTTCAGGTTGATGTTCTTCCCGATTTTGATGTCAGGAATAAAGCCTTCATGCTTCGAAGGATCCAGCTGCAGGACCCTGATGGGCGCAATGGCCGGAATCGGGCCGGCGGGAGGCGGGGTCTTGGGAGGTTGCGGCGGACCGCTCTGCCCTTGAGTAACCGTGGTGATGGCTACGGTGTTCAGGGTGGCCGGGGCTTCGCTGCTCGCCGGTGCGGTTGTTGTCACAGCCGTATTCAAGCTTTCCAAATCCGCAGCGGAGATGATTCCTTTGTCTTTAAGAATGGACAAAAGGCGTTGACGGCCTTCTGATGCCGGCGCAGTTGAAATGGCGTTGACTTCGCTTGCGTTAAGGACGCCTTTATTGACCAGCAGGCGCAATAAAGGGTCAGTTGAAGCGCTTGTTGTGGCAGCCTGAGTTCGGCCGGTCACAGTCGTCTCGGTGGTCGCGCTTTCTGTGTCATTGGCTTTGTTCGCAGCAGCGGCTGCACTGTCGGACGCAATCGCGCCAACCGGCAGAACGAACAGTGCAAACAGTACTGCCCATATACGGGTCGAGATGCGGATCATGATTTGAAACCCTCCTGGCTCCAACGGAATTCACCAATCAATGTGATTTTTTAGGGCCCAGATAGAGAAAAACTTTATAGCGAACCATCTCTAAAGATCTCTGGGAGACGGACATGTCCCGGCTTCTTCGGTTCACAAAATATGAAAAAGACGGGGGTGGCATTCAGCCCCATAGGCTAGTCGTAATATCTTTAAAGTCAAGAAAAAACGAGAATTAGTTGTTTACCGCAACGGTGTGATTGAATATTCATCGCTCACTGTGACTTACAAAATGACCCGCTTCTCCGCATCGCTGTCAAAAAAATTTCAATTCTTGGATATGCTAATAAATCGGTTTCCGTTCAAACAAACGCAAATGCCCGTGTCATAAAGCTCGTTTTTGCCAACGAATGTAAGAAACGGTCTCCGCTTTTTGAAATCCCGTCTCACAGGAAATGTCCGCTTTTGCGGCCTCTCCAGTTAATGAAATTCTCATCTTCTGTTTTTAGTAGATTCGCGATGAAGGGTTGATTCGAGTTTGCCGGCCATGCAGCTGATTGGAGCATTTAATTCCCGATTTGGGCCCGCGTCAAGAATCTGGTGGTTGGTTGTCGGCTAAGGCAGGACGTATCGAAAGCTCGTGTAAACCATTAGTAGGTGTGCGTTCTTGGGACCTCCGGACGGAACGAACCAGGGACTGCGCGTAAGGTATGACGTTTGGGTAACCAGCATAACCGCGCCATACTGCGGATTGCGCCAGAAAGTTTGTGTCCAATCAAATGTCGGCTCCTGAATGGTGCGGTTATTGTTATTTGCCGATCCTGGCGCTCCAAAACCAATAAAACTGTTTGGCTTGGCCCCAATGCTGGTATCCAAGGTGAAGTTGCGTTGCGCATACATCGCGCCATAATAGGCGCCGAATTGCGTTTTCGGTTTTGGCTGCCACTCCAACCCAATCAGTCCCATTCCGGAATGGACCAATGAAGGGCTTCCGTCAGAACGCATCACAATACTTGGGGCAAGACCGATGAGGTAACGGCCGCCGCCATCTGAATAGAAGCCGTTTGCCAGCAGGCGAAAAGTTTTGACCAACTCAATATTGAACGCCCCGCCGAATCCGCCGCCGACCGTTGAACTGCTCTCAAAGTTAGCTCCAGCCGTGGGTTGGACGGTCGTCTTCACCGCCGTCAACAGGCCCTGCAACTCTGCATGAAAATGCTTGCCGCCGAAATCCCGGTCATAGGCAATTTTGGATAATAGGTCCGGCGCCACATTGGGCGTGGTGTTGTTGGTGTTGGTGGGATCAAGCTGCGAAGCCAGCTGCTGGGCAAACGCATTAGGCAGCGTGACCTCGCCGGCCCCGAAGCCCGTGTATTGCTCGGCATTTTCAATCCCCAGACCGGCCGACCAACGTTCGCTCGGGTGATACACCACTCTAAATTCAGCAGCGCGGGTATAAGGAATACCGACCTGCGCGTTCCCGTCTTCGTCATACGTAAGCGCAAGGTCGCCCGGCATGGGACCGACGCCGCGACGATTGGGCGTAAGCCAGCTCCACGTCTGTCCGCCCATAAATTCCCATTTGTTTCTCTTCAGGTCCACAAACGCGAGTCGCTCGCGGAAGGTGTGGCTATTGGCTGTCACAAAGATGTTGCCTGCATCGTTGCCGTTGAAATCCATCTCCGCGTAGGCGGTAACGTCATTCTTGCCGTATCTGCCGGACACCTTAAGATTAAGACGGCTGAATTGTGCGGTGATACGATTTTCCGTGAGATGTCCCTGCGGCGTGTTGCTGAAAGGGATCGCGCCGAAATTGGTGGTTATGATTGAACCGGAGTTCGTGGTCCGAAAGACATTCTCAAAGTCGATAAACCCTCCGGGCGTAAACTCTGTTCCTCCAATCCGAAACGAAAGCGGCGATTCTTTCGGCTTCACGTCCTTCTGCACCAGCGCTTTGGCTGGCGTTAAGCTCGCGATGGTTGCATTCACTAAATGCGACGTATGGTTGTGCTCGCCCTGCGCGCCCGACATGGCCTTGAGACCCTCGATTTCCTGTTGCTGACGCTCCATCTGTCGCTGCTGCTCAAGGATTTGTTTTTGTTGCGCGGCCATGGCTTCGCGCATTCTTGCCAACTCCGCCAGGACGTCACCCTGACCGTTGCCCGTGGAGGTGGTCTGTGCCACCGCAAGTGTGACGTTTAATAAAAGGGCGGCCCCTATTGGTAAACACTTCATTGATGATTGCTCCTCGGTTCTTGACTGTATTCGGGACGCGCGGAGTGAATCGCAGGCACGCCAGATCTCAGATCGTCCTCGAAACAAAGTCTTAACATGGGATAACGTGTAACTGCAAATCAAAAGGTTATTTATATACGAAATTATACGAATTATTATTAAGCCGTAAGAAAAGACTTCGTCGCGAATCGGCGCGCATCGCTGGCCATGAACCAGAAGTCCTGATTGGGCCGCAGAGCGTCGAACAACTAGTGACCACAATGACGTGAGTTTCCTGTCATGAGTTCCCTTCATTGCAGCTCGGGTTCGGCATTACAATCGCAGTGGGCGGCCTTACTGGGCTCTTTTGGTTCATCCGAATCCATAAGTCCGTAAGGAGGCTAAACGGTCATGAATATTTCTCGACGCAATTTTCTTAAGACGGCCGGTATCGCGGCGGGCAGCGCTTTGGTTCCTTCGGCAGTGGCACAGGTGCCCGATTCAGCCGATAAGGCAGGAGGCGATTCCCCGAGTTCAGGCAAGGCCGATTACACGATTCGAATCGCCGCTACCCCGCTGGAGATCGCGCCCAACAAGATCATCTCGGTAACAACATATAACGGACAATTTCCGGGCCCATTGTTGCGTTTCAAGGAAGGCCGGCAAGTTGTTTTGGACCTGGTGAATGACACCGATACGCCGGAGCAACTCCACTGGCACGGGCAACTTGTTCCGGTGGATGTAGATGGTGCTTCAGAGGAAGGCACTCCCTTTATTCCGGCGCAGGGAAAGCGGCGCATCTCCTTCGTGCCTCGCCCTTCGGGTTATCGGTTCTATCACACGCACAATCGCGCGGGCGCCGATCTCTCCGCGGGACAATACAGCGGCCAGGTGGGACACGTTTACATTGAGCCCAGAAACGAGCCGGGGAACTACGAGCGGGAGGTCTTTCTGGTGCTGAAAGAATTTGGGCCCAGTTTCAGTCGCGGCGGCGACATGGCGCAGGATGTCCTATCTCCCGCGACAAAAGTTAAGACGCTTGAGGAGAAGGGCGAGGCAGCGATGAAAGCGTCGCTCGCCAAAGGCGTGCCGCACGGCTATGAAGTCGGATACGACGCCTTCACAATCAACGGCCGTATGCTTGGACATGGAGAGCCGGTCAAAGTGAAGCAGGGTGAGCGCGTGCTATTTCACGTCCTGAACGGCAGCGCCACTGAGATTCGAAGCCTCGCTTTGCCGGGCCATACCTTCCGCGTGGTAGCACTTGACGGAAACCCAGTGCCGAATCCCGCCACCGTTCCGTTCTTGTGGCTGGGAACGGCGGAGCGCGTCTCAGCTATCGTGGAAATGAACCATCCCGGCGTGTGGATCATGGGAGACACAAGCAACGATGATCGCCGCCACGGAATGGGTGTCGTCGTCGAGTATGCGAACCATGCCGGAAAGGCGCAGTGGATCGCGCCACCGAAGTTCCGCTGGGACTACACGAGGTTCGCTAAGCCGGGGGCCACGGCGCCGGAACCGGACGAAACTTTCGAAATGACATTCGCCAAGCAGAATGCCGCCGAGACAGGATTCAATCGTTGGACCATAAACGGCGTGGCGTACCCGATGACAAACGCAATGGCTCCGCCCGCTTTTCATCTACATGAAGGTCGGCGTTACCGCGTGCGAATGCATAACGAGAGCGATGACCTTCATCCCATACACCTGCACCGGCACGTTTTCGAGCTTACCAAAATTATGGGTAAGGCTACTGCAGGCGTAATGAAGGACGTCGTCATGTTGGGCGGGTATCAGGAAATCGCATTCGATTTCATGGCGAACGATCCGGGAATGACATTGTTCCATTGTCATCAACAGTTGCACATGGATTTTGGATTCATGACGTTGTTTGATTACGTATAGCGGTTTCGCAAATGTGCGGATGGCTGCACGCGTCGTTGTTTCTACCTGCGCCATTGGAAAAGCTTCACCAGCGCTTTCTTGATCCAAGGTTTCAAGCGGGACTTCATGGAGGCGTCGCCCACCCGCTTGATAATCTCTGCCTGAGTAGGATAGGGATGTATTACACCTCCCAGATCAGCTATCTTGAGCTTGCGTTGAATTGCAAGGACTAGTTCGCCAATGCTTTCGCCCGCATGGCGGCTTACCAGAGTGGCTCCTAAAATTCGCCCGTTGCTTTTATTGGTGTGGACGCGGGCAAACCCATTGACTTCTCCATCCACCACCGCGCGATCATTTTCCTCTAACGACAAAGTGAACGTCTCAATGTCAATTCCCGCCTTTCGCGCTTCCCGTTCGTTCAGACCGACGTGCGCGATTTCCGGATCGGTATAGGTACACCAGGGAATCACCAGATTACTGGCACGTTTTCGGCCAAAGAAAAGGGCATTCTGCAAG
>DASYGR010000073.1:0-1513 GCA_035999525.1 Terriglobales bacterium
CTGCAAACCAGCGACGAAACTTTCGCGCTCACCATGTCGCTCTGCGAAAAGCTCGGCAAAAAAGCTGTGGCCGTCAACGATTCGCCAGGCTTCGTTTCCAATCGCGTCCTCATGCCCATGATCAACGAAGCCGCGTACACCGTAATGGAAGGCGTCGCCACGCCGGAATCCGTCGACGCCGTAATGAAGTTGGGAATGAATCATCCGATGGGCCCGCTCGAACTCGCCGACTTCATTGGCCTGGATGTCTGCGTGGATATTCTCGAAGTGCTGCACGCGGGCCTGGGCGACCCGAAATATCGTACCTGCCCTTTACTGCGGAAAATGGTCGCCGCCGGCTGGCTAGGCCGCAAATCCTCCCGCGGCTTTTATAAATACTAGGCAAACTGGGCATGGTTGAAGGGGAACAGGCCATGACGCTTCTTCTACCGCGAAATATCTTGGGTTTCGAGATTCCGTCCGATTCTCGCGTGTTTCTGACAGTGCTCTCCTTTCATGTGCTCGCGGCGCTTGGCAGCGTCGTGACCGGAATAATTGCGATGCTCAGTCCGAAACGTTCCGGTCGTCACCCTAAGTTTGGGACGATCTACTACTGGTGCCTTACCGTAGTCTTCATGAGCGCCACTGTTCTCGCGGCGATGCGATGGTCGGATGATGCCTATCTATTCTCTTTGGGAGCAGCTTCCTTTTCGGCAGCAACCGTCGGGCGTGCCGCCCGACGCGGACAATGGCGCGGGTGGGTACCAATTCATATCTCGGGGATGGGATTGTCTTACACCGTAATGCTCATCGCATTTTACATGGACAATGGCAGAAACTTGCCGGTCTGGAAGGGCCTTCCGAGCGCGACCTACTGGCTGATCCCCAGCGCAGTGGGAGTTCCTCTTATCGTGCGCGCCGTGGTCCGATATCGTAACCTTGCCCAAGGGAATTGAGACAACGGTGTCCGCCAACACCCAGGTTGGGACTTCACAAGTAGAGCTAGGGGAATGCGGCTTTTATAGTTACTGAGAACTTGCTGCGCGCTTCAGCAAGTCGCTGAGCTGTTCGACGTTCGCGGCGCTGCGGTATGAAAATTTAGTCCTTTGTTCGCTGCCACTGACCACTGTTTTTCCATTTGCTTTTTCTTCGCCTTGTGCTATCCTCCCTCTCCAGACAGAGCCAGAGACGCCACGGGCACTCTCTGGTACACTGCCGCTTCAATAAACACCCGCATCTTGGGACTTCATGATGGCGAGAGGTGGCGAATGACGGATGAGAGAGTCAAAATGCTGGATTCGGCGATCGCGCAAATCGAAAAGCAGTATGGCAAAGGCTCGATCATGCGCCTCGGGACGAAAGATGTTCTCGTCCCTGTGAACGTAATCCCCACGGGCTCAATTTCCATTGACGCGGCTCTCGGCGTTGGCGGCTTGCCGCGTGGACGCGTCATCGAAATTTACGGCCCGGAATCCGGCGGCAAAACCACTCTCGCTCTCCACGTAATCGCCGAAGCCCAGAAGATCGGCGGCAC
>DASYGR010000249.1:0-4780 GCA_035999525.1 Terriglobales bacterium
CGAACGGGTCTGCACAGGGATCGATCCTTATGACACGGCAGCCAAGGCCAGCATTTTTTCCGTCCATTACGGTGATTTGGGAATTCTTCCGGTTTTCGTGGTGATCACGAACGATGGAGATCAACCAGTCGCTCTGACCGACATGCACGCGGAGCTGGTTACCGCGGATCGTACTAAACTGACTCCATCTTCGGCTGACGACATATATCGGCGGCTTTCCCATCCTCATGCACACACCTCGAGTTATCCGCTGCCGTTCCCAACCAAAAAGGCGAGTGGCGGGGTGAGTAAAAAAGCGATGACTGAAATTCAAGACGCGCAGTTTGCCGCACGGGCCGTGGAACCGCACAGCACTCAGGCTGGATTTTTATTTTTTGATGTCTCCGGGATGCCGGATGCAGTGCAAGGCTCTCACCTCTACCTCACCGGCGTGCGCGATGCCAAAGGGGATGAGTTGATGTACTTCGACGTGCCGCTGGGGAAGGACTAGTGTCCCGCGACAAACCACAGAGGGGCGATATTCTCATCTGCCCAGCGGAGGAATGCTCCGCCGAGACGTGGTGCGCTCACCCGCCCGTAGCATGTGGCCCGACAGCAGCAAGGCGTACAATTTTGTCTGTGCCAGGAAAGATGTCTCTGGTCGGGTTTGTTGCGGTTGTGTTGGCTAGTTCAACGGCAGTGGGACAGAATATCAAGCCGTCTGATTCGCCAACGTTGTTCGTGCAATGCGATTATCCTTCAAGGCCACCTAAGAATGTCGTCGTCACCAGTCCCGAACTTGTTGCTAAATACTCCGGTTATCGAGCTTGGTTGCAGGTTGTATCGGCGGCGCCTAGCTCTGGGGCCACGTGCTACAACACAACGGTGCTCTGGTTTTCAGGAGGCATTAACCGCGAATATCGCCAGCTCTATACTGTCTTTCCCGAGCAGCGGAATTTGGAAGGGAGTGGGATGCGGCTCGTGGACTGGTCCCGAGACGGCCAACTATTACTTACAGAGCTGTGGCAGTGGAACACGGAGCCAAACGACGCGCCATTCGTCAAACGCATACTGGTCTTTCAGCCTAAATCCAAGAGCAAATTTGAAATTAACTTCGACCCGCTTCTAGAGGATCAAAAGGGCAAAGATTGTTTTGTTGAATTTCAGTTGCTGGGATTTACTGATACGAATTGGGTCGCTCTAAAAACTCACATCTCAACTTTGTATGGCGCAGATGAAGCGATAGACGGCGTGCCCGCAGACAAAGTTTGTAAGGAAAAAACGCAAACTTGGGCTGTTGACCCAGCCACACAAAAATGGCATGCGCTGCCCGCCAGCTTCACTCCGATTCGGTACGCTGATTAATAACTGGCGAGCTGTGCGCTCACCCGCCCAAAACGAGGGCGTCTGCGCCTGCGCAGGCGGGAGCCTCTATAATATCTCCTATGGCAACATCAACCGCCATCTCGACTCCCGCTCGCTCCAAGTATGAACCGGTGATTGGGCTGGAAGTCCATGTCCAGCTTTTGACGACGAGCAAGATTTTCTGTTCCTGTTCCGCAAAATTCGGCAATCCTCCAAATAGCAATGTTTGTCCTGTTTGCCTGGGGTTGCCCGGAGCATTGCCTGTGCTTAATCGCAAGGCGGTAGAGTTCGCCACGCTGGCGGCTTTGGCAATCAATTGCCGCATCAATCAGACTTCAATCTTTGCCCGGAAGAATTATTTTTATCCTGACCTGCCCAAGGGATACCAGATTTCCCAGTACGACAAGCCGCTCGCCGAGCACGGCTGGATTAATATTGCGACCTCTGCGGGCCCGAAGAAAATCGGCATCACCCGGTTGCATCTCGAAGAAGACGCGGGCAAAAGCCTGCACGAAGATTTTGCCGGGTCCTCAGAAACCACCGCGATTGACCTGAACCGCAGCGGGGTTCCGCTGATTGAAATCGTTAGCGAGCCTGACATTGCGTCGCCTGAAGAGGCTTACGAATATCTCACGCGCCTGAAAGAAATCATCCTCTATACCGGCGTTAGCGACTGCAATATGGAGGAGGGATCGTTGCGCTGTGACGCCAATATCAGCGTGCGACCGCGGGGGCAGAAGCAATTTGGCACCAAGACGGAAGTCAAGAACGTCAATTCTTTCCGCTTCATCCGGGAAGCCCTGGAATACGAGATTGCCCGCCATATTGAAGTGATTGAGTCCGGCGGCAAGATCACGCAGGAAACTCGTCTTTACAACTCCAGCGAGGGCAAGACTTACGGAATGCGGTCGAAAGAGCAGGCTCACGACTACCGTTATTTCCCCGAGCCTGACTTGCTTCCGCTGGTGGTGGATGAGAAATGGCGATCGGAAATCCTCAAGACTCTGCCCGAGCTCCCCGAGGCGCGACGCAAGCGCATGGTGGCGGATTACGGCATCAGCGAGCAGGACGCGGGCGTACTGACTTTGTCCCGAACTCTCGCCGGCCAGTTTGAAGAGGCGGCGAAAGCGGCGAAGAATCCTAAGCGCGTGGCTAATCTGGTCCAGAGCGAATTGATGGGAAGGCTGAAAGCCAGGGGCTTGGACATTCAGCAGTCTCCAATCTCCATGAGAGGTGTCGCTGTTTCCGCTGATCTGGTCGAGAGCGGGGCGATATCCGGCAAAATGCTCAAGGATATGTATGATCTTTGCTTCGAGCGATCCAAAGACTTCCCGCAGGTTTACGACGACGAAGGCAGGCCGGAACAGTCCCGGGATACTTCGGCGCTGGAGAAAATCATTGATGACGTCATTGCCGCGAATCCCAAGCAGCTGGAGCAGTATCGCGCAGGGAAGAAGACGGTTGCGGCATTCTTTGTCGGACAGGTCATGAAAGCTTCCAAAGGGCAGGCCAATCCCCAGTTGGTCAATGAACTTTTGGCAAAGAAGTTGGATAGCTAGGCAGCGTTAGATTTTCATCGAGACGAGTCAACCTTCCAGGCCCTGATGATCAACTTCAGAAAGGTTCAGTTCCTGAAACGACACAAACTGTCACTTTCCGAGACCGATTGAGACATCGGGCCTTGCGGCGGATCCCACAACGAGTGTCTTCTTCCGACCACAACTTTGTGAATTTCAAAGGGTTTAAGAAACTAGAAAGACTTCCCCAACGTATATATAGGAAAGCCTGTAGATCGGCATTGAAATTGCATGCAACGTTCGTGACACTGACGGAGTCTAATGATTAAGAGTTGATGAGGTCGGAGTCGGAGGTGATGACGGCCATGAAAGACATGAAAGAAAGATTCACAACGACGGAACTGATGGCTTTAAGAAACGACCTGCTCCAAGGGGGCCTGATTGACTCCCGGGAGGCGGCCGAGCTGGTCCAAGTATTTCTCATGGGCAGAGGTTACGGCGTTTCGCCCGAGGCGGCTATGGATGCCGTCGGCCGAGTGGAAATGTCCGGGTGCGCCATGCCCGTGTTGCAGCTCGAACTCGAGAACCTGGCCTTGGTGATGTAATTTGGTGGCGAAACGGAGTGCTTTTTTCTTGATGAGAATTTGATATCTGCGGGGAGTTTCATAAACAGGTAGTTCCCCGAAGGTGGTGTAGGACGAAGCCGGACCAACCAGTCCGGCTTTCCTCTTTTAGCATCGTTTTGCGGGACTTCGCGGGGGCCCAGCCTTGCGCGTTCTTTTGTTCTTTGCGAAGGCTAGGGATTTTAGCCGGCCGCGCCTCACTCATTCGCTTTTCTCGCGGAATGTCCATTGAGTATTGCGCTCTCGCGCATCGGCACTTCCGGATGGGCTTGAAGGTTCGCAGTGCCGTTGAAGTAGCTCTCTGCTTTCGACCAGGCTTTCGCGGCGGCGAGACGGCCTAGCCTTCGGCCGGCCAGATCGGCACGGCGAAAATGCGTTCCCGCGTAGCGACTGGATATTCCCGCTTGGTTCGCGGCATCGCTGAGAGTATTCCATTGCAAAATTACCGGATGCGCCGGAGTTATCCCCTGCTCGATCTTCGAGCTGCCTGCGGGAATCGTGATCGAATCTCCGAAGCGGTCGCTTCCGGAAATCCTTTCATCGCGACCTCGCCTGAGAACGCCGCAATTAGCTCCGTTATCTGGTGTTCCGTTCTGGGCGGAATATTGTGGTACACTCCACTCGCTAACCGGGGCCCCGTTCTAAGAAGCAATTTCTTTTGAGGAGGGCCTATGGCTCGCTTCGCTATCCAATCAACTAATTCGCGGAATGCTTTCTACTCACCGTATTTTTCTGCCTATGTGTTCCTTCGCCCACATTCGCCCAAGGACCAGGGACAGCGCCTACAGTGGCGAACAGCAACCCTCCCGTCGCCCCCATTGCAGCCGCGGGGCATGATTATATTCACCTATTAACGGAGACAGTGAATCCAGCGACTGGTAGCGTAAGCCTGGATATTAAGCCCCCGGTACCACCGGCCCGCGGCATAACCCTGCCATTTTCATTTTCGTACAACTCTGGTCAGCTGGCCTCGTTAGCAGATTACCTGGGAACAGTTCAATGGCATTGGCAATCCGGCGACGTGGGAACAAGCACGGGCTGGCAAAATACTGGAATGCCATATGCAACGTGGCAGCTTTGGCAAGTCAAGTACCTCGAATATGGAAGCGCCTATTTTTCGTGCTTCTTCGCCTCAGGCTTCACATTCGTCGACTCCTCGGGAGTTTCACATAACCTGAACCTTGGGGTCCAGGTGAGTGACCCCAACTATCCTAACTCTTGCGGTGCTACAACCGTCTCGGCAGGCGGAGACGGGCAAGCGCAGGGTGTGTTCGGTGCAAACGCGGAAACGCAATT
>DASYGR010000088.1:0-11605 GCA_035999525.1 Terriglobales bacterium
AAGCCTTGGACTAGCCGTAGGTCGTAACGACTTTTTCTTCGATCCGTTACTCCTCCGGCACAAACACCAGGCATACCGGCGAAGGCACCTTCACAACATCGCCCACCCGCTTCAACCTTCCGGTCGCGGCATCAACCCGAAATTCAACGATATTGCCGCTGTCCTGGTTGGCAACCAGCAGATGACTTCCATCGGGGTCGAGCGCAAACATACGTGGAGTACGGCCTCCGCTCGGCACTTGCTCCACCACTGTGAGTTTCCCGCTCTCGCGGTCAACAGAAAATACAGCGATACTGTCATCGCCCCGATTCGACGCGTACAAAAATTTTCCGCTTGGATGAAGGACAATCTCCGCAGCGCCATTGGCTCCTGTGGACCCCGGCTGCCGAGTTGATATTTGCTGTATGGCGCGAAAGGTTTCTCTTTCGTCGTTCGCGAAAACTGTAACCGTGGAATCCAGTTCCCCTATGACGTACATAAAGTTTCCATCCGCCGAAAAAGCGATATGGCGTGGACCAGTGCCTGGAGCCAGCGTCGCAGAAAAGAAATCTTTCCCATCCTCGACGTGGCTTTCAGCCCGCCCCGTACTCAGGTTGCCTTTCGTCGCGTCGAACTTATAAATCAATACGCGATCTAAGCCAAGGTCGGACACGTACACAAACCGGTTACGCGCGGAAGCCTCGATAAAGTGAGCGTGAGCCGCCTCTTGCCGTGCTCGGTTGGGGCCGAGCGGACCGGCGTCTTTCACCACGGACGATGCCTCGCCGATGCGGCCGTCAGAGGAGAGGGGGAACACGGCCACGTTCCCCCCGCTATAGTTCGCAACCAGCGCGTATTTGCCGCTCCGGTCGAACGAAATGTAGCAAGGGTCAGTTCCACGAGAAGCGACTTCATTCAAGGGCCTTAGCTTCCCCGTTTTCGGGCCCATCGAAAACGCCGTTACTCCACCACTTGCCGCGCCTTTATAGTCGCGAATCTCATTCACGGCGTAGAGGAATTTGCTGCCGGGCGCGACAGAGAGGAATGACGGGTTATCGGTTTTGGCAGCCAATCCCAGCGACGCCAGCTTGCCCGATCTCTCGTCAAACCTATAGGAATAAATCCCCTGGCTTCCGTCCTTGGTGTATGTGCCCACAAACAGAATGTATTTGCCGTCACGACCTGCCGCGAAACCTACGCTCAGGAACACAATTAATACGAGCAGGACGCAGATTCGGGAAATCTTTTTCATTTTCCTGGCTCCAACTTTCTCGAGACTGGTTTTCGACCGGCGAAGCTCAGTTTTTCGACCAGTTCAGTTACTTCGTCCTGGCTGCCGCCGAGAAATGTAAATGATAAGACGTATCCTCTTTCGAGTGTAACCAGGGAGGCTTGCTGCATTTCCAGTTTGCCGCGCTCTTTAGTGAAGTCACCGCGAACCACCGGCCTGCCATCTACAAGAAAATCGTAAGGCTGGTTGACAACCTTGAAGCCTTTTGATTCGGTCAATTCCGTCAGCGGCCCAAAGTAGTCAGCAGCGGTCTTGAGGCCGGGATAGGAATCCACGCTCTCGGCGGCGATGATTACCGCAGAGTTAATCGTGTCGCCGCTCGCGGCTGGAGGCCTTTCAAAGATTGCCAGCAAGACTTTTGATTTGTCGGTGTCCGTATCCTCGCGCATATCCGAGGTGCGGTCCACCCATCCGAATGGCAGTTGGTAAGAAAAATGAAAATAACTATTGCGGTAGATGTTGTTAGTGATTGAACCACGTTCCGGCAGAGATTTGCTGGCCGGCGAATGTTTGGAGGACGAGTCGGA
Source organism: Terriglobales bacterium (assembly GCA_035999525.1). Classification (GTDB taxonomy): domain Bacteria; phylum Acidobacteriota; class Terriglobia; order Terriglobales; family Acidobacteriaceae; genus PALSA-188. The sequence continues at coordinate 1,798 of DASYGR010000088.1, forward strand.
TGAATGAGATGAGGACTGTTGACCGAACAACAATGCGCAACCGAGCCACAACACCGTCCATGCAATGACAATTCCAAACCGCCGCATGAAGGGATGTTACAGGATTGCCTCGATCATCCAAGTTGCCAGATTTGAATGGCTGATCTTCAGGAGCGTCGTTGGATCACGCTCGCCTTTAACTCCATGCCTAAGGACATGCACTTTCAAAGCCCGTTAGAAAATTGGAAAGGATGGAATGATGTTCTTGTCAGTCAACGGTGAGCGTCTTTGAATTTGTCGCAATGATCAAGAACCACGAGGGGAAGCAGAAAATCGCCGTTTCGCAAGAACCCAATCGGAGCCAGTGTGGTCAACCGCCTATCCGCAATCCACATTTCGACATCATGGGGAGGCTTCACCAAATGCATTGTGGAGACCGGCACTGGTGATTTGCCGCCGCATGGTAAATATTCCCCCGCATAAACCTCTTCTCCGTTCGCCATCTCGAGACGGCAGTAGTTCGTCGTGCCCGATGAAGACATGTCACAGCCGAACCACCATCCGTGATGCCAAGAAATTGGAAGGGCTGGCGCGTCAATCCAAACAGCATTCTCCGGCATGTTCTTCGGGCGTCGAGGCGGAAACACTTGCGTGTCCAGCCAGCTCACGCCTCCAAATTGCCAGAAGAGCAGAAGGGCAAAAAGAATCGCGACTAATCCAAAAAACAGCCCGGGAATAAAATTCTGGCGACTCATTGTGCCACAGCGGCATTGTAAGGGACATGCTTCCGCGCGGTCGGCGAAAAATCGCAATTACGCTCATTCGGGTTCCTGCCCGTAATTGCTAGGCGTGCCTTGTCGTTCGCTCACTTCTGCGTCATCACCAGTTGGCCGTTTTCAACTTTCATGTCGCCAACGTTGTCCGGCAGCTTCAGTCGGTCCTTCTGTTCTCCTAGCCTTTTTTGCAGAGCATCGTTCACCAGCGACACCGGCACATTAAGATCGCCGACTTTGAACTCCGTTGGATCAAAGGTCGCGTAACCGTCTTTCGATCCCAAGTGACCCGCGAGCGTCACATAAACGTCTTTGCCGCCGATCTTGGTGACGAATTGTCCGCGCGCAACATCCCCATCAAAGTTGACCTGATAATCCTTGACGTCCGGCTCTCCCGGCGCAATCGCCGCGTCAGGGGACGAAGGAACCGTGCTCGGAAGATCGGATCCCGCCGCCGCTTGCATCGCAGAAGCGGGAATCGTTGAGGCGGCCTGCATGAGCGCAGCACTTACTTCATCGGAATTAAGGCGAACTTCGGCTGGAGGCTGTCCTGGCTCCTTGGGTTGCTCGAACTGTTGGACCTTGGTTTGAAATGACTGCGCGTTGGCTGCGGCTACGGCCGGTGGCTGCGGCTGAGCTACGGGCTGAGGCTTCTTAAGAACGAGGAATAGCGCCAATGCCGAAGAGACAAGCGTAGCTACGCTAATTATGCGGTCAATCTTCCACTTTTTCATTGGTGTCACCCCACGGGTTCGGTATTGGGGAGGATGCCTATATGCTACAGCTCAATAATGTATGTCCGGCATGACCGAGGTTGTTGGCCATGCGGCCCGCAAAAGATACTATGGGTCGGGTGTTGCGGCCCATCGCTTGCAGAAAATGGGGTTGAAGGAATGGATCTGGCACAGCTTGAAGTCTTTCTAACCGTTGCGCGCGAGGGCCGCTTTTCGCGGGCCGCCGAAAAACTGCATCGTACGCAGTCCGCGATCAGCCAAACGATACAAAAGCTCGAGCAGGACGTGGGCGAGCCACTCCTGGACCGCTCTTCTCGCGGAGGCTTGCTGACAGACGCGGGGAAAGTTCTGCTTGACTATGCCGAACGCTTACTAAACCTGCGAGTGAGCGCCCAGGAAGCTTTAGTCGAATTGCGAGAGCTGCAAAAAGGCAAGCTGGCAATAGCGGCCAATGAGTTCACGGCGCTTTATCTTCTTCCGGTTTTGGCCGAATTCCTGCGCCTGCATCCCATGATCAGAGTGATGGTTCAGCGCTCGCTCGGCAGCCATATTCCAGATGACGTGCTAAACCACAACTGCGAACTCGGCATGCTGACTTACGATCCGCAGGAACCCTTGCTGCGCTCAACCATCGTTTATCTGGACGAACTCATCTTTGTGGTGCCTCCGCAACATCCGCTGGCAAAGGAGACTCAAGTCAGCATCCGACAACTGGGTACGGAATCGTTCGTGGCCCACATCGTGCCCTCGCCTTATCGCGAAAAGGTGATTCAGGCTTTCAAGCAACACAAGACTCCCTTGCACATGGATATTGAGCTGCCCACATTGCAAGCAATCAAGACATTCGTCGCTATGGGAAACGGTGTGGCGTTATTGCCTGAAATCAGCGTGGAAAGCGAACTCGCACGAGGCGAACTGGTGCGAATTCCGGTAAAAGAATTACGCCTGCATCGCAAATTGCGGATGATTTATCGCAAGTCCGCGAGCCTTTCTCATGCCGCACGAGCTCTTTTAAGCGTTGCGGAGGCCATCGCAACCGAAAGGAAAGGCAACTACCGCTTTCAGCGCGAAGGTGCGGCATCCACCAAAGCGACGTAGTCGTTTTTATCTTCGAAATTTTGCGATTACATAAAGCAATATCGAAAGCACGACACTCACCACGATCGAAGTCGCCAGCGGAAAATAAAATGTTGAGTTCTTGCCGCGGTAAACGATGTCGCCAGGAAGGCGTCCCAATGGGACTTGGGCGCGCCCGAACAGAACTAGGATTATCCCCGCGATGACAAGCGTTCCACCCAGGAATATCAGGATTTTGCCAAGTTCTCCCATAAAGTAAAGTCTAAATCAGCTGCGGGGACAATTTCGCCGGTCGGAGCGCGTACGGTACATTACTCCTCGCGCGAGATCCTTCGCCGGTTTGACCGGCTCGGGATGACGTCCATGTTCTTATGGAGAAAACACAATCAGCCGAACTTTGGGGGAGATTCAAATTTGGCTGGGTTTCCCGGTTGTTTTCCTCCAGCTTCCTTCTTGACAAAAATGTGCGGTGTGCCTAGAGTGCGAATTAACGTTTGTGCCGGAAAATATTTCTCACAGGTGCCCAGGCTATGAAGAATGTTTACGAAGTCTTGAGACAAAAAGAACTCGAACTTTCCAGACTGGAAAAAGAAGTTGAAGCGTTAAGGGTGGCCGCTCCGTTGTTGTCGGACGAGAAAGAAGCTGGCATGGAAGCGGGTAACAAGCCGACGCTGGCGACTCCCGCACCGGCGCAAACGCCCATTCGGATACCTCAGCCCGCTGCGGTGAACGCCGTCCCTCCACAGCCCGCGCGTGCCGCCGGGTGGGAAGATACCGCGAAACGCTGGCCGTAGGATTTCGGCATTGAGCGCCGGACACTGTTTCCGCGTTTTCCTTGGCAATCGCGAATCACCGCGCTCGTCCGTACGAAGTTAGGCTGAAATTCCATCGTGAGCGAATCCTCGTAAGGATTCCCCAGTTAATAACATAGAACGCCATTCGTTTCTGAAATCCGCGCCAATGCTCTTGTAGAAGTCAATGGCCAACTGGTTCCAGTCCAGTACTTCCCACTTCACTCCGTAGCAGTTTTGTTTGGTGGCTACGGCGGCGACGTATGCCAGCAATCCCCGGCCAATTCCCTTGCCACGAAATTGCGGGCGCACGAATAAATCTTCGAGAAACAGCGCCGCGCGGCCCCGCCAAGTTGAATAGACTTCGAAGAACAGAGCGTATCCGGCAGGGTCTCCGTTCCATTCTGCAATGGCGGCACGAAACTTTGGCGACTTGCCGAAACCGTCCCGGACGATATCCGCGTCGGTGATGGATACGTGTTCGAGTCCATGTTCGTAATCGGCGAGTTCGCGGATAAGTGTTCTCAGCAGCGTCGCGTCTTCGACAGTCGCGGGACGAATCGTGAGCATAAAAGTGAGCCCCCAGCCCGACATCATACGTGATGCAGGTCCTGGCGCGGCTACTGTAGCTTTCGACAGAACGCCATAGCTTTAGACAAGAACAACGCCGTGGCTTCGACAAGAACGACGCGGCGGGATAACATTCCTACGATGTTTCACGCGCTTAGCCTCCCCGCAAATGAAATTGCGGCACTATTCGTTGCGATAAGCTTCGCGGCCGGACTTAACGTGTATGCGACGGTTGCGACCCTGGGACTACTGTCTCATGCGCATTTGCTTGAGCTTCCTCCGGGCCTTCACCCGGTCGCCGACTGGTGGGTCATTGGCGCATGTATTGGTTTATTTGCGATCGAATTTGTTGTGGACAAGATTCCGGTTGTTGATTTGATGTGGAACGCCCTGCATACTTTTGTGCGTGTGCCCATCGCCGCGCTGCTTGCTTATGGCGCCACCTCGCAACTTCCTCCGCCGAAGCAATTGCTGGCCACGTTGATTGGCGGAGCTATTGCCCTCGCCGCTCATAGCAGCAAAACAGCATTGCGCGCTCTGGTGACGCCATCGCCAGAGCCTTTTTCAAATGCGGCCTTAAGTTTCGGGGAGGATGCATTCGCGATAGGCCTCACCTGGTTTGCAACAGCCCACCCTTATTCCGCAGCAGCCATCGTGCTTTTGTTTCTAACGATCATTATTCTTCTCGTCAGAAAAATCGCGCGTGCTGTGGGTAGCATGTTTCGCGTTATGGCTGGCTCAATGGGTTGAGGAAATCTTCGCCAGCGATAGTTTTGAAACGGCGGGGCTTCAGTCCCGCCGTTAATCATCCAAGAGGCTTACAGCGCGGCTGAAAGCCGTGCCCGTTCAAAACTGTGAAGCTAGTTGTGTCTTCTATCTCCAGTACCCTGCTTTGGTTACGAAAGGGGCTGGCGCGAGCTACATCCTATGGTGGGAATCGGACGCCGATTACCGTAATATTGGACATACAAAGACATTATGATCCGAGCGAAAGGTCAGCCGCATGCATCTGTTTAAACACAAGGTATGGGTCTATTTGTTGCTCGGTTTTGTTGTGAGCCTTCCGGCGTTCGTCCAGGCGGCTGAAAATGGAGGTCAAGACCTCAACCCTACCGCTGAGACCCATTTTGGGTATCCGCAGGATTGGAGTTCGCGGCACATTGTTATGACCGGAAACGACGATTCTGCCGCGCTGAAGGCAGGTGTCACCGAACCCAGGCACGTTTACAACATGGTCATGCGCAGGGCTGCGATTGAGGCGTCAAAGCGGCGCCGGAGACCACGCAAGAACGCGATGAAGGTTGACTGGGCGGTCTCTCTCGAAAACGGATTCGTTCCCGCGAATCAGTCGCCGGCCAAATACGGATTCGATGTGACCAAAGAAAGTTGCAACAACGACTTCGTGCTGCTCGGTCTGACGGTTGTTTCCGGAGTCCAAGCCAACATCGTCGGGATAAATAACCTCTACACTGAGGCTATCCCGAAATGCAACAGCGGTACCCCCTGGGTCTCTTTTGCCTACAACACGGTGACGCAAGGCGGCGGCAAGATTACGACTTCTCCTTCGATTTCAGAAGATGGTACCAAAGTAGCTTTTGTCGAGACGGCGACGGCTGGTTCGTATTTTCACGTGTTGGTTTTGCCGAATCCAATTCCGGTGCCGCCGTCGCAAACTGGCACAGTCCGCGCTCCTGCGACGCCTTCGTCTTGCGCCAAGCCGACAACGGTAAATTGCATGACTACCGTCCAAATTTCCGCCGCGGGCACACCCACTTCGCCGTGGATTGATTACAGCACCGATACTGCCTACGTTGGCACCGGAGACGGCAAGCTCTATAAAATCAGTCCGGTTTTTGGCGGCGGAACTCCGGTGGTCGCGGCTGACGCCAACTGGCCAGTAATAGTTTCCACTGCCACCTTCAGAAAAGTACTGACTAATCCCACCGTGGACGACAATGAAGGAAGAATTTTCATCGGCGACGGAAGCGGCTTTCTGTATGCAATAAATCTAGCGAATCCGGGGAAAACAACGGCTGCCACACTCTCGATTGGATGGACGACCGAAGTGCCCCCAGGGAATGGCATCGGAATTGTTGATCCCCCCATTGTTGTTAGCGATATATCCAATCCTGCGATTGATCAGGTATTCGCATTCACTGGATGCAGCAGCGTCGTGGGGATTGGTGGAGCGATAAGCCAGCTTCCGGCGAACTTCACCTCCGCCACGGTAGTCGATGCAACAAACACTGTTGACCTCGGCTCTGGTTCCGGTAACGGTGATTGCACCACTGGCAACGTTCATGCTGGAGACTTCGATAATCAATTCTGGTTGAACGGAAGCGCAAAAGGACACATCATCGCTTGTGGATTCGTTTCTGGCACCGGAAACACGCCACTGATTCCATCAAACCCTAAGATATATATGTATCCGTTTAACGGGGGGGTTCTTAACGATGGCCTTCCGGCCGTCCCCACAACCACTTGGGTGGTGAACTCCTCGAAGGGCGATGAGTGTTCTCCGTTGATCGAGTTTTTCGACGGAACCACGGACCGATTATTTTTCGGAGTCGGAGGCACTGGCGACGGGTTTGTGAAGAGTTCAAGTATTACGGCCGGACTTCCCGCTTCGACGAGTTGTTCGAACGGCAGTCCGACCTCGACCTGTGTCACGACGCCGAGTAAGCTCGGAGGCGCAAGCAGCATCGTTGTTGACAACCAGGTGGCCAATGGCGGAGCAAACCTCTACTTCAGCACTCTCGCGCCGGGTTCAGTCAATGGACAGAACTGCCACGCCGCAGGTGGGATCGCAAATCCCTATTGTGCAGTCAAGCTGACGCAATCGGCATTGCAGTAGTTACAGAATAGAAAAAGGCCGCCCATTCCTAGGAAGAAGGCGGCCTTGCGCATCCCCGCTAGCGTCACCGCTACTTAGGTGAAATTGAGCCGAAGGTTCCAGCGAGGTTGTTCGCGGGACCGGCAGTGAAGAACAATTCATTCGTCCTTCCGTTGCTTGCTGCTCCGCCGCCAAACTTAATTCCCCACAGCTGATTGATATGGATTACCTTGCCATTGGTATCTTTAATCGTGCCTACGAACTCTCCGGTGATGGCGTTAAAAGCGTTTATCGTACCGCTATTGGTATTGTTCGACACCAACAGAGTGTTGCTGAGCGGTCCGAAGTTCTTTGGCGCTGCCTCGATGCCCCAAGGCTGATTTAATGGTTTGCCCTGGGCGAGGGTCTTCAGCCACGTTCCGTCTTCGCTGTAGACGTCAATGAATCCGCCCGCCGCGCCAGACGTATCGGCAAATGCGATATACAGAAGGCCGTTGATGTCCTGAATGCCAAACGGAGCAAAGCCTGCGGGAAGACTAGTGTCGGTAAAAGACTTTACAAGGGCGAAGGTGCCGTCGAACATGTCCACCTTGTTGTTGGCAATGTCGGCTGCGAAAAGAGAATTCCCTGAGGCATGGCTGGTGATCGCCAACCCGGTGTAGGAAGCGCCGCCTGCCGCAGGCACGACGATGATCGAATTATTAAAGTCATTGCCCGGTGACCAGGCACTGATCGTTCCGTCGAGTGTTGCAAAGATGAAGGGCGCTGACTTTCCCTTCACCTGAAAATCCGCGGAGCCATTGAATACGACCCCGGTTGGCGAGCCTGTCCCGGAGCCGCTCGCGGAAGGAATCTCAACTTCCAGGCCCTGCTTAATGCCCGCGCCGTTATACAGAGTGCTCCAGCCGGAGCCTTGGTCACTGACCCAGAATGGTGAGGTCGCGGCGCGCGCAATCCCCCAGCCGTTTACCAGCAAGGGATCAACGTGTTTTGCCTGGCCTACCTGATTTGAAACCAGATTGGTGAGTTGATATTGGGCGAAGGATGCGGTGGAAGCAAAGATCAGTACGACCACAGAACAAAACGTGAGAGCGATGGAGCGGCGATGCATGGGGGAATTCTCCTTTTAGGTGCGAACCTGGGTGAGTCAGTTCCGATTCGGCGCGGCCGTTTGAACCGGCGTTTGCTTGAAGGTCTCCGACCCAGCTCGAATCCTAGCCAACGTGTAGGGCGGATTGTCACCGGACTGTCACTAGTTTGTATATTTTCGTCATGTGGGAGGGCGCAGTTGCCGCGAAAGATGACCAATGGCGCTGCCCATAAGGGGGTTACGGACGGTTGCGGCCCGGGTCTATAATGGATTCTGGATTGTTTCTCTATGCGGCTTCAACGACCCAATTCGCATTTGCCTTTTTGCTGGCTGCATTCGCTGGTTTGCCCGCGGCGTCACTTAGCGGTGCTCCCTTCCCAGGTACGTCCCAGTCTCTTTGGTAGCGACTAGTTCCAGACCTCTCCGATTCTGACGCGCTCGCGCGAAAAATCTTGTTAACCGTTTTCGCGCAGCTAAGCAGTTACCCGCTCGCAATCGTGATTTCTGGAGGATTTTATGGCAACCGCTACCTTAATCGGACCGAAGATTATTACCGCCCTTCCCGGTCCCAACGCAAAACGAATACTAGCCGGCGACGAGAAATATATTTCGCCTTCTTACACACGTTCTTATCCGCTGGTGGCAAAGCAAGGCCGTGGCATGATCGTCATTGATGTGGACGGCAACGAGTTCCTGGATTTTTCAGCAGGAATAGCGGTCACTTCAACCGGACATTGCCATCCTGAAGTGGTTGCGGCAATCAAGCGTCAAGCTGGCGAATTGATTCACATGTCTGGCACGGACTTTTATTATGAGAGTCTGGTCACACTGGCGGAGCGGTTGACGAAGATCGCTCCCATGCCGGGTCCGCACAAGTTTTACTACGGAAATTCTGGCGCGGAAGCGATTGAATGCGCTCTGAAACTCGCGCGCTATCACACGAAACGGCAGAATATCATCGCATTTTTTGGAGCGTTCCACGGACGCACCATGGGCGCACTGTCGCTGACTGGGTCAAAGCCGCAGCAGAAACGACGCTTTGGACCTCCAGTTCCGGGCGTCACGCATATCACTTATCCAGACGTTTATCGCCGTCCCGAAGGGCGAACTGCTGAAGCGTTTTCGCTGGACTGCGCGCGCTTCATCGAAGACAAGTTGTTTAAGACAACGCTTCCTCCGGAGGAAGTAGCGGCTATTTTCGTGGAACCAGTCCAGGGTGAAGGCGGTTACGTAGTCGCACCTGATTTATTCATGCGGGAACTTCGCCGCATTTGTGATCGTCACGGAATTTTGTTGGTTGCAGACGAAGTGCAAAGCGGTGCTGGCCGCACCGGAAAATGGTGGGCAATCGAACACACCGGTGTTCATCCCGAAATCGTTTGCATGGCGAAGGGCATTGCTTCGGGCATGCCTCTGGGCATCACGATGAGCAAAGCCGAGATCATGGACTGGGTTCCGGGATCGCATGCCTCAACCTTCGGTGGCAACCCGGTATGCATTGCCGCGGCGCTCGCCACAATCAATGTGATTGAAAGCGAAGACCTCATGACCAATTCCACCGAGGTCGGAAATCACATGCTGAAACAAATGGCGGCGTGGCCCAGCAAGCACAAGCTGGTTGGGGATGTGCGTGGCCGCGGTCTGATGATTGGAGTCGAAATCGTCAAAGATCAGCAGACCAAGGAATACGCTCCAGCCCAACGCGACCGAATTATCGAGTTGGCATTCGAACGCGGAGTTTTATTCCTGGGATGCGGTCCCAGCACGATTCGAATTGCACCGCCGCTGATCGTTACGCGAGATGAAGCGGACATTGCAATGCAAGTGCTGGAAGAATGCATTTTGATTGCGGAGAAGCAGGCGTAAAATCTCCGCGAGAAACTCTTTTGCTGCGAAGTTTCCAACAAGGGCAGGGTCCGCGCCCTGCCCTTTTCCAGGCGATTTTCAATTGGCGGATTTTT
>DASYGR010000141.1:0-4922 GCA_035999525.1 Terriglobales bacterium
TCTGGGCTGAGGGAATTTTTCCGGAGCTCATGTCGCGCAGGCCTTTTCCACTTCCTTCTGAGCGCGAGGCGCGAGTACAAATGCGCCGTTCGGGGGATGAAAGAGCAATTGCTCGTCAAGGGGTTTCAAAAAGACAGTGACGGTCGCGGAACCAAAGTCCATGGCGGGAACGGTCACCAGTTCGTGAGCGGGCTGGTAACCATCGGCCTTCACTTCCAGGTCGTAGGTGACTCCTGTTGCAAGACCAGAAAACGCCCAGCCATTTCCGACCGTGCGAGGGGTTTGGATTACCGGCGAGTTATCCTCGGAGGTAAGGGTCAACTGCGGCAGCACCGAGGCGGGGACGATCGATCCGTGCTCGCCGCGAATATAGACCATGATCCACCCGGTTCCCTGCGCTTTGCCAAGCGTGCTGGGCAAGGGAGGACCGCCCTGGGCTGCCACGTGTGCTCCAACACTGAGGAATAGAGAAGCAGCGGCGAAGAGCTTGATGAGATTTGATTTCACGTTAGTCCCGTTAAGCAAGCGGGTTGGCTGAGACTAAACGACGCCGTCCTTGCACAAGACCATAAGCGAAGGTTTGTTGGCTGTCAAGCATATGCCAGTCCGTTGGCCGCTCCGAGAGCCGATTGGGGTTCCACCTTCGATTCAAGTTGAGTGATTCGCTGCGCTCTTCTATAATCATGTTTCCGGATAACGAGGCGCAAAAAACAGTGCTAAAGAATCTGAGCCAGAGCAAGACGGCCGTAAGGATTTTTCTAGGCGGTATCCTTGTGCTTATCAGTGGCGCAATGGTTTTGACCATGGCGCCCATTTCACCGCTGGGCAACTCCACGACGGGCAGCGCTGATGCGATCGCCACCGTCGGTGGGCAGAACATAACCGCCGTTGACGTCCGCCAACAGTACGACCAGCAGACGCGCGGACAGACGGTCCCGCCCGTACTTCAAGGCTTGTACATGCGTCAGATTCTCGACCAGCTGGTTTTCAAACACCTTCTGGATATGGAAGCCGATAGGCTCGGTATTCAGGTTACTCCTGAAGAAACCACGGCGCGCATCAGGCAGTTGATCCCGACGGCGTTTGTTGGAGGCAATTGGATTGGCGCTGAACGTTATGCGCAGGAGGTCCAACTCCGGACGGGCATGTCCGTGGCGCAGTTCGAAGATGAGGTGCGCACGATCGTGTTGGAGGAAAGGTTCAAGGACCTGGTCACCGATGGCATCAGCGTCTCACCGCAAGAAATCGAGCAGCGCTATCGCTGGCAAAATGAAAAGGTTCAGCTCGATTACGTGGCGATCAAACCTTCGGGTCTGGAATCGACAATCAATCCTTCTGATCCGGAGCTTTCTGCGTATTTTGCGAAGAATCAGTCGAAATACCAAGTGCCTGAACGGCGCTCCGCCAAATACGCTCTTCTGGATCTCGATCAGCTCAAGAAGAGTACGAAAATCAGCGATGCCGACATCCAGGCGTATTACCAACAGCATTTGGACGACTACAAGGTCGAAAATCGAGTTCACGCCGAGCAGATTGTGTTCAACACGCTGGGCAAGACCGATGCGGAAGTGGCTCTGATCAAGCAGCAGGCCCAGAAGGTCGACGACCAAGCCAAGCACGGTGCAAAATTCGAGGACTTGGCCAAGAAATATTCCGAAGACGCGAATACCAAAGCGAAGGGCGGTGATATCGGCTGGATTGTCGCCGGTCAGACAGCTCCATCGTTCGAGAAGGCTGCTTTCAGCTTGCCGAAGGGCGGCGTTTCCGACGTGGTGCAGACGCCGTATAGCTTCGACATCATCAAAGTGGTGGAGAAGGAAGATGCGCACACGAAAAGTTTGGCGGAGGTTCACGATTCGATTGTGACGACCCTGACGCAGGAGAAAGTGAACGACGAACAAAGCGGGCTATCGGACAAACTGGCCGCCGCGGTTCGCCAGTCTAATCGCCAATCTATCGACGCTATTGCCAAGGAATTTAATTTGCAAACGGGCGAGACGTCCCTTGTGAGTGTCACCGAGCCAGCGGGCGACCTGGGAAATGCGCCGCAGCTCCAAGAGGCGCTTTTTTCGCTTCGTCCAGGCGAATTGAGTCAGCCAATTTCCATTGATCGGGGTTATGTGATCATTTCCGTCGACAAGGTTGTCGCCGGACACCAAGGTACGCTGGCCGAAGTCCGCGACCGTGTTGTTGCCGATTACCGCAAAGAGAAGGCTCAGGACCTTGCGGAGCAGAAAGCACAAGAGCTAGCCAAGCGCGTGAAAGCAGGCGATTCGCTCGACAAGGCAACGAAATCGCTGGGCCTGACGGCTAAGTCTACTGACCCAATCACTCGCACCAGCCAAATCGCCGATCTGGGCCCGGCCAAGGACTTGGAGGCGGCGTTTAACATGAACGTCGGTCAGGCCAGCGCGCCTGTTCTTGTCAGCGGGAACTGGGTGGTCTATCAAGTGAAGTCGAAACAGGGAGTCAATCCTGCTGATTTTGCAAAGGCGGCGAACGATTTGCGGCAACAAATCCTGCAGGAGAAGCAGTCGGTAGCGTTTGAAGCGTTCCACGATGCTCTCCAAAAGCGTTACGAGCAAGAAGGGAAGCTCGCTTTCAATCAAGACAATCTGAAGAGCCTCATCAGCCAATCATCAAGCTAAGTGACTGTAAAAACGTTACTTATAGGAAGAGAAATGAGGCTTTTTTCCAGTTGCGTCGCCCATAGCATTCGTCTAGCATATCTCCTCTAGCAGCGCCTGCCCCGTCGCCAGCGGGGTGTCACGGAATCGGCGGACCTCTTCCCCCGTTTGAAGCGCCTTCATCAGAGAGTGCAGTTTCTGGTGGGCGAATACCATCTACAGCTCGATGGTCAGGCGTTTCGGAGCTTTAACGGGTAAAAAGGTAACGTTGGCCAAGGCCCAGCTTCCCCAGAATAGAGAGAAGCCAATGAATCAAAAATTGATCGCCCAGCGGAACGAGTATCGCTGCTGCATTGAAATCAATCAGAATGGCAAGTATGCGGTCCGCGTGCAGGTACAGTTCGGCGCGAAGGACTGGTCGTTGCCCGTATTTTTCCTTGTCTCATCTTTTGACACCGCCATGAAGAGGCTGGAAGAAACTCTTCAGCTTTTGCAGCGGCACGAGGAACATTTGTGGTTCTGGGGCGTCGACCGAAGTGACGATCCGAAGGTTGCCGTGGAGATGCTCAATCAATTTGGTCTTCATTACGATCAGCGCAAGGATTTTCCCCGGCGTGCCGCGGAACTCACCGTTTCCGCTGGCCGACCGGTGCCGGCATTTCGACTAGCGCAAGCGCGCCGCGCACTTGCCGACTCCATCAGCTCCGGCCGAACAGCCATGGCGAGCGATTAGTCATCCAAGTGGAGGCCATGGCTCTAGATTGGCGCGAAACTGAAACAACGGAATCAGGGTTCTTGAGTCGTTCTACTTGCCGCGGATAATCACTTCGCCGTGCGCAATCACGTGGTCATTAATCAACAATCGATATTTGAACGACCCGGGACCAAGGCCGGCGCGCGGTGTCCCGCTCATTAAGCGCACACCCGCCGGAGCCTGAAAGACATTCGAGGAAAATGGGCATCTTTGGGGATCAAATTCAATGCGGAGATTCCCGCTCTCCGCAACCCAAACGACTTGATCCGTAGCTTCGATGAGCACAACTTCCGGTAAGACTCCGACAAGTACCAGTTTTTCAGCCATAGTTTGAATCGCGCGGGAAATTCGGGGCAGGCGCGAGGCTCGAACCATAACATACCCGCGCGCGGTTTACATCTTTCGCCGCATCCGCGGTCCTTATTACAAAACGGGATCCCGATTTAGCTATTCGAAGACACAATCTCTCCGATCATTGTGCGTAGGTTTACGAGCGTGAAAGGCTTCGACAATATGCGAACGCCCTCGAGCTCGATCTGCGCTTTGTCCGCATCGGCCAGGTTTCCGGTCATCAAAAGGAATTTGCGGGCAAGAGCAGGCTGTCTTTCGCGCAAGGTCCGCAGGACCGCCAGTCCGTCTTGTCCGGGCATTTTCAAGTCGCACAACACTGCATCGAACGGATCTTGATTGGATGTTGAATTCAATATGGAGTCCAGACGCGTGGGATCCTGCAAGATCACGACGGTTGCACCCGTTTTCGCAAGAACGACTGAGACGAGGTTCAGAATCTCCATTTCATCGTCGATCACCAGGAATCGCCGGGCGGGACTTGCGAGGGCGGGTTCTTCGGTCGTTGCCGCCGGCTCCATCGGTTCCAGCGCAGCCAAATCTGCACCGTCATGCCCCGTTTCGGAGTCTTTGGTGGTTGCCAATGGCAGCAGGACACGAATGGTCGTGCCGCGTCCCACTTCACTCTCGACGCCGATCTCGCCGTCGTGCTGTTCGACGATACTGTGACAAATGCTCAACCCCAGGCCGGTTCCCTGCCACATTGGCCGGCTGGTGAAAAATGGATCGAAGATGTGATCACGGACTTCTGGAGGTATGCCGCAGCCATTGTCCTCGACCGTAATTCGCGCGCGACCATCCCAAACGTCGCATTTCAATCGGATTTCGCCCGTCTCGCGGGATTCGCGAATGGATTGCTCCGCATTCAGGACCAACTGCAGCATCGCCTGCAACAGCAATTCCGTATCGCCTTTCACGAAGATGGGCGCGCGCGCCGGCGCGTATTGCACCCGGACATTATTGGCAGCCAGTTGATAACTCCGGAGTTCGAGCATGCGGGCAAGAACCGTTCGCAAATCCATCCGGTGGAGCTGTTCCGGGTGGCGTCGTGACATTCGGCTGAGATTGCCGACCAAAATCTTGAGTCGCAAGGCCTCATCGCGCACCGTTTGCAATTGAGTTCGGACCGCGGGCTCCAGCCCAGAATGTCCCAACACAACTTCAGTGAACCCCAGGATCGACGTCAATGGATT
>DASYGR010000191.1:0-3159 GCA_035999525.1 Terriglobales bacterium
GCGCGACAAAAAGTCCCGCCACAAATTCAATTACAAATTGATGAAGCAGATGAACGCCGGCCGCCAGATGAAAAGCGTCTGGGAAATCCTGCCTCCCACTTCCGAGGAAAAGCGCTTCGGCAAGCATCCCGCGCAAAAGCCTCTCGCCCTCATCGAGCGCATCCTCCTCGCCTCCTCCAACGAAGGCGACCTCGTCCTCGACCCCTTCCTCGGCTCCGGCACGGTTCTCGTCGCGGCCCTTCGTGTTCACCGCCGCGTCATGGGATGCGAACTGGAACTGGAATCACTGTCGCTTTCCCTGCGGCGCATCTGTTCCGAACTGGTACAGGTCAACATTTCTGTCTCTTGCGTCCAGTTTTCCCTTGATCTGTTTCCCGATCCTATGGATCGATCAAATAACACAAATATGAGCGGCCCCATCAGCGCGAAACTCGTTCGCCGTGAGCGGAACTATTATTTCGTCGGCTCTTCGCGTCGCGAAATTATTTACTCCGCGCCCGCCGATTCCCTCGAAGAAGCCTGGCGCAAATTCACGTCAAGCTCACAGAGAGCCATCGAAGTCCTGTTCATTATCAAGACCGAAACAGAGATTTATCTGCGGGATGGAACGTGATCTAATCCCCGCGTGCAACTCGAACTTCCCCGCGCGGGCCTCGAAGGTTACAACAGCAATTCACAGCGCGCCCGCATCGCCACTGAAGCGTGGGCCGCGAAAAATCTATATTGTCTGAATTGCGCTTCTGACGAACTTTCCTGCTCTCCGCCAAACACGGCCGCCGTCGACTATGTTTGTCCCGACTGCGATGCTTCATTCCAACTCAAAGCGCAGTCGCATTCGTTCGGTAGCAAGATTCTGGATGCCGCATACGCAACCATGCTGCAAAAAATCCGCCAAGACCAGACGCCGAATCTCGTCGCTCTCCATTACGATATCGAACGCTGGAGCGTACGGAACGTTTTTCTCGTTCCTGAATTTGCATTTTCCATTTCCGCCATCGAAAAACGAAAGCCTCTCGCGCCCACCGCACGACGCGCCGGATGGATTGGCTGCAACATCCTGCTGACCGAGATTCCTCCGGATGCGCGCATTCCACTGGTCGTTGACGGTGAACCTGCAAACCGCAAACTCGCCCGAAAACAATTCGCCAAGGTTCGGCCGCTTGCAAACCTTCGCCCCGAAATGCGCGGCTGGACGCTCGACGTTCTGAACCTCATCCGCTCACTTCACAAACAAACTTTCACCCTCGCCGACGCCTACACTCTCGAACCCCATCTCGCATCCCTCCATCCCGCCAACCGCCACGTCCGCGACAAAATCCGCCAACAGCTCCAGATTTTGCGCGACCTCGGCCTCCTCCATTTCGTCGGGCGAGGGCATTACCGCCTGCCTTAGTCGGTGGGATGGCCAGGACGAAACATTTTCCACAGTCACCGCCTCTTGCCTTGTAAGTTATCAACTAGTTATATTTGACTTGTGGAATAGGGCACAAATGGAGACGCCATATGAGAAAAATATCGCCTGGGTCAGTGCATGCCTCGACACGGAAATTACTAGAAGCCATCTCATAAATGCCTCAGGAGGACAATGAGGCAACCGAGTTGGACCATGGCGAGGAAATTGGATTCGTGATGTTCCCAGCGCGTGACCAGTCGGCGAAAGTTGTGCAGCCAGGCGAAGAGGCGTTCGATTTTCCAGCGGCGACAGTAACGGCGAAGTTCGCGGCCATCTTGGGTCGCTTTCCGGGAGCGGTTAGAGTGGTGCGGCGAGATCAGATGAATCCCGTACTTTTCCTGCAAGCACAAATCGAGCGGATCGCTGTCGTAAGCGCGGTCGCCAATCATTCGTTGCGGCTTGGCTTGCGTGAAGCGCTGCTTGATGGTGGCTTCAACGAGTTGGGTTTCATGCGGCGAAGCGCTGGCGATGCTGCAGGCGACAGGAAGACCATGGCGGTCTGCGATCGCCATGATTTTACTGCCTTTTCCGCGGCGAGTCGGGCCGATAGCAGAGCCCCTTTTTTCGCCGAGCTGAAGCTGGCGTCGATGAACGTCTCGGAAAGGTCGAGCTTGCCCCGGGCTCGCAAGTCTTCGGCGAGCGCGTGCAGCAAGCGGGTTAAAGTGCCATCGCGCTGCCACTGCTGAAAGCGGCGATGGCAGGTTTGATAGGGCGGATAGCGGTCGGGCAGATCGTGCCAAGGAGCACCGGTGCGCAAAACCCAGAGAATGCCGTTCAGTACCGCTCGCGCATCGCGCCAGGGCCGACCACGACCATCGGGACGCCGCCTGGGAGTGAGCAAGGGCCGCAGTACTTGCCACTGCACTTCGGTCAGGTCCATGCACTTGATTTACGCTCGTTTGCATAACTCTCAAGCCCCAAACGGCTTGAATGTGTTTATGAGATAACTTCTAGTCTTTGTTGCGTCCTCCGGGGGCGAAAGACACGAGTGAATTGCTGGGTCCGCCGTTTTTTCCGCCTCTGTCGCGCTCGGTCACGCATACGCCAACCGAGCGAGGATTCAATTAAGCAAGGGCTTGCCGGAGGTATTCTGCCACGTCGCCGATGAAGCGATGAACCGACACCTCCGCGATGCGGTGGCCGACCATCGCGTTCATGGCTTTTCCCACGGCGCCGAACGGTGGTTCGTAAAGTCCCGAAAAATCCAACTGCGTTTCTGTAGCGGTCAGCGGGTAGACTGAAAGCTCGGCCCTCATGAGTGGGAACAAGCGTGGCATAGCCGCAGCCTCCCATTCGAGGAGCAGCCGGGTGGTGGGATTCGCGACGCCACCATGGACTTGCTCCTCAACGCTCTTGACGGAAATCTTGATATCGGTCTTGACCCCAATACCGCCAACGTCGACGTGCAGCTCAGCGGCGATCGATTGCGCTCGGGAAGCGGCCGCCTTCGTAGCCGACTGGAACACGGCGAGTGCGTCCTGCTTCAACGCATCGCGGACGCGTTCGTAGGGATGGTTTACGTAGTCGTAGCAGCGAATCTCACGCGCTTTACTCATCTAGGTCTTCCATTCAGACTGACCGGCTAACTTCGACATCAGTCTAAATCGTTCGCGATTATTGGTGCTACAACTCTATTCGACGGCCTGCAAATTCAATGTAATTCGAACACCGTTCACCAGAACTATGCTTTGGTTAATCAGCTCTTG
>DASYGR010000210.1:0-13431 GCA_035999525.1 Terriglobales bacterium
GATGGGCATACGCCTGCTGTCGCGGGCTTTTTTGACAAGGTCAAGCCGCTCTCTCCCAACCAAATAAAGATGATTCAAGATGCCGCCGCTCGGCGCCGTGAAGACACGACTAAACAGCAGCTAGGCGTTGAGCATTGGGTACACGACACAAACTGGCTTGACTCCCTCGTGCTCCTCGAATCCAAACCCACGATCAACATCGAGGGCTTGGTCGGTGGATATACAGGTCCCGGGGGCAAGACTATTCTGCCGCATCGCGCCGTCGCGAAGATTGACATGCGGCTGGTGCCTGACATGACGGCGGCCGGTACACTGGCGCTTCTGAAGGATCATCTGGCCAAACATGGCTTCGGCGATATCGAGGTCAATATGACTGGTGGGTACGATCCGACACAGACCTCGCAGGATTCGAAGCTCATCCACGCGCAAATTGCAACTTACCGCAAGTTGGGTCTGGATCCGGGGCTATGGCCTCGATCCGCCGGTTCTTGGCCGGGATACATCTTCACTTCCGAACCGATCAATCTTCCCGCCGGACATTTCGGAGTTGGGCACGGAACCGGGGCGCATGCTCCGAATGAGTACTATCTGATTGATTCCACGAATACAAAAGTTGCGGGAATGGATGGGGCAATACGCTCCTTCGTCGAGTACCTTTACGCACTGGCTTGAAGAAGAGCGAGATGATGATTATCTTTCTTCAGCCAAGCCGCGCCAACTCTCAAGCTCGAATCAAGGCTGGACGCTTGCATAAAGAGGAATCGCGCCGCGCGCGGCGTTCTTGTAAACGACGCCGCCATTCATTACAAATACAACGCGCCGAACGGCGGTGATGTCTTTCAACGGGTCTCCATCGAGCGCAATAATGTCCGCTTGAAAGCCGGGGGCGATCGAGCCAATCTGATCGCCTAAGCCCAGCGCTTCGGCGCCCAGCGAGTTGGCAGAGACCATCGCCGCCATGGGGTCCACACCGCAGTCATGCACGCGATCAATGAACTCCTCGGCATTGCGCCCGTGAGCGCCGGCCACGGCGTCGGTGCCAAAAACGACTTTCAGTTTCGGAATTTTCGTTGCGTGTTGAAAGATCTCGTGATCCACCGGCAGGATCTTCTCCATCGCAGCAAATCCCTCTGCCGTGTAACCTTCTGTGCCGAGATACTTTTATTTGTTCTGTAAGTAATTCTCGATGACCAGCCCGCGTTGCGGGTCGAAATAGGTGCCCTTATCCGCCATCAATTTCAAGTCGTCATCTGCCGCCAGCGTACCGTGCTCAACCTCGGTGCAACCCGCGAGAGTCGCGGCGCGGACCGCCTCTTTGTAAGCGTGCACGAGCGTGCGTAATCCCTGCTTCTTTGCCTCATCACAAGCCGCGTTTAATTGCTCCTGCGAGAGAGTCATTCCTCCGCCCTGGCGAATGGATTTCGACGCGAAGATTTTGATCAGGTCCGCACCGGCTTGCTTTTGCTTCCTCACATAAGCGCGGATTTCATCAGGCGTGCCGGTTGCCTCGCCTCGTCCTTCGAGCGGCTCGTTGGCCGTCAGGATGCGCGGGCCGGGGATTATTCCTTTCGCAATGGCATCGCGAAGCGGAATATCGGTTGGCGAGCCTACACTCTGCACCGTCGTGAAGCCTGCCATCAGTGTTACCCAGGCATTCGACGCCACTTTATAGGCATCTTCTTGGGTTGTCCCTTCTGTGCCCGCGCTTTTTCCATCCTTGCCGAAGATCCATGTGATGTGCACGTGCGCGTCAATCCAGCCCGGCAACACCGTCAGGCCGCGCAGGTCATAGTCCACCGGCTCGTCGACCATAGGACCTATCGAAACAATCTTTGGTCCCTCGATCACGATCCGAATGTCATGGAGTACGTGACCCTTGCCATCAATCACCTGGCTCGCGGCAATTACTGTTCGGTGCGGCGAAGTGAGCGTCTGCGCAGTAATTCGAGGCGTCAGGGCACAAGTGCTGACAATGCTGAGCATGAATGAAATGACCTTTGCCGGTCGCATGACCACTCCTTCTTCCGCTCGATCTGAGTTGCGAACCAATTCTGTGGCTCTGAACCAGAATCCCGATTCGCACTTCTAGTTTGTGCATTGTAGCGCTACTTCACAGCCTGTACAGAAAGCGGCCCTAATTTGCATTTCTATCGTGCCCAACTCGGTGATCATTTGGCCTCATCGCTTCTCCAAATGAGAGCGGATCGCGGACCCTGTAACAAGAATTACGCGACCAAATGCAGTTTTCTGTATCTAACTTAGTCGTGCGGACAATCACGAAAGTCTGTAATCATCTCTTTGGGCCGGACCGAACCTAGCATGGCCAAGCCAATTTTGCTGAGTGTGGATGACGACTCCGATGTGTTGCGGGCGATAGAACGCGATCTCCGTTCGCAGTACGGCGCGGGATATCGTGTCATCGGGAGTGATTCCCCAGAAGGCGCGATTGATCTGTTGAAGCAGTTGAAGGTACGTAACGACAACGTGGCATTGCTTCTTGCCGACCAGCGCATGCCGCGCATGGACGGGGTGGAATTCTTACAACAGGCAATGGGAATCTTCCCCAGCGCGAAGCGGGCATTGCTCACCGCTTACGCGGATACGAATGCAGCGATCAGCGCCATCAATCAGGCCAGCATCAACTATTTTTTTCTGAAACCCTGGGACCCTCCCGCCGAGCACTTGTATCCCCAGTTAGATGACTTGCTCGACGACTGGCAAGCCTCGTTCCATCCCACATTTCAAGGGATCAGAGTGTTAGGCACCCGCTGGTCGCCACGATCATACGAGTTGCGGGATTTCTTGGCGCGCAACCACGTCCCATATCAGTGGATTGACGTCGAACTGTCTGCCAATGATCCGGAGACTAAACGTCTTTTGGAGGCTCTGGGCCCAGAAGCTGCCAATCTTCCGGTCGTGCTTTTCCCGGACGGGACGAAGCTTCTCGAGGGTGTACCCGCGGATGTAGCGCAAAAGGTTGGGCTGCGCACCCGTGCCCAAACCAGCTTCTATGATTTGGCCATCGTGGGTGGAGGACCAGCTGGGTTGGCCGCTGCAGTTTATGGCGCCTCGGAAGGTCTGCACACAGTGATGGTCGAGCGGGAAGCACCCGGCGGTCAGGCGGGAATGAGTTCCCGCATCGAGAACTATCTTGGATTTCCGACCGGACTCAGTGGCGGGGATTTGGCTCGGCGCGCGGTGGTGCAAGCCCAGCGGTTTGGAGTCGAAATCCTGTCGCCGCAGGAGGTGGTCGGTGTTCGAACTGAGGCGTCTTACCGAATCGTCAAGCTCGCGGACGGCAGCGAGATCTCATGCCACGCACTGATGATCGCAACTGGAGTGCAATGGCGGCGGCTGGAAGCTCCCGGAATAGACAGGTTACAAGGTGCAGGGATTTATTATGGCGGCGGCGCGACCGAGGCCTTGTCCTGCAAGGGTGAAATCGTCTACGTGGTGGGCGGCGCAAACTCGGCGGGCCAGGCGGCCATGAACTTTGCCAGATACGCAGAGCGGGTTGTCATTCTTGTGCGCGGCGAATCGCTTTCCAGCACCATGTCTCAATATTTAATCGACCAGGTTCAAGAGACGAAGAACATTCAGCTGTGGACGCACGCCAGTGTGGCTGAGGCGCATGGTGAAACACATCTGGAGGAGATTTCGGTGCTCTGTTCCGATACGAACAAAGTTGACCGGGTCCCGGCGAGTGCAATGTTCATCTTTATTGGAGCACTGCCGCGCACGGATTGGCTGGCGGGCGTCGTCGAGCGTGACGAGCGCGGTTTCCTGTTGACCGGCCCTGATCTCATCCGCGACGGACAACGTCCAAAAGGATGGTCGCTCGACCGGGATCCGTTCTTGCTAGAGACCAATGTTCCCGGCATTTTTGCGGTTGGCGATGTGCGTCATGGATCCATAAAACGCGTGGCTTCAGGAGTTGGTGAAGGTTCGGTTGCGGTGCAGTTCATCCATCAGTATCTGAGCAAGGTGTAAATGGCCGAAAAATCAGAATTACTTCGCGTTCCCGCGTTTGCCGACTTGCCGGAGGATCAGATTGCCTGGTTTCTTAGCCAGTCGCAGGAACAGGTTCTCAATCCGGGCGATGCCTATATCCACCAGGGTGATCCTGCCGAAAATATGTTTGTGGTCCTTGAAGGAGAATTCCAGGCGCGAGGCGAAATTAACGGTGAGACGTTTGCTTTTCCCGTCAAGGCTGGCGATGTGACCGGTGTTCTCCCCTTTTCGCGGATGAAAAAAACTCCGGTGACCGGACGAGCAGTCACTCATGGGCGCCTGCTGCGCTTTCCTTCCACGCAGTTCCCGCAACTCGTGCAAAAAATGCCGGAACTGGCGACCCGTCTGGTTGGCTTGATGTCCGACAGGATTCGTGAGACCACTCGCGTCGAACAACAGCGAGACCGATTGGCGTCCCTGGGAAAACTTTCGGCAGGACTTGCCCATGAACTCAACAATCCCGCTTCGGCTGCGAAACGCGCAGCCAGCCAATTGCGGGACATTCTAAAAAAAATCAAAAGCGCGAGTCTCGAGTTGGGAAGGCGTGATCTGACGCCTGCACAGAAATCAGAAATTGAAAAACTAGAGGCTTCATTCACGCAACAGGATGTAGTTCCACCGGATGCGCTGACCATCAGCGACCTGGAAGATCAGATTGATTCTTTACTGCGCAGTCATGGACAAGACGACTTGTGGCAGTTGGCAGCCGATCTTGCGCGACGGAATATTAAGCCGGAGATGCTGGAATCGTTGTTCGCGTCCCTTGATGCTGACACCGCCCGGGCCGCGTTGGTCAGGATCGCCGCCTCGGTGGAAGTGGCGACTCTGTTACATGAAATCGAGAGTAGCACCTCGCGGATATCGGACTTGGTCGGCGCGATCAAGGAATACACTTACATGGACCAGTCGGCGATCCAGAATGTCGACATTGTAAAGAGCCTGGAAACCACACTTACGATCTTGAATCACAAGCTGAGGCAAGGTGTAGCGGTGCAGCGCGATTACCAGCGCGTTCCCCTCCTCGTGAATTCATTTGGCAGCGAGCTTAATCAGGTCTGGACCAACCTCATTGACAATGCTATCGACGCCATGGGCGGAAAGGGCGAGCTTCGAATTCGGACTTACCGCGACGATGCCTGCGTTGTAGTTGAGATTGGAGACAACGGCCCCGGGATTTCCGCCGAGGTTCAGCCCCACATCTATGAGCCTTTTTTCACTACCAAAGGAGTTGGACAAGGCACTGGCCTTGGCCTGGATACTGTGCAACGAATTGTGAAGAAGCACCGGGGAAGCATTGAGGTTAATTCCAAACCTGGTGACACGCGTTTTCAGGTTTGGCTTCCGTTAGCAGACTCCTCGACGTAGGTTCATTGTCTAGGATCATTGTCAAGGTGGCGTGCACCACGCTTCCGCCATGGCCTTGGAGTATGCCAGGCGCCCGTCATCCGACAGTAATCCAGTGAGGAGATTTCAATCGCACACGGTCACGTCCCACAAGCCGACTTCCCAGGATTAATCTGACGGCGGGTGCCATTTCTCAGGAAAATTGGTAAAGGCGAGCCAACGTAATGACGAACGCTTCCGGAACTAAAGATAAAGCGTCTGCCGGGGACCCGATTCCTCCCAGGTGCTCCGTCATCGAGGTGCATGTAGGCGAATTGAAGCAGTTGTTCAATTCCATCGATCCTTCTCCGTTTCGCAATAAGGACCTGGACCCCAAAGCTGAGGAGTTCATTGTCGGTTGGGCCAAGGAGCTTCCCCGCGAGGCAACGCTTGCTCTGGTGGTTGATCTCGACCGGGAGGCCGGGTTACCCGACGAGGCCGCTGTGTTACGCGACGCAATTCACGAATTCTTCAGTCAACGCGCTCAAGCATATGGGCGGCGTCTGCGCGAGCTGCTCCGTTTGGGTCGGACCAGCCTTCTGATCGGGCTCGTTGCCTTAGCGTCGGCAATTGCGTTGGGCGATTTTCTAGCCACTTTGATGAAGGGCAGCCGCATTGGCGAGATCATTCGCGAGAGCCTTACGATCGGGGGCTGGGTTTCGATGTGGCGCCCTCTGGAGATTTTCTTGTACGACTGGTGGCCGATTCGCAGTGAAGTTCGGCTTTCTCAACGGCTAGCAGCAATGCCGGTGCGCATCCGATACGCGAGCGCCACAGCTCCCGAGGCATGGAGAGTAGATTGGCCTGCGGTGTCGCCAGGAGGTGAACGGCCAAGCGCTGCTGCGCCACCGCGAGCTCTAAATCAGACAAGTTGAGCCCTTACCCACAATGCCGCTGCCATGAATCCATCGGAAAAGCATTTGTATATGGATTCCGAATTGTCATGGTGATTTGCGCCGCTCTCCATCGGAAGGAACTTAACTATTTGAAGCTTGGTCTTGGGGGTGCGCAGATCGAAGTAAACCACCTGCTTATATACGTCTCGGCATGGGCTTCTCCGCAGTAGTGGCGTGCCTCGGGTGCATCGGCGGCCTCTGAATCCCACCGGTGGACAGTAAGCTCAGACTCTCCGCATCGAATCACGAACCAGTGGATGGGATTACCGGTTACGATTCCGCACACTTCGAATCGGAACTCGCGCAGAGTTGTCATGGATCACACCGTATATTAGCCCGCTTAAGAGGCTACCGAGGCACGCCGCCTGCTGGGCGTCAGCACTGTAAAGTCGCCAACTTGCTCGCTCTTCACCGGACCGCGAAGTTGCGCTGCATGCTCCACCATATAAATCTCCGGAATGATTTCGCCGACGAGATGTCCATGACAGAAGAGCCGTACTACCGAACTCTCAGAAACCACGATGCCGACCGCTTTGGTCACGGCACTGATATTGGCAGCTGCAATGTGACGGCTGCCGAGCCCGAGCGGAACGTCCACCTGCGCGGCGACAGCGTCAAGATAGCGGCAAGCGGAAAGCACAATTCCATCGTGACTGACCACGAACCCGCCATCCAGCTGCGCCAATTCCTTTATGGTCCCGCGCAGATTGAGATTGGTGATGTGGCGCGAAGATTCAGGATGTCCGAACAAGGGATCGAGAATTAACGGTCGGGAGCGGGCAAGCACTGCGTCCTCGTCTCCCAGTGTGAAAAGTGTGCCGACTCGTTTTCCTTCCCGTCCTTCGCGCGATTTCGACTGCGAGATCAATCAACGGCTCGAGAACGTCCGGATCGTATTCGGTTACCTCGCAGAGAATGCTTTCAAACATCCATCGCGCTCCTCGCGTAAATTATGCGACTTCCTGATGCTCTCTGATCTCTATTTCTTGTTCTTTTTTCCCGGTGATCGAACCCAGGATACTTTTGACAATAACGTACAGTACGGGAATAAAGAACAGGTTAAGGATGGTGGAGAACAACATGCCGCCGACGATCGCGGTTCCCACTGAGTGCCGTCCCAGCTTGCCGGCGCCGCTAGCGAAGTAAAGTGGCAGTACGCCCAAAATAAAAGCAAATGACGTCATCAGAATGGGACGTAGCCGCAGCTCGCCGGCTTCGATTGCGGCTTCGATGATGGATCGTCCCCGCTCGATCAGTTGTTCGGCAAATTCGACGATAAGAATTGAGTTCTTTGCCGATAACCCAATCAACATCACCAGGCCGATTTGTACATACACGTCGTCCACCAGGCCTCGCATTGAGATGAAACTCAAGGCTCCGAGGACCGCCATGGGGACCGCCAACAAGATGATGAACGGCAGGGCAAAGCTCTCATACTGTGCTGATAGCGTGAGGTAGACCACCAGAAGCCCCAGGGCAAAAATAATGATGGCCTTGCCACCGGCTTCGACTTCTTCCTGAGCCAGACCAGTCCAGCTGAAAGTCATGCCTTGCGGCATATTTTGCTTCGCTAACTGCTCCATGGACCTAAGTCCTTGCGCGGAGCTGTATCCGGGGGCAGCAGCGCCGTCAATTTCGGCAGAGCGGAACAGGTTGTAGTGATTAATTACCTGCGGCCCCGACGTCTCTTTTAAAGACACTATATTTCCCAGCGGAACCAGACCATTCTTATCTGATCGAACATAATATTGCCGCAGGTCTTGGGCAGTCATGCGGAACGGCAGATCGGCTTGCACATATACGCGATACGAGCGATTGTTGAAATCGAAGTCGTTCACATACTCCGATCCCATGTAAACCCCAAGCGCCTGCGTCACCTGACTAAGCGGTACGCCCATGGCTTTCGCCTTTTCGCGATCAATCTGGACAAGTTCTTGCGGATCATTCGCGGTAAAGCTAGTGAATAGGCCTCGCAAGTCCGCGCGCTGATGGCTGGCTGCCACAATCTTGTGGGCGGTGGCGTCAAGATCCTGCAAAGTGTTACGGCCCAAGTCCTGCAGTTCGAACTGGAATCCACCGAAGCTACCCAGTCCTTGGATGGCGGGTGGTTCGAATGCCACCACGATTGCTCCTGGAACTCCGAAAAGTTTCGGCGATACCCTCGCGACGATATCGCTGGCCGCGTGCCCTTTACCTTTGCGATCATCAATAGGCTTGAGCGGAGCGAAGATGAGGCCGTAGTTCGAAGAACTGCCACCTGAAAGTGAAAATCCCGGAACCGCGAACGTGCCGAATACATCCGGATCAGCCCGCAACACCTTCTCAGCCTGCTCGCAAATTTCGGTCGTATAGGAGAGCGACGCGCCCTGTGGCGCCTGTACCACTACGATGAAATAATTCTGATCTTCCACCGGTACAAACCCTGTCGGAACATGTACGTACATATAAGCCGTAGCCCCCAGACCGGCCAGGAATAGAACGATCATCACGTATCTGATTCTCAACACCCACGAAATGGCCTTGCCGTAGCCTGTTCCCACACCATGAATGGCGCCGTCAATTCCTTGCGCGACTTTTTTATAGCCATTCGACAGCCAGGAAACGTGCGTCCAATCAAACACAGAATATTTGTGTTCTTCGCCGCGCAATAGGATCGCGGCAAGTGCAGGCGAGAGAGTAAGAGCATTGAAAAGGGAGATGGCAATCGAGAATGCTATGGTCAGTGAGAATTGCCGGTAGAGAATTCCGGTGGTTCCGGGGAAAAATGATACCGGCACAAACACCGAAATCAAGACTAGAGAAGTTGCCACCACCGCACTCGCCACTTCCTTCATGGCCACGGATGTCGCCGTGTGGGAATCAGTGCCGTCCTGAGTAATATGGCGCTGCGCATTTTCGATGACGACAATTGCGTCATCCACCACAAGCCCGGTTGCGAGAGTAATGCCAAAAAGCGTTAGCGAATTGATGGAAAAATGAAAGGCATTAATAAAAGCGAACGTGCCAATTAGCGACACAGGAATCGTAACCGCCGGAATGATGGTCGCTCGCCAATCCAGCAGGAAAAAGAAGATCACGATGATGACGATGATCACTGCTTCTTCGAGCGTGGTAACAACTTCCCTGACCGAATCGCCGACCACAGTCGTGGTGTCGAACGCGATTACGTACTTGATGCCCGGAGGAAATGATTTGGAAAGCTCGATGAGCTCTGCCTTGGCGGCTTTGTCAACGTCCAGCGCATTGGCGTTAGACAGTTGCTGCACGCCAATGCCGACCGCCTGGTGCCCGCTATACAACAGATTGGTGTCATAGCTTTCTGCGCCGATTTCCGCTCGACCTACGTCCTTGAGTTGGACAATGCCATTGCTGGTGTTCTTGATGATGATGCTCTCAAATTCCCTCGGATCAGAAAGCCGTCCGACGACACGCAGCGTCATTTGAAACTTCTGCTTGGGATCGGCGGGCGGCCTGCCCAATTGCCCCGCAGGTATTTCAACGTTTTGCTCCTGCAAAGCCGAGACTACGTCGGCCGCAGTGAGCTGTCGTGCCGCGAGCTTTGTCGGATCGAGCCAGATGCGCATGGCATATTTGCGTTCTCCGAAAATAAGCACGTCGCCGACCCCGGGAATCCTTTTCAACGCATCTTTGACGTAAACGTCGAGATAGTTCGAAATGTATTGGTTCGAAAGACTGTTATCCGGCGAATAAAATCCGGCGGCAAAAACAAAGTTCGGATTCGCCTTGGTGATTGTCACGCCCGTGTTCTTGATTTCCTGCGGCAGGCGGCCTTGCGCCGTAGCCACGCGGTTCTGGACGTCAACCGCCGCGATGTTCAGATCGTATCCGGTGCGAAAGGTTACATTGATGTTGCTGGTGCCGTCGTTCGAACTCGTCGAAGTGATGTAGTGCATGCCTTCGACGCCGTTGATCTGCTGCTCTAGCGGAATCGTTACCGCAGACTCAACCACCTGCGCATTCGCACCAACGTAGTTGCTGGTGACACTCACCTGCGGCGGCGCGAGCGCGGGATACAATGAGATTGGCAGGCTGGGGATAGAAACCGCGCCCGCAAGAATAATCAGCAAGGCGCACACCGTAGCAAAAATTGGCCGCTTAATGAAAAAATCTACCAATCTACACGTCCTCTCTGCCGCACGCTTGCGCGCAGGCCAGAATAGTTTCTAAATATTGCGTTAGCTGAGCGGTTTAACCGGTGCTCCGTCAATCAGGAACTGAATGCCGGAGGTAATGACTTTGTCTCCCGGACTTAATCCACTCTGAACTGCGTAGTTGTTACCGATTGTGTCTCCCAGAGTGACGGCACGCTGTTTGGCGACGCTGCCTTGTCCATCTTGTGTCGCGACGTAAACGAAAGACTGTCCGCCGATTCGGGTTACGGCTAATACTGGAACTGTTGCCGCAGGGGCGGTGCTCCAGACCACGCGGGCTTTTACCAGTTGTGCATTACGAAATTTATCCAGCGAGCTGCGCAGCGGAGCCTTGACCAGTATCCCCTGAAGCCCGTTGTCCACTTGCGGCGAAATGAAATTGATCTTTGTGCTCTCGATCAATTCCCCGGTGCTGGTGACGATCTGCACTGGAAGACCCATATGTATTTCCGTTGCCCGTTCGGTGGGGATGTACACGTAGGCTTCGAGTTGGGTGTTCTCATCCACGGTGGTCAACAGTGTTTGCGGCGAAACGTAATCGCCAACGTGTACCGGAATATCGCCTACCACTCCAGCAAATGGTGCAGTCAGAGTGTAGTAAGCAAGTTCGCGCCGCTGAGTCACGCTGGCTGCCTGCGAAGCCTCCCAGTCGGCCTTGGAATTGGCGAATGCCTGCTCCTCGATGTCGAGAGCTTGTTTGCTGGTAACACCCTCTTTGAAAAGCTGCCGCTGGCGCTCTACCTCGAGCTTGTTATAGTCATAAGTCGCCTTCTTTTGAGCCTCGGTGCTGCGTTGTTGGTCCACGGTCGCCTGCTGCTTAAGCGGATCAATCGTCATCAATGCTTGCCCGGCGCGAACGTGATCACCCGATTTCACCAGGATGCGCGTAAGCGAACCATCCACCTGCGGCTGAATGCTGGCCGAGCGGCGAGACTTTACCGTGGCCACGTATTCGTCCATACGCGGGACAGGCGAAAGGCTGACTGTTTGCGTGCTGACGGGCATTGCTTGTGGGGCTGCCGCAGCCTTCATTTGTGTATTGCCGCATCCCACAGCGGTGAAAGTGACAAGACCCAGCAGACCGGTAAATAAGATCACAGCTGGTTGTCTCATTGGACCATCCTCCAAAACGCTGGTGTTTTAATTAGAGATGCGTGCCGGTTCGGAGAGATTCAATATGTGTACTGGCAGGTATGAAATTACCGTTCTACTTTTCAGTGTCATTGCCCCTGACTGCCCGGTTATACCTTTGCAGGTATTGCTCAATCCGAATCGTATAATCATTTTCAATGAAGAAGGTTGTTCATGCCGCCTGCCCGCACGATTGTCCCGATGCTTGCGGGGTTTTGATCACTGTTGAGAATGGGCGGGCCACAAAGATTCAGGGTGATCCGGCACATCCAGTGACGCGGGGATTCTTGTGCGCCAAGGTCGCGAAGTATCTCGACCGCGTGTATTCCCCCGATCGCGTGTTGTATCCCATGCGGCGAATAGCTCCTAAGGGTTCCCGAGGGCCACGGGGTTTTGCTCCGCCTACCCAATCCTGGCAGCGCATTTCCTGGGACGAAGCACTCGATGAGATTGCCGAAAATTTCAAGAAGATAACAGCCGAGTTTGGCAGCGAAGCCATTCTGCCGTATTCATATGGCGGCACGCTTGCCGCGTTGAATAGCGCGTCCATGGACAGGCGTTTTTTTCATCGCATGGGTGCGTCTCAACTGGCTCGCAATATATGTTCGAACGCCGGCGAAGAGGGATTGAAGTCGGTCATCGGAACCCAGGTGGGAACGGAACCGGAGCAGTTCGCACATTCCCGATACATCATTGCGTGGGCATCGAACATACACGGGAACAATGTTCATTTGTGGCCGTTCATCGAAGAGGCCCGGCGCCAGGGCGCAAAGTTAGTCGTCATTGATCCATACCGCACACGCACCGCCGCATGCGCAGACTGGTATCTGCCGATTAACCCCGGAACCGATGCCGCGCTTGCGCTGGGAATGATGCACGTCATTATCGAAGAAAATTTGCATGACGCCGATTATGTTTCTCGGCACACCCTCGGCTTCGAGGAGTTGTGCAAGAAGGCTGCCGAGTATACGCCGCAGCTGGTTTCGGAATGGACAGGAATTTCTGTTCCCGACATTGTCAAGCTCTCCCGGGAATATGCGACGATCCGTCCGGCGGTAATTCGGGTGAACTATGGAGTGCAACGCTCGGAGGGCGGCGGAATGTCCACCCGGGCCATCACCATGCTGCCCTGCATTACGGGTTCGTGGAAGGAAGTTGGAGGCGGATTACAGCTTTCGACCAGCGGCGCGTTCGGGCTTAATAAGGACGGGCTAAAACGCTCAGATTTGATGCTGAACACCCTTGGACGCCCGGCTCGCGAGATCAACATGGTAGAACTGGGAAAGGTTCTCAACACGCTTACTGGACCGCCGGTTCAAGCTCTGTTCGTTTACGGTTCGAATCCCGCCGCGGTTTGTCCCAATCACAACGAAGTGATTCGGGGATTGAGCAGGCCCGATCTTTTCACTGTGGTTCACGAACAATTTTTCACTGATACGACCGACTACGCTGACATCGTCCTTCCGGCGACAACATTTTTCGAGCATAAAGATTTGCAAACTTCATACGGTCACTACTATTTGCAAATGTCCGATCAGGCAATCGAGCCGTTGGGCGAATGCAGCTCGAATGTCGAGATGTTCAGGGCAATAGCGCAGAGAATGGGATTCGAAGAGGCATGTTTCCACGAATCGCTGGACGAGATGATGCATATCGCACTTTCCTCGAAGAATCCATTGCTGGAGGGAATTGACCGCGCTCGATTGGAAAGAGAAGGTCATGTTCGGCTGAACTTCGCAAACAAAAATAACGATGGAGCGACGGAGGTCCCGCCCGTCCAGCACGAGGCATCCGGCAAGCCTCATTCCACGGACTTCGAATTCTTCATGCCATTCGCT
>DASYGR010000219.1:0-7806 GCA_035999525.1 Terriglobales bacterium
CCCAACGCAAACCAAGATTGACCGTCAGCGTTGGAGTTACTTTCCAATCATCCTGCGCGAACACCGCGTAGTCTCCCGTGCGGAAATAGCGTTGCGCATTCAATGCCCCGCCTGTTGGACTCACCTGGGTTTTCACGTCAAAACAGCACGCGTCATTTGCGAGATTCAACAATCCCCGAAATTGGTAGTTCGGGCGCTCTGCGCCTGGCTGATCGTTATTGTTTTGCTCGCGCCGGGCTTCCACTCCGAATTTCCATGCGTGGCGGTTCCTAACCCAACTGAAAGTTTCAGCCAAACCGTAAGTATTCTGCGCCAGCGCTCCGGGGGTGGTGGAACTTTGTGGTATGCCGATTAGACCGTCGTTGGATCCAAAACCGCCTATATCAAAATCAAAGAGCCGGATTTGGGGAATGCCGAAATTGGTGAGACCCACAGGCTGCCGCTGATCGTAGGCCCAGCGCGTAAAGTTAGCGCGAAACTCGTTGAGCATGGTTGGCCCTATGGTCCGAGTCCACCCTATCGTCCCCGCCCAGCTGTCGGGCGTTAAAGTTAAGTCGTCAATCGGCCTTTGGCCGCCGTTGAAATTGTTAAGCCGGACGATGTATGTACTCACGAAGAATTGATTGTTGCCTTTCGTGTAATCCACCCGTCCGTTGTATTGATTTCCTGTGCTCGAATTCGGCACCGTCAGGTCGAAAATTCCCCAATCGGGGATGCCGTCAGGACCGCCCCCAATCGCCTGGCCGGGTCCATTTCCCGCTACGTACCATTTTCCAATCCCGTAACCCGGAATCAGAGAACAGCAATCAGTCTCAGACACGACGCTCGAAATGCGAGGCGCGATTCCGGGCGTGCTAAACAACTTCGCGGCTATCGAACCTGGATTGTTTTTGATTACATATTGTTCGAATTGAGGGGTTTCCAGCGTTTGATCGCGAATCGTTGTTGTATTCGACAGCCGGACGCCTTCATAGGAAAAGAAAGCAAATAGCTTGTTCTTAATAATAGGTCCGCCGAAGCTGCCGGCGTAATCGCGATATTTCTGATCCACGCGAGTGGGACAGTGGCTGGCAGTGATTTTAAACTGGCTCGGAGTCCCAGTCTCGCACGTAATCTGGGAGAGGGACACATTCGTAGGGCCGTAAAATTTATTGAAAGCGTTCAACCCCTTGTCGTTGAATTTTACAAAGGCGCTTCCGTGCCAGTCATTGGCCCCACTCTTGGAAATGATTTTGACCTGCGCGCCCGAGTTGCGGCCATCCTGAGCGGAGTAACTATTGGCGGCGACCGATACTTCGTCAACCGATTCCTGGTTCGGCGTAACCACTGCGGCGCCACCCCATTCGAGGCTGTTGACGCTCACGCCATCCAGAATGAAATTGTTGGCTGACACCCGCTGTCCATCTGCGATAGCCTGAACCTGGTTTTCTGTCTGGAAAATCTGGCTATTTGAGCCACCGGGGCCGACCTGTTGTGGAATAGCCTGGGAATTTCCGTTGCCTTGCCGAGCCGAATCCGCGAAGACTCCCGGACTCAACCGCAGGAGTTCATAGGGATCGCGGCCAAATTCAGGCAGATTCACAATCTGTTTCGAAGTGATCGTCCCGCCAATGCTGGCATTTTCGGTTTGAAGATCAACAACGCTTTCGTTCACCGTAACGCTCTCTTGTGCGGGGCCCGGTTCCAGAGTGACATCCAATCCTTTGGTAGCTTCAGCCGCGACCGTCACATCGGGAGTGGTTTCCTTTTTGAAAGTGGCAGCTTCGACGTCCACTCTATAAGCGCCAGGAGTGAGGCTAGGAATGCGATAGAAACCGGAATCGCCGCTGACCGTACTGCGGCTGACTCCAGTCGCCTGATTTGTGACCGTGACCTGCGCACCCGCCACAGCCGCGCCCGACTTATCCAGAATTGTGCCCTGGATGCTTGCGCCGTATTGGGCCCATGCGCCGGAAGCAGCCGTGAAAAGAATGGTTGAGAAAAATAACGAACGGAGAGCAAAACAGTGTGTCTTGGCCATCTTAACCTCCACGTGCGAGTGTCGGTCTAACCTGGCCTCAGGCAACCAGTATCAGTCGCGGGGCGGATACCTTGCACTAAAGCACGATTTATGGGACGTGCGGCATCGCTTATAGCACGGTGTGATTCCAACCGTCAATACAGTTCGCCCGGTATGTATTGTGCAGCTTTGGGGACGGCACTTTGCGCCACCGTCTTCGCGGAGTAATCGTTTTTAGGAGCGGAAGTGGTGACCCGTCACCTAATCAGATTCAGGCAACCGACGGGCAACTAAGCCCATCTAGTCTCTGCGTGCGGGCTACAGGCAATTATTAACAGCATGTTAAAGTTGGTATAATAACGCTTCGAGAGCTAGGGCACGGGTGGGGTATTTAGCATGACACACAAGCAATTTCACTGCGACGATTGCGGTAGCTCCGAAGCTTACCGCTCACATCCCCGGAACTTCGCCGAAAAATATCTTTTACCTCTGGTATTGCTTTTCCCTGTTCGCTGCGCTGTCTGTTATTGCCGGGCTTATGTATCTATTTACACTCATATAAGCAGCGGTGGAGTAGAACGTTTTAGCAGCCGCACGGCTGCGTAATCAAGGGCTGCATAACTCAAAGGCAGCGAATAAAGCTTAGTTCCCGTACGTTGTGGTCAGGTAGTTTCCCACTTCAGTTTCCAGATCGCCATAATTGGAATGGATCGTTGCACGGAGTGCCGCTTCCGTTGAACTCCCATCACCCAATCTCGCTAGAATGCGCTGCACATCGCTCATTCCGTAAGTCTGGCTGATATACAGCACTGCTGCGAGCGATTCATCGTAAGCCAGCGCCGCCTCAAGGGGCGAAAATCGCATAAAACTACCTTCCAGGGAATTGAAGGGGATCTCGTGTTGGGAACGAAAAAGCTGCGCGAGCCGGTTTCCGCTGGAAGACAGCGACTTGGGTTCCATGGCTTGCGCGATGCCTTCGTTCAGCCATTGCGGGCACCGACCTCCGGAGAGCTGATTGATAAACGAGTGTGCCAGTTCATGCTTGAGCACCCGCGTTAGTTCTGGCGTAACGGAGGTGATCCCATGGATCGGGATCCGCAATTTTCCATCATTCACAGCGCCACTCCAGGATGGAGCCTGCGTGACATCGAAGAAGGCCTGATCGGTGTACAACACTACCGGAATGCTGTTTCGAGGCGCGACTCCAAACTCCCTAACCAGATCGTCATACTCCGATTCCAACGTATGAATCAGCTCCGCGCGGAGCGATTCTGATGTTTGCGTGCCTTCATATTTCAGCGTGAAGTGGCTCGTTTCCCGTTCGGAATAGTCAGCCTCGATGGTGGATTCCCGCTCCGCCTTCTTCAGATATTCCTGCAACCCATTATCGGGGCGAAGCGCTAAAGATCGCCTCCAGGAGATCATCGCTTCCTCGTTGTGATCGGTTGCGAATTGCGCATAACCAAGCACTGCTAAGGCGTCCGGCGAGTTTGGCGCATATCGAACCGCCGACTCTGCGAAAGGCAAAGCTTCAGATGCGTTACCGGTCCGCACCAGCACGGCGGCGTAGTAATTGAGGATTGCCGGATTTTTCGAGTCAAAGTGTAGCGCCCGCTCTAAGTTGGAGCGAGCTTTGCTGAAATTTCCATGCTCAAATTCATTCTTTCCTGCGAGGTAATATCCCGCCGCGGCGATGCCCGGGTCTCCGCCATCTAACTGAGCCAATGCTTCGGGATCAACCGTTCCATGCCGGATGATTTTGTCCGCCAGGTCAGCATTGTTTCCCGCACCTTCAGGCGGCGTGAATACTGGAATGTTCGGAAGTGCCCCGGCCGAATTCGTTGCTGGGTATTCGGGAGCGACTCCTACCTCGATGTGATCTACTGAAGAGTTGAGGATTGCAAAAGATTCTTCGCCGATTTCGTATTCGAGATGCGCGCCGTCATGGCGCACATGATCGGCAGAAATCGTGCGGCCGTTTTTCAGGTGAATAATCTCCGCTGGCGCCTTGGTGGACAGCACCGGGAGACCTACTGCCAACAATAAGATGACAAATGCGCGCACGTAAGTGCATTCTAAGAGACTAGGAGATGTGCCCGTAGGTGCCAAAGGTAACCGCCCAAAATCGCTTCGTCATCCCGCTGATCTGTCTGGCGCTTGCCTGCAATTTGCAAATTGCTGCGCAAGTTAACCGAGGCGCCGATAACTCTAAAAAATCCGCGGCGGAGGACTTGTACGAACAACTCCGGTCGGTCGGGTTGGATAGTTCACGGGTTTATCAGATTCGCGAGGCCTCTCTCGACCGTTCCTCTCTTCACATTTCTCTTAATGACGGCACCATAGCGTTTACTCAAGACGTCGCCGGGCGAATTACCGGCGCATTTTTTGAGGGGGACGGCGAGGTCTTGTTGGTGCCCCCAGACTCAACCGAACGGGCTTCCATGGCTCTTTTTACCGGCGCCGCAATTTTGGAAGAGGGTTTTGACAGTGCATATCTTCGTTTTAACGACGATACATTTAAGGAATTGGAACCATTTCTTAGGCCCTCAAGCGAAAATTCTCAGGCCTTCGTCACCCGCTGGAATGACGCCGCGCGAGTTTTAGCACAGGATGATGCGCTGCGGCTTTTCACAAGCTTCAGCCGGTTCCTGCCCGTAAATGAATCCGTTGGCGGCCAGGCACCTAAAAACTCTGTTGATCCCTATGATCGAATGCTTCATTTAAAGGTCGAGGGACGCAAGCTTGGAGCGTTTGATCTATTTTTCGACCTCAGCGCCAAGGAGCAAATCTCGGCGGGACAACTGAAAAAGGTAGATGACAAGACCAACTACGACGTGTGGACATCTTTCGCGTTTAAGAATCAACAACGGTCCGGGGATCAACAACACTCCGACGTGACGGCTGATATCGCGGGCGCGGAAAATGATAAGGGAGATGTTGAGGTTGCAAACTACAAGATCGGTGCCGAAATAAAACCTCCGACAGAACTTGACGCGGATGCTCGTATGCAAATGCTGGTTCGCCATGGCGGAGATAGGACCGTCCTGTTCGAACTATCGCGTTACTTGAAAATTCGAGAAGTGAAAGCCGATGGACGCCGGTTGGAGTTTATCCACAACCCAGCTCTTGAAGGAACGCAACTCGATCGGCGGGGCGACGATCTCGTGGCCGTGGTTTTTCCCGAACCCTTGCGGTCTGGCCAGAAAATTGAGCTCCAGTTTTCGTACGGAGGTGAGGTTCTTTCGGATGCGGGAGGAGGCCTGCTTTATGTGGGCGCGCGCGGCACATGGTATCCAAATCGTGGCTTTTCAAAAGCGATGTTCGACCTGGAATTCCGCTACCCTTCGGGATGGACTTTAATTGCCACCGGCGAAAGAAAGGATGAAGCCACAACTTCGAATCCATTGCCGCACGATGCACTTCCCGCCGATCACTCCGCCCAAGTGAGTCGCTGGATCTCGGAACGTCCAATTCCGGTTGCTGGATTTAATCTTGGAAAATATCGGCGCGTCACAAAACGCGCAGGAAACGTAATGGTAGAAGTGTATGCCGCTTCCGAGATGGAACGCAGCTTTCCACCCCCCGCCGCCGCCGATATCATGCCTCCTCCGGAAATCACCCAGCGGAGGCCGTTGCTTCCCAGACTGATTTCACCAACACCTCCGCCGTCGCCGGCGGGAAACGCTGCCGCGGTAGCCGAGAATACCTCTCGCGCCATTACTTTCTTCGCATCTCAATTCGGGCCATACCCGTACAACGACCTTTTGGTCACGCAGATGCCCGGCTCAGTGAGCCAAGGCTGGCCAGGGCTGATATTCCTTTCCAGTTTTTCGTTTCTATCCTCAGATCAAAAAAACGTCCTTCATATGTCTCCGGTCGAACAGACGATGCTCACTGGAGTGATTGCGCATGAAACCGCACATCAATGGTGGGGTGATTTAGTCACGTGGAGCGGATATCGCGATCAGTGGATCATGGAGGCATTGGCCAGCTACAGCGCCCTTTTGCTGCTGGAATCGAAGAACCCGTCGGAATTTCGGACGGTAATGGAAAGATATCGCAACGATCTGTTGAAGGAGAACGACCGCGGAGAGCGATTCATGGATGCCGGCCCGGTGACGCTGGGTGCGCGGCTCACTTCATCAAAATTTCCCGATGGATACGAAACTATCGCCTATGAACGCGGCGCATGGCTCTTCCATATGTTGCGCACCATGATGCGCGAGGCCGACCAGAAGAATGGCACGCACCGCCCCCCATTGGCAGATTCATCTGACGAGCCCTTTCTGCAAGCGCTTCGAGCGTTAAGAGAGCAATATCAGGCAAAGCCAGTCACGACGGCCGACTTGATTCGAATTTTCGCGGAACATTTGCCGCCTTCCGCCTGGCACGATGGCAAACGGTCGCTGGATTGGTTTTACGAGGGATGGGTCAACGGAACGGCAATTCCTCAGTTTGAGATGCACGGATTAAAATTTCGTGACCTGAACAATTCAACCGTCGTTACCGGCGTCATCCAGCAAAAAGAGGCCACCGAGAGTTTGATAACCTCAGTGCCGCTTTACGCATCGGTTCACGGCAGAAATGTGCTCTTAGGAAGAGTGTTTGCCGACGGGCAGGAGACGCAATTTCATTTAACTTCACCTTTGGGTACTCGAAAAGTTTTGCTCGATCCCGAGCACACAGTACTGTCACGATCTCATTAGACTCCGCCTGCGCAGGCTCGGAGAGGTGGCTGAAAGCGATTTCTCGCGGATGAATTCGTCAGCGACGCGTGTGATTCCAGCGGATCGTACTGAACTCCGCTGATGCTATGAGATAATCTGATGTATCTCACGATGTATAGGCGGTTTCTAATAATGCTTCTCCGGCGCTCCATTCTTGTGTCCTTATTGATTTGCCTGGGATGTTCTGCCCAGTCCGCTCCTCCCGATTTAGTCCAA
This sequence comes from Terriglobales bacterium, assembly GCA_035999525.1. Taxonomy (GTDB): domain Bacteria; phylum Acidobacteriota; class Terriglobia; order Terriglobales; family Acidobacteriaceae; genus PALSA-188. The sequence goes on from DASYGR010000219.1 coordinate 6,943, forward strand.
CGCATGGAGCGTCAAGTGCGGATTTATTATTCAATACCTCCCCATGTAAAAATTTTGATTAGTCCTCTCAAAGCCAGTGATTTTCCTGAATACGATGCGTTGACGATTACCTTCGATGGAGGAGAGAAAAAGCAGACCTACGATTTTCTTCTCTCGAAAGATAAGAAGACTTTAATCCGCATGACCAAGCTTGATCTGACTAAAGATCCCTATGCCGAAGTCATGAAGAAGATTGATATAAAGGGACGCCCCACGCGGGGGAACAAGGACGCAAAGGTCATTGTTGTCAGTTTTGATGATTTGGAATGTCCTTTCTGTTCTCGCATGCACGAGACACTCTTTCCTGCATTGCTCAAGGAATACGGAGATCGTGTGCTTTTTGTTTATAAGGATTTCCCGCTATCCGAAATTCATCCTTGGGCGATGCATGCGGCCGTGGATGCCGATTGCCTGGCCTCCCAGGATAACGGCGCGTACTGGGACTTTGCGGATTACATTCATGCGAATCAGCGTGAAGTGAATTCGGAGACCACTCGCAACAACCAATTTGCCGCTCTCGACCAAATTGCTTTAAAAGGTGCTCCAAAATATAAGTTGGATGCTGCCAAGCTTCAGGCATGCATAAAGGCGCAGAATGATGACGTTGTAAAAGCATCGGTAAAAGAAGGCGAGTCCCTGGGAATGACCGCCACTCCGACATTATTCGTGAACGGTCAGGAAGTGGACGGGGCACTTTCGGCTGCCGCTCTCCGGAAAATATTCGACGAAGCGCTTGAACAGGCCGGGGTTCCGCCGCCCAAGAATGCTCAAGCCGCGGCTTCCGCGCCGACGGGCAATGCCGCCAGGTAGGAACGATCAATCAAC
>DASYGR010000275.1:0-9814 GCA_035999525.1 Terriglobales bacterium
GAGAACTGCTTCGAGTGTTTTGCCTGAATGGATAACTGCAGCGCTGAAAGGAAAGGTAGAGCTGGTACGAAGAAAATCCATGGCGGGAGATAGCCTCAGTCTGTTCTCAGAATTTGATTGCTTTGAAAGCTGCAGCAACACGCACTGCCCAGGCGCAAGGCGGCCATCGTTCGTTAGATGTTGCCCGGTGCGCGAGGAACTGCGAATGCTTTTAAGCTTGAAGTTCGCGGGCGATGCTATAGAGCGTTGTTCCCTTGGCAATGTTTGCAGGAAAATACATATTCGACACCACACCTGAGCGATGGGCCCGAATCTCTGTTGGGTTAGCGGCATGATCGGAGAAGTCGTGTAAGCGCCCCAGCAAATCGCCCTGCTTCACGTCGGCGCCCAACTCGACGGTCGGCTCCCATATACCGGCGCGAGGGGTGGGGACATATTCTTCCAAGCCAGAAGCTTCGATCAGGCGAGGTGGGGAGGAACGCCGATCGTCAATCTTGATGATTTCGCCGGAGAGAATTTGGCAGTGGCGAAGCACATTCTTGAGACCCTCGTAAGCGTGACGAATTCCCCTGGGGCTAGCCGATTCGGCGAATCCGAACTCCCCGCCAATCGTAATCTTGCCTTCTCTTTCAGCTTCCTCAGTGAGATTGCCGTGCGCAATTCCGCCGTAGACCAGGATGAAGGGCGTATCAAACATCTCCGCGAACCGGCGGATTTCCGCCCGCTGTTTTTGGTCGGCGATATCGTGAAACGAAGTGCACAAAGCGTAGGCGTTTTCGTTTCCTCCGGCATGGATGTCAACGACAACATCGACTTGAGGGAAGATTCTGGTTTTGACGAAATCCGCGATCCGGTAGGAGATGGTTCCCGCAGGATTGCCGGGGAAAGCGCGGTTCATATTGACGTTATCGAGCGGTGAAACCCTGAGGTTTGCGACGCAAGCGCTCTCGCTCAACTGTGGAATCAGGAGAACACGGCCGCTCATTTCATTTGGTTCAAGATCGGCACAAAGCCGTTTGATAGCAACCTGGCCCTCCCATTCGTTGCCGTGCGTTCCCCCAAACGCGGCAACAGCCCGGGGTTTTGACGCCCCCGGAGAACCTTTGAGGCCGTTGATGACCGTGAGGGGAACAAGCGAGTAACCATACGAAGAGTCCTGATGGAATGCGACATGATAGTGATGCTTTCCAGGCTTTTCAAAATCAATGCTGGATGGATCGTATACGACAAGAGTCGATGGCATATTCTCATTTCTCTTTCCGGCGGAATCCGCCAAGCGAAGAATTGTTTTTCAATCAGTCCCGGAGAGGTCAATCGACATTCCCCAGCCAACGCGTTCTTCGGCAATCGCACATCCGTTTCTGAAGCGAACGGGAGAATGAGTAAAGTGGCGCTCGTAATAGAGAGGACCGATGATGTCGTGATCTACGGTGGTTGCGAGTGCGGGGACGGCAATTGCCAAGTGCAACATCGCGGCCGTTCCCAAGTCCATTTCAAGGTTACTGCCGAGGACGCATTGCATTCCCGCCGATGCAGCCATTTGCGCAATTTCGAGGGAACGGAAGATGCCTCCATTCTTTCCGGGGTAGATGCTAATCAGGTCGCAGGCATTGCAGTGGATCGCCTCCAAGGCGTCCTGGCGGGTGAAAACTGATTCATCGAGCATGATGGGAATGGCAGTACGTCGGCGCAGGCGCGCACAGCCCCTGAAGTCTCCCCGACGGAGGGGTTGCTCGAGGGCATTGATGTTGAGCCGCTCCAGATAAGGGATCGCTCTTATTGCATCATTTTCAGTCCACCCTGCATTCGCGTCCACGGCAACGCGGACTTCCGCGCCCACTTCAGATCGGACAGCTTGAACGCGCTCAATATCCTGCGTTACATCGAAACCGACCTTGACCTTTACTGCTGAGAGCCCAAGAGCAACTGCGTGACGGGCGACGCGCGCTGCCTCTTTGGGCGAAAAAGCTCCAATAGAAAACTTGAGACGGATTTCCGGATCGCGTCTCGGTCCGCCAAGCAGAACATATACCGGAACCTGATGAATCCTGGCAACCAGGTCCACCAGCGCCATTTCGATCGCAGCCTTGGTGAATGGATTGCCAATCAAAGCGCGATCCATCGAATCGGTCAAAGAATTCAAGTGGAGTGCATTTTGCCCAATGAGAAGCGGAGCGAGGATTTCGCAGATGATATGTTGCGCGGCAGCCTGGCTCTCGCCGCTCCACACCGGCGCCAGGGTGGCCTCGCCGTAGCCTGTCACGCCATCGTCAGTATCGATCTTCACGAACAAGTAGTGCGATTCGGGATGCTTCCCGGCCGCGCTGACGATGGCTAAGTCGGGCCGGACGCGCTGCGAAACCGGAATTGCTTCAACGGAAGTTATCTTCATACAGTTGGTTCTCAGTCCTCAATATTCGCAGACTCGCGAACGACGATGGGCGTTCTGGGCAGCTTCAAATGTGAGATTGCAAGTTTGGCGAACAGGGTTCCACTGATCCCAGCCGCAGCCAAAACCACCAGTCCCTGGGTAATCCGGCCACCCAGCAGGCTGAACAACGAGACAGTCAAGAGGAAGTAGAAGAGAATGCCAAGGGCAGAGGTTATCAAGTCCTGGGCCATTTCCGGTTGAATGGCTTCTCGTGTGGCACGATCCAGACTCCTGCGCACTGGACCCCACACGCCAATTGGTTTCGCGGCCTTATAGAACTTCTGAAGAACATCCATCGGTTCGGGACGCGTCAACAGCGTAGCGGTAAGAATGCATATCCATCCAAGGCTAAAGAGAATTGCGAACCCGGCCCAGAAAGGGTACCGTTGCAGGTTGCTGAACGCAGGAATGAGCCCATTCAAATTGAGACCGGTCGACGCGTGCAGCCATGCTCGAAGGCCGGCTGGTAAAACTGCATCGGACCCAAACCAGACAATATATCCCGCGGGGAAGCCACCGAGCACGCCAACCATGTCTCCGACAGCATTTGTGCGCCACCAGAACCACTTCAGCCAAGCGAGCGGAAGGGAGAAAACGATGAGGGACGAGTTGATGAACAATATCCATTTCTCGAGCTGCCTGGGATCGATCATTGCTCCCCAGGCGAAGCCCACCAGAAGCAGAACTCCAGAGACAACGCGGCTGGCCCGCACAAATTCACGTTGAGAAGCGCGCGGCCGAAGACTGCGGCGATAAATATCGTTGACAACATAGCTCGCCGCCCAATTCCCAATGGAGGAAATAGCCGCCATCGAGCCGGCTAGCGCACTCACCAGCAGCAGTCCAAAGAGCCCGGGCGGAGCTTGTCTGCGGACGAGTTCACCCCATAATTCCGCAGGCGCGGGCACCTGCGATACGGGGAAGACGGCGGCAGCCGCAAATGCGATAAGAATGAAAGGCACGAGGCGCACGGCCAGGGCGAGAACGCCATTTGTAATCTGCCCGACCACCGCGTGCCATTCGTTGCGTGCGGCCATAAACCGCTGGGCTGTCCAGCCCTCGCCAGCATACGGAGAGCCGGCAAAAAACAGCCCCTGCACGCAAAGCGCAATGATGGAAAGCGAAGTAAGCGAGCCGCCGGAGGGGAAGGGATTCAAAAACTGATGCCCGCGCTGGACGGTTAACTGGGCCGAAACGCTGTGCAACCCGCCCGCCTTCTCGATCAGCAGCCAGCCGAACGCCAGGTTGCCCCCGATGAGGATCAAAAATTGCAGAACATCATTGTAGACAATGGCGAACAACCCTGCCATCAGGCTGTACACGATCGTGAGGGCTCCGAAAATCAGGAGCACATAGCGCGGAGACCAGTTCAGCACTGAGGTGGCTGTGGCCGCCATCCAGGCCGCCGAATAAGCGATCGAAGTAACGCCCCAGACAAAGCACGCATAGAGCGCATATACATGCCGATAGGCCTCGGCTCTTCGTCCTGCATATCTCTTCTCAATGAACTCGCCGGTCGTGACGACACCAAGGCGCCTCCACATGGGGGCCCAGATGATTGCGACCAAGGGCATCCAGATGATCCAGCTGACCCATGCCATGAGCCACAATCCGGCGAACCCGGAGAGGAAGATGACCATGACAAAGGTTTGACCACCGCCCGTGTAGCCGGCCACGTCGGCAAATCCGATGACCCACCAGGGGAGATTGCGATCGGCAATGAAGAACTGCTCGATTCCGCGACTGGCCCTGGAATGAAAGCTCCATGCAAGGAACAGAATCCCGACGCAGTAAAGTACGAGAATGACCCAGTCGATGAAGGACATTTTCTGCGTCCTCTGCGGAATTGGAGATCGGAAAGCCACGGGCGCGCCAGGGAAAAATGCTGCGCAGGAAGCGCCCGGAAGAAATTCTCACGAATTCGTTTTCGAAATCAAGTATGAGGGTTGCGTGCAGCCGGCGAAAAGCGCCCCCGGTATTCAGAACGCGAAAAATGTACAGCGGGTTGGATATTGCGGTACGACACGAGGAATGGTTGGCGAGCGCAGCCATTCGGATGGGTCATAAATAGATGTGCGACATCCCGGAGGACGCGACGTGTACAAGAGGATCACATCCGTTGTCATACTGCTCTGCGCAGCCATAAGCGGCTACGCTCAATCTCCAAAGGAACGCATTAGTGCATGGTACTGGCTCAATTCAGCCCCCAGGGTGGACTGGCAAGGCGACTTCGTCACCATGAAGAATCTCGGTTTTACCGATGTGCTGCTGGGCTGGGGTCTGGATGTTTCCGCTGTAGGCACGCGCATCTCGGATACCAGGGAAGCCATGCATTTGGCTAATCAGGCAGGGCTTCATGCATATCTTTTCGTGTGGCAGCCAACCGCAAACTCCCTGCCTCGCCACCCGGAGTTCATGCAAGTGGATTCAGCGGGTCATCAACTCGAGTCCTTTGATGTATTCAATCCGGAGTGGCGCTCGACCGAGTGGAAAGGCTATCTGCAAAAACTCGCACACGCGTATGGTCATGATCCGGCCATGGCCGGCTATGTTTTTGATGATTCATTTGAGGCCGGCGGCACGGGAGAAATCTCCTACGGCGCATATGAACGGCGCACATTCGGCGCGCCTCTGCCGCGTAAGCCTGGAGATCCCAGATGGGATGAGTGGTGCAAGGCACGAGCAGGATGGTGGCAGGATTGGGCGCGGGAGACAGTCGCATACATCCGTGCAGTTGATCAAAACCCGCAGCATGAAATTTATCTTGAGGATTACTTTCCCAACATTGTGAATCCAGAACGGCAAAGAAGCCATGGGCTGGATTTTTCAAAGGTGGCGCACTACTTCGATGCGGTGGGCGGCTACACGACAACGAGCTGGGATTCATCGCCCGATTCTGGCGCCAAAGCTGCCCAAAAAACGGTCGAGGCACTGACGACGATCCGCAAGATGATTGGTGACAAAAAGCAGATCATTTATACGTTCTGGGTCGCGAACGAACCCGAGGAGCGCACGCCCGGAGCGGCCCAGTACCCGACCGCCAGCGAGATTCGGATGATTTGCGAAGCCGCTCTCCGACTCGGGATCCGGCATCTGGATATGTATGGGTACAGAATTGGTGACTATGTCATTAAAAAAGAGGATATGGCCCAATGGGTGCCGCCTGCTCCGGCGCCGTACAAACTGACCGGCCAGTTTCCCCAGAAGTTTCTATGGGATCGGCCGCAGACCCATCAGGAGCTTGCGAATTATCTTAGAAGCTTGAATCCAAAATGAGTGGGTGGTCGAGAGGTTTCGATTCGAGGTTGCGATTCAAGATTCGGACGGGGCAGTTTCTCGTGAAGAATGCGACTTGGCTTTCTGAAAAAGTAGAAACGAGAGAGATTTCAGACTGACCGTTGAACCAGGTTACGGGGGCGACCTCCTTGAATCTGGAGCCATTTTGTCCAATTAGCTGGATAGTTTCGCTTTTTATTCGTGTTCTGAAAATTCGGTGCCATGCTAATATTCCGCATGAACTCTTGGTCCGGACCCAAAACGCAATCAGTACCGGCGCTGGAAAGGGGGCTGCTGATATTAGAGTTCCTGGCCCAATCCCGCCGTGGCGTCACACTTTCGCAGTTGACGCGTAAGCTGCAACTTCCCCGGAGCACCGGCCACGCTCTTCTGCTGACCTATCAGCGCACAGGCTACGTTCAACGATGCGAAAAGACAGGCCGATATTGCCTCGGCTTTCGATTGCAAGCGCTGGCAAATTTGGCGCTTGGTGGAACCAGCCTTCGCACTCAAGTGGCGCCCAATCTTCGCCAGCTCATGGTAGACACAGGGCTCACCGTCCACCTGGCGGTGATGGAGGATGGGGAAGCAGTGCTGATTGACAGGATCGAGGCACCGGGAGCGCCTCATCTCGCCACCTGGGTTGGAAAGCGGATGGGGCTTCACTGCACGGCCGTGGGAAAGTCGCTTATCTCGGAACTTCCCTCAAACGCGCTGGATGAATTGATCAGCAAGCAAGGGCTGATGCGGCACAACGAGAACACGATAGCCTCGCGCCGGGCGCTTCGGCTGGCCTGCGAGAATGTGCAGAAGTTGGGCTATGCCATCGACGATGAAGAAGAAGAGATCGGCGTACGCTGCATCGGGGCTCCGGTTCGCAATAGCGCTGGAGAAATAGTAGCGGCGATCAGCATATCAGGCACGAAGGCTCAACTCGAAAATATCCCTGCAAGAGCTGCGCAAGTGATGAGTACCGCTGCTGCATTGTCACGACAAATCGGCGTAGTTGCAGAAGTGCGCCAGTTGCACATTGATCGGGCTCACCCGGTTGTTCAGGAGGGAAGCATCGAGGTCGGGGCGACGTCTTAGGGGACGCGGTGGAAACCGCATGGCGGCTACAGGAGTTGCCTGGCATTCCGGAAGCGTCCACGCTATCGGACAGTTCAGCATTTCTTGATTGCATCCCAACCTATTCTGTTTGTCTTTTTTCATTACTATCAATCCATGCTTACCGAATCGAGTCGCCCGTCAAGGACCCCTGCCACTGAAGCAGATCTATTGTTGTTCAAGCGGATAGAAGAACAGCTTTACACTGCTGTAATCTCCGATGCACTTGACGAGCTGGGGTATAGAAACCAAGCGCTCCGAGAGTTCATTCGGCCGCTCTCGGCCGACGACCGGTTTGCGGGTTGGGCGCGGACACTGGCCTATGCGGATGTCTATCATATTCCGCCTGCTCCTTATGCCACGGAGATCGAGGCGATCGACTCGATTCTTCCCGGTGAAGTGGTTGTCGCTTCGACGGCAGGATCGTTGCAGAACGCCCCCTGGGGCGAATTGCTATCCACCGCTGCGCGGGCGCGCGGCGCCAGGGGAGCGGTGATTGACGGTCTCGTTCGCGATGTTAAAAAGATTCAAGGTATGGGGTTTCCCGTATTTGCACGAGGCATCAAGCCTGTCGACTCAAAAGGGAGGGGCACAATTATCGATTACAACGTGCCGGTTGATTGCGCAGGAACGCGGATTTGTCCCGGTGACCTGATCGTAGCCGACTATGACGGCGTGATTGCAGTTCCAGCGGAAGTTTTGCCAAACGTCATTCAATTGGCTACGGAGAAGGTCGCCAAGGAAAATGGAAGCCGCACGGAACTGATGGGCGGTGCATACTTGAAAGATGTGTTTGCAAAGTATGGTGTTTTGTGAGGTGAGAGCCCACCTGCTGGGCCCTATTATTTAAGGTTTATTACTCGATTCGATTTCATTCGATTCGTCCTCAATTCTGCCAATAATCATTTCCCGATCACTATCAGTTGCGGTCGAGTCGATCTCCGGGTGGGGAACCGGTCTCGTGTCGAAATTCACTTGTGCGGTTGGAGGTGTCTCGGCTCTCGGCCAGTGAGTTCAGCTCTCCAGTGGAGCGGCTCCAGTGACCAGAACTGGACTCCATACGGTTCGAGGGTGATTTCGACAGGGGCGGCACCTTGCGTGAGCGACGTGTCGTCTAGTGGACGAAGGCGCGCATTTTCATCTTCTAACGGAGTCTCGGCATCCAGCATGCGGCGATGGACCGTAAGCGCGCCTGGAAGAGCGCGGGCGTCTATCTTCACGGTGACCGGGGATGCTGAGAAGTTCCAGAACATCAGGCTGTAATATTTGTAAATTTGATCGTAGGCGAGAAAAGCATGGACTGAATCATCGTCACTGGTCGCCTGAAGACGATCTCCGGTAACGCGAGCGAGCAACTCGAATGTAAAGTAATCCGGCCGCATGACATTTTGATAATCGAACAGTCCTGAGTATTGCGGCATGCGGTTCCACCAACTGGCCATGAAGGATGCACCGCCTGGCGACATGAAGCTCGCAAAGTTGCCGCGATCCACATGATAGTCGCGAATGTGGTAGAAACACGAGTAATTCAGGCCGGACTGCTTCATGCGCCAGGCAGTTTCCGCTACATAGGCCGGCTGAATGCGCGGGTCTTTTGGCGGCACTGTAAGGGCCATGTTCCATTCATCGAGGATCGTCTCAGGATGAAGCGACGGGTGTTTGGCAAGCTGGTCTTTCTGATATTCGATTGTTGCCTGAACGGCCTTGGGATCGCTGTTGTAGATGTGCCATGAAATGAAGCTGAGCGGAATCTTTTTGCTGTCGGCAGCGTCGAGCAGTGCCGGTAAGATCGGTGACCTGTAATTGGCAATTGCGGGGCCACCTATATGTGCACCCGGGTCGGCACGCAGAATCGCCGCAACCGTGTGCTCGTAATAACGCACATAGTTTTCCGGCGTGAAGTGATAAGGCGAACCGCCTGATTCGCCTATGTCGCCTTCGTTTCCAACCTCCCAGTAGATTCCCTCCAGTCCACGTTGCTTATAGTGATTGACCATCGCGGAGATCAGGGTTTCCCACTCTCCATAGTTCGTCGGGTCAACGATATCCTGATCGATTTTCGGATAGAGCACTTTGGGGCGAATGGCGATCGTCATCAGCGGAATCGCACCGGCCTGGACAATCTCATCGACAGAACGATCGAGTGTCGCAAAGTGATATTTCCCCAAAGCCGGCATTACATCGAAGTACTCCTGTACAAACAGGCGAATCAAATGGGGATGAAGCGCACGGATCTCCCCGATGCGGTTATCCCACATCGGGTCCGGGGACAAGCCTCCCTGACCGAGAGAGATATGGTCCATCTGGATGGGGCCGAGGTCCTTTGTGAAATCGAGGGTGAGAGTTGCGGTGCGATTTTGCGGAACCGCTGGAGTAATCGCTATAGCCACTGTGAGAATGGGCAGAAAGTGGGAAAGTCTCATCCGAGAGTCCTCCGAGGGGGCGGAAATGAATGCGTGATTCGCGACGGCGCAATCTTAGGTCCACCGGGAATCCGCCGATACATTAGCCGCGTTTTCTCGCGGCGCTGGCGGTCCAGCCTCCGTCTACGGGAAGCGTAACGCCCGTCACGTAAGACGATTCATCGGATGCGAGAAACAGTGCGGCGCATGCAACTTCTCTTGGCTGGCCGACCCGGCCAAGAGTGGTTTGATCGCATTGCCATTGACGAAATGAATCCGCTATTCCCGCGGAGATGCGCGTCTGAATCGGGCCGGGACAGAGGGAATTGACGCGAATGTTGTGCAGTCCATAGTCGTAACAGACGCTCAGGGTATAGCCGAGCAGCGCCGCTTTGGTTGCGGTGTAGGCGGCGGAGGTCATCATGCCTTCCATCGCCTGAATGGAGGCGACGTTCACGATGGAGCCCTTTTCCCGGGCCAGCATGTAAGGCAAAACGGCTTTGGTGAAGTAGTGCGTCCCCATGAGCGCCACATCAATGCATTTGCGCCATTCCACTTCCGTTGATTCCAGAGCGGCATGAAAATCCGGCGAAATATA
>DASYGR010000321.1:0-17006 GCA_035999525.1 Terriglobales bacterium
CCGAACTCGGACATGGTTACGACTACTGTGTCTTCCCCGAGATCGCCGAGGTCAATCCAGAAAGCCGCGAGCGATTGCGAAAATTCGCGCAACACACTGGCGATCTGACCTTGCGTGCTGCCTTCGTTGACGTGGTGGTCCCATCCGCCAATGTCGGCGAACGCAACTTGTACGCCGAGGTTGGCCTTGATCAATTGAGCAAGTTGTTTGAGGCTGTCGCCAAAACGTCCTTTAGGATAATTGGCGGCGGCAGCGGGAGTGTATTTTGAAGGATCAGCTGCCTTCAACATCTTCACTGCCTCGAAGGTTTCCTGCCCGGTGCCGTGAAGCACTGAATCTACCGACTGATCGTACATCGCCTCGAAAGTGTTCGAAATCGGCATGGCGTTTGGGTTGCGTCCGCCCACGCCGAAATCGTTGATGTCGTTCAATGCCACGGCGGGCTCGCTTCCGGAAAGTATGCGCGGCAGCGACGGCCCCATCGCAATGGCACGGAAAGCCGAGTTCGCGTCGGTGTCGGGAAGCGACCGCAAGGTGCGGTTCAGCCAGCCATCGTCGGTCGCCTTGACTCCGGGCGTGCCGGACTCCATGAAGTCTTGCGCGTCGAAATGCGAGCGCGAAGGATCAGGCGATCCGGCCGCGTGAACGATCGCCAACTGGCGCTGATTCCACAGAGGCTCGAACGGCGAAAGGGAAGGATGCAGCCCGAAAAATCCGTCGAGATCAATGACCGCATTGCGCGGAATATTGATGGATGGCCGCATCGCATAATAGGCCTGCTCGGCATGAGGGACCACGATATTCAGTCCGTCAGCAGCGCCCCGCTGGAAGATCACGACCAGCCGCTTGTTCTTGATGCCGAGCGATTCGGCGGCATAAGCGGCACGAGTAAGAAATGCGGGAACGACAGCAGTGCCGACTACGGCGACAGCACTATTGCGAAGGAATACGCGACGAGTGATTGACATAAGTACGCTCCTGCCTGCTAGCTTGTAGCTACTTCTTCTGGCAGTGCCTTTTTAGCTAGGAGCCAGAAGCCAGTAGCGTCTTATCTCCTCTGAAACTCTGGAGATCCCAAAATTAATCCTTCGATTACTTTTACATTCGGCGGATGCGCGGGGTCATCCAACTTGCGCTGCGCAATTTTTGGATCGGGCAGACGCGCGGCAATTGTGTCGTGGGTCTGCTTCGAGACATCGCCGGCGAGAAAACTGTTTTCGAGAATAGCTTGCGCCTGAAGCGGATCGAGCGGCGGATTCGGCCCTAATATTTCGTCCGTGTCTACTTGCGCGCCTTTGAATTTTCCGTTGGTGAGGGCGAGCGCGAAATTCATGCGTCCCAACAACGCCGACGAGTTTACCCAGGCATCGGCCTTCATCGAATAGCCCGTGGGAGGCTGCATTCCGTAGAGTGGCATGCCCATGACTTGGAGCTGGTGGGCAAGGGGTGCAGCATTGTCAACCTGAGCGCCAGAGGCGCGGGCTGCTGAGATTACAAATTCGAGCGGCGTCTTGACCTTGGCCCGGTAAGCGTCCGGCGACCAAAACTCAGGCGAGTGAAGCATGGTCTTGAGCACTTCGCGAATGTCGCCGTCCTTTTTTAAGAATGTTTGCGCCATTCGATCCACCAAGGCTGGCGGGGGATTGTCAGAAACAAATCTCATTGCCAGTTTGTTGCAAACAAATTTCGCGGTAGAAGGATGGTGCGCGAGCAAATGCAGCACTTCGAGTCCTTCTTTTTCTCCGTTGGGCTTGATGCGATGGCCAAGTACAGTCTTGTCTCCGGGTTCGTGCTTGCGCTCATCGAAGGTGAAGCCGCGGCCGTCTTTTGGCGGTTTCAATGTCCAACCGGTCAGCACTCGAGCAACTTCGGTGACATCTTTTTGCGTGTAGCCGCCATTTACTCCCAGGGTTTGAAGCTCCATGATTTCGCGGCCATAATTTTCGTTCAGGCCGTTTCGTTTCCCTTTCGCTTGCTTTACCGGACCGCTGTGTTTGGCGCGCCTTCTCCAGTTATCGTTGAAGCGTCTTCCAGCGCCATTCGCAGCATCGGAGTTCGGTCCTTCACTTAACCAGTTATCCAGATAAAAAAGCATGGCAGGACTGTGGGCAGTGGCGACCAGCAGGTCCTCAAACTTACCCAACGCACGCGGACGAATCACATCCCGCTCGTAGCTCGTCATCAGATAGCGATCCGCTTCCTTGCCGATGAATACGTTGAAGTGATTCATCCAGAAATCCGTCATGACTTCCTGCAACTGGCGATCGCTGTAGATAGCGCGAATCAGCTTGGCTTCGATAAGCTCCTGGTCAACCGCCTGCATGGGATAGTTAAGGGCAATCACAGTCTCGCGATCGCGGGGATTCAGGCCTTCCATTAATTCATTGCGTTTCGGGCCTTTCAAAGACGTGACGAGTGCAATTTGATCTTCCGCAGGCATCGCTAGAATGGCTTTTACGCGCTGATCGGAAGGCGTGCTGAGAATGCTATCCACGTTCAGATTGGCGAGGCGATCGTCATTGCGGCGGGCGATCTCTTCATCGGTGAGAGCCTGGCCATTGGTGGCTTCGGCCATGTTGTTCGTGTTGGCGCTGGCAGGAACGACTTGTTGCTTACGCTCCTGTTTCTCCTGGAAGCGTTCCAGTTGAGCCTCGTAAATCGCATGCTGAACACGATCAGACGGCATTGACGCTTTGCCGTTTGCAATGGCACGAATAATTTCCGGCGGAGGAAAGTTCTCGACGATTTGTTCGGTGCTCATCTGGAGCGTGGGGAACTGGGCGAGGCGAGCGTCCAAAGCGCTGTCGTCAATTTTTTCAGGATGAAGTTGCTCGTCAATCCATTTGTCCAGCCCAATGGCGTTGACACGTTCGATGTCTCCGGGCCTTGGCCCAAAAGTTAGGCGGTTCAACGCATGAACGACGCGCTTGTGTTCGTCCATTTGCCCGGCGGCGGGGATGTTCTTCTTCCGGCCGAGGGCAAATGGGAGACAGGCCGTGAGCAACAGCAGGGCGGCGGAAAAAGCTTGTTGTTTGCGTGACAGGCGCATTTGTTTGGGAAGGCGGAAATGCTTCCCCAGATTATGAACCCATTTCGAGAAAAAAGTTGCTTACTAAAAGGTTACGAATCGGATAGGGCGATCCGTGCCCAAGCGACTATGTAAGAAATAGTCGGCCATGGCTGACTTTGTGCTGCAGAGTGGCGGCAAGATGGTCAATGTCGGTGGCGGCAATGTTTTCGGACATGTGCGCTTCGAGGAAAGGAGTGCGATTGCTGCCTACGGCGTCGCGCCGGACTTGCAGCAGCAAGCCCTGGACAGCAGCAGGGTCAAACTTCTGCGGAGTCAGGCGAACAATCTCGTTCAGCGTGCTTCCGAATGAGATGCGTTCGCGATAAGGGCGCTCGCTGGTCATGGCATCAAACGTGTCTGCCAGGCCGATAATGCGCACGGGCATGGCTACGTCTTCTCCGACGAGGCCGTCGGGATATCCGGAACCATCGGCGCGCTCATGATGCCAACGCACAATTTCCGCAATGCGCGGCCACGGAAATTGGACTCCGCTGACAATCTGATGGCCCACGATGGTGTGATCGGCCATTTCGCGAAATTCCTCAGGATCGAGCGAGGTTGCTTTGGCGAATAGGCGCTTATCAACCGCGACCTTGCCGATATCGTGCAAATATCCCGCTGAACGCAGGGCTGCTGCGTCGTTCGCAGGCATGTCCATGGCTTCGCCAATGGCGGCGGCGTAACGTCCTACACGCAAAGAGTGTCCATGAATGTTGACGTGCTTTACGTCAATGGCGGCGGCGAAAGATTCGAGCGCGCTGTCATAAAAGCCACTCAACGAAGCCATCAACCGAAGATTTTCGGAGACCCGCTGGGCGAGCGTCTGACTGAGGGAATTGTTATGAATGGCGAGCGCGACGTAATGACAGAGCAGTGCAAGAGACTGAAGATCGTCCTCGTCGTACATCGAGTCACCTTCGCGGCGTCCCAGGGCGACGACGCCTACCAATTTGCCGGCCACCTTTAGAGGAGCGAGACAGCGGAACAGTTCGGGAGCAACGTTGCCATTCGAACTCAGAAAATTTTCGGACGATCCGCTACTCAAGGCCACTGGACCGCGTGCCGTGCTTAAGGCATGAACATGCTTCGGCAGAAGTGGGATTATCGCGGGTTCGGGCATCAGCGCGAACCCATCCGAAGCGATGGATGTGAGCAGGGAAGGCTTGTCAGTAAAAGTGAAGAGAACGGCTTCCCTGGCGCCGCCAGCTTGCAAAATTGCGGACAGCATGACACGCGCCGTTTGCGGAAACTCGCGCTCGGACGTCATGGCCGGGCCAAGGTCCGAGAGCGCTTCCACCGTGCGCAAGACTCGCCGGAAGTTGTCGTTCTGCACTGCCACTCGTCGTGGTAGCAGAAAATCCAGAGCAAGCTGAGATTACCATGCAGGGAAAGTGTTACAACGGGAAGAGTTGTTGGTTAGTTTGGTGCGGTGAAGGTTAGATTCTCTTGCGCGGACCGATTGCTTTGAAAGTCATCTCTTTCGCCGAACTTCGCGATCGCTTCTTCCAGGCGTAAAACAATTCTGTATAACTTTGTTTAATGTAACTCCCGGTAGGGATTTCAAGCAGGCGGGCGGTTTGATCAATCCAGCGTGATTTTCCTTCGATTTCGCCGAAGTTGCCGATGGGCGTTTCGTCGAGGACGACATGCCCTTTGCCATCGCTCCATTCGGCGCGGAATTTTTCGTAACGGAACGATGGCGTGAATCCGAGGGCGAGCAATATGGATTCCATTTTCTTGCCGTCGGCGACTTTTGTTTCTAGCTCAATGCGGGTCTTGTGGCGGCCGGTCTTACCCTTCGCTTTAAAAGTCAGCGTCCATTCCGACCCGTATTCGCGCAGGCGTAACAGTTCACCGTGTTTTCTAAGAGGCTGTCCGTCCAAATCGTACAGAGTATTTATTTCGTGGGTGCGTGGAGTGACAAGGCGAAATTTCGATTTCCGGAGACGCCGTTGCAATTCTCGAATGTCTTGAATCGAAAACTTTATCTCGATTTCCTGATTGCGGGGCATCCCGTTAAGTTATCACTGCGCGTCGGCGGCTTTGCAATGTGAGGAAAGGGTCTGGACGTCCCGGCGCACGTCATTCACTTGAAAAGGAGTTCCATCCACGCCGTGAACCGTATCGGTAGGATTGCTTCCTTCCTTCGCAGATCTCACGCCAGTTTTCATTGTACCCGGCCGAAGTCTTCCGGTGACCGAGACTTCGTGACCGAGCTGGCCGTCGAGCTTGTTTCCGACTCCCTTAAGCGCGTATACCATTCCCGTCTTGTCCTCTACCACGATGTAGTTTCCACGGGAATGGCTGAGGCATCCTCGAATTGTCGTACTGGATTCAGCGTCGCCCGGTCCCGCCGATGCAGAGGGCGCCGCTTGTTCGGCTCCGGCCGCGATGGCGGCGGCCGTCAGCATCGTGACCGTTAGCACCAGGACCAGAAGAATGGTTCTGTCGAACTTCATATTCATACCTCGCCCCGAAAAAATTAACACGCATACATCGTACACTTCTGGGTTGCTGGAAAAACTCCGCAAAGGTCGCATGATCTCGCTTCGGGGCTGCGGCGGAGGGGGCATTTTGCCCGGTCACGGCCCTCTTCGCCGCGACATCCGATCCCCACATTCGTGGTATGGTGTCTCGGACAAATTCGGAGCAATCTATAATCGGCGCATCGTGAAAGCAATCCTTTGTAAGAGGTTCGGATTTAGAGATGTTCTTAGCGCACATGACCTAACCTCGGTCGTCACTATACGGGCGGCCGCGTACTGGTTGGCCACGCTAATGTGCATGTGTGTGATTGTTCTGCCAGGGTACGCGGTAAGTGATGGCTGTAAAGCTTCGCCGAGACCAATAGCTGTTTTGCCGTCGAGCCAGACTCCGTCCCCGGTAATAGTGATGGGTTTTTTGGGAGGCTTTGTCCCCCACGACGAGCCCCACCACCCTGAGGTTCAGCTGATCCGGGATCTGCGTCAGGAATATCCGGAGCAAAGTTATTTCGGCCTGTTCGAGAACAATAAGGTTGGTGAGGCTTATTCAACGATCCTCACCCGGCTGGGTGGGACTGTACGTGGTGAGTTATCGGACTCCCAGAAGTGCGGTGCGCGCATATTTTTGTTCGGGCACAGTTGGGGCGCTTCAGCGGTAGTCAGCCTGTCCAGAAAACTTGCGAGAGAGGGAATCCCCGTCATCCTGACGGTACAAGTGGATAGCGTTACAAAACCCTTTCAAAACGATCGGGTGATTCCTCCCAATGTTCTTCAAGCTGCAAACTTCTATCAAACGAGCGGACTGATTCACGGCACCTCAAGAATCACCGCCGCGGATCCGTCGCGCACAACGATTCTAGGCAATTTCCGATCGGAATATAAAAAAGAGGAGCCTAAAGCTTGTCGTGATTTTTCCTGGTATGCCCGTTTTTTCACCAAGAGCCATATCGAAATTGAGTGTGACCCCCAAGTTTGGTCACAAGTGAAGACTCTGCTCCGTGCCGGCTTGCCGACTCCACTAGCGACACGAACTAAATTAGGTGAGCCGTTTCCTGCTGCTTTAGGAAAAGAGGTCGAGGCGATTCAGAAGAGGTGACCTGCCACTGGCTAGGCGTATGGCCGGTGGTGTAATCAAACTTGCCCCTGAGTTGGCCTAGTTGCAAAAGACCGACCGGGAAATCTACCGTGACCCGAATTGCTGGAAAAACTTAGCGATGAACAGTATTTGATTAACGCCTCCGGCATCCTATTCGCAACGTCGGTCGCGATTCAGAGTTGAAAATTAAGTCTTGAAAGTCAATCCCCGGGCGCGCCCATCGTTTAGATCCCACGGGCTGAGCCCTGCCAATGGGTCGTAAGTAATCAATTTTTGACTCCGAGGAGGCACAAGAATGGCACAGTCAGCAGCGGGCACGCAGGAATCCGGCAAACTCAAGAAAAAAATGGCTCCTCAGGTAGGACTCGAACCTACAACCCTCCGGTTAACAGCCGGATGCTCTGCCATTGAGCTACTGAGGAGTGTGGACGGACACGCGTTTCTCAATGTCCGCCATTCATAATATCATCCATCCCGGAGTTACTCTAGGCGGCTGAGGTGCTCATGTCAGGCCGGTTTCGCTTGTCCTCTAGTATGGTTTTGCTTGTGGTGTTAGCCGCGACGGGGTGGACTCAATCCGTATCTGACGGTCCTCCCGTGGCAAAGAAAGATACTGTGGAAGAAAATATTCACGGCCATAAAATTACCGATCCCTACCGCTGGCTCGAGGATGCGAACAGTCCCGAGACACAGGATTTCGATCGTCAGGAACTTGCCTATACGCGCGGAATCCTCGATGCGTTGCCCGGTCGAGAACAAATTCGGCAGCGCCTTACCAAGCTGCTTTCGATTGGAACCTTGGGTGCCCCGCAGGTCGCGGGCCGATATTATTTTTATAACCGGCGCGAGGGAAGTCAGAATCACTCAATTCTGTTCGTCCGTGAAGGTCTTCAAGGTAACGACCGCGCTCTGGTGGATGTGAACCAAATGGCGGCGGATGGCACGGTGGCGCTCGACTGGTGGGCTCCTTCAGAAGATGGGAAATATCTGGCGTACGGTCTATCTTCCAGCGGCTCGGAGGAGAGCACACTCCACATCATCGAGACCGCAACCGGAAAGTTGCTGCCGGATACGATTGACCGGGCCCGCTATGCGAACGTTACATGGAAGAAAGACAACTCTGGTTTCTACTATGGGCGCACTCCCAAAAAAGGGGATGTTCCTGCCGGCCAGGAGGTCTACCACATCAAACTTTTCTATCACGCGATGGGAAGCGATCCGGCAAAAGATTCACTGATCTTCGGAGAGCATCTCGGCGCGCAAGAAGTGCCTGGAGCGCAGTTAGCCGACGATGATGACCGCTGGCTGCTCATTTCAGTCGCAAAAGGATGGACCAGAACCGATCTCTATGTTCAAGATTTACAAGCGGGGACTGCTCCCGTAGAGGTGACGACAGGCAAGGATTTCTCTTACAACGGCGAAATATTTCAAGGCAAGCTGTACATCCTAACGAACGAAGACGCGCCTCGCTTCAGGCTTTTTTCAGTTGAGTTGACGAATCCGAAACGCGAAAACTGGAAAGAGATCATTCCTCAGAACGAATCCGTATTTCAGAACTTTGCAATTCTCGGCCGCAGATTGTTTACGGTTTATCAGGAAAAAGTCAGCTCCCGGTTGAGAATGTTTGAACTGACCGGAAAATTCGCAGGAGAAATCCAGCTCCCCGCGATCGGCAGTGTTTCCGGACTCGGCGGCAAATGGAATCACGACGAGGCGTTTTTTACGTTTCAATCGTTCACCGTTCCGCCTTCAATTTATCAGCTGAATCTTTCATCCCGCGAAACCTCGCTTTGGGACAAAGTCGAAGCGTCTGGGATTGACCCGTCCGCTTATGAAGTGAAGCAAGTCTGGTACCCCTCGAAAGATGGAACGCAGATTCCCATGTTTGTCTTTTACAAAAAAGGTATTCAGCTCACCGGAAAAAATCCCACGCTGCTGACCGGGTATGGAGGGTTCAATCAGAGTCTGACTCCCAGCTTTTCCGGGGGCCGCTATTTATGGCTGGAACACGGCGGAGTGTATGCCGTCGCAAATCTGCGCGGAGGATCGGAGTTTGGTGAAGATTGGCATCGCGCGGGCATGCTGGATAAAAAACAAAATGTTTTCGACGATTTCATTGCCGCCGCTGAGTATCTTATTTCGGCGAAATATACGGACAAGAATCATCTCGCGATTCAGGGTGGATCGAACGGTGGTTTGCTGGTTGCGGCGGCATTTACGCAGCGTCCTGATCTGTTTCACGCCGTGGTTTGCCAGGTTCCGCTGCTCGATATGTTGCGATATCAGAACTTTCAAATTGCAAAACTTTGGATTCCGGAATATGGCACGGCCGATGATGCCAAACAATTTGACTGGCTCTATGCCTATTCGCCATATCACCGCGTTAAGGCGGGCGCCGAATATCCGTCTGTTCTATTTACGACTGCGGAATCCGATACGCGAGTGGATCCGATGCACGCCAAGAAAATGACGGCGCTGTTGCAGGCGGAAGCCGCCAATGGACGCAGCCGGGAGCGGCCAATTCTTCTGCGGATAGAATCGAAAGCAGGGCACGGAATCGGCAAGCCAGTCACCAAGCAAATTGAAGAGGGCACCGATGTTTATTCGTTTCTATTCTGGCAGTTGGGCATGCAGCCATAGACCTTTCCGGATATTTCAATCTTCCAGCGTGAGTTAAGATGGGCTAAGCTGCTATGCAGAGTTCCGGAGCCAAATCCGTGGAAGTCGGCCGCAAACAGCAGTCCACTTTGAAGAATAGCCGCCGCAGGGTGCGTCAAAAAGTGCATCTGCCGGCGCACGCGGGTTTGACCAACACGTTAGCCGACAAGGGTTTTGATGTAATCGAAATTCTAGACCTGACCGAGGATGGGGGGTGCATCCAAACATCCATCCCTCTCAAGCCGAACTCGATGCTCACTCTGTCGCTGGATTTGATGGAGACCAATGGGTTCGTCTCTACCCCGGCTGTGGTGATCTGGTCGGATAAACGCGGCCGCAACGGCGTTCACTTTACCGAGATATCCGAAGCTTCGCGGCAGCAACTGAGGAAGTGGCTCGCGACTCATGCTGCGGCTTCGGGCGAGAGCGAGCCAGAAAACGTCGGTCCCACTGAGCTTGGTCCGCGACCCGTGCGGACACCAACATCATCTCGTCCTGAGAGGTGGGAGTCTGTCAGGCGCGAATCTGTCAGGCGGGAATCGGTGAGACAATCGCCCGAGCAGACCAGGGCTGCGCTTGCCGCCTCCAGCAAGGAGCCTGACCTATTCGTTCCAGCCGATTATTCTTCCGTTTTAAGTGCGCTGGTGGCAGTCAAGCGCGAAGTAGAGTTAACAGGGGCCGACCTCAGCAAGGCTTTGCAGCTTTTGGCCTCCCGCGCCCTTTCTCTTACCCATGCATCGGGGGCAGCGATCGCTCTTGCCAGGAATTCTGCGGCGGAGGAGATGATCTGCCAGGCCCGCGCGGGTTCGGATGCTCCGGGGTTGGGCGCGAAGCTACAGGTTGGGTCTGGTTTTTCCGGTGAATGTGTGCGCAAAGGAAAAACGCTTCGTTGCGACGATGCGGAAACCGACTCGCGAGTAGATAGGGAAGGCTGCCGCATGTTGGGAATCCGGTCAATCCTTGCGACTCCGGTGAGGCGTAACGATTCTGTGCTGGGTATTCTTGAGGTATTTTCGCCGGATGCCCGCTCTTTTAGTTCGAATGAAGAGAAAACCCTCGAGCGCCTTGCGCATATGGTAGGGGTGTCCCTGGAGCGCGCAGAAACGGCACGCTCAGAAACGGAACGCGAAGAAGCGGAGCGCGCGAACGTGGGGGATGCGAGGGTCACGCCGGCCGCAACCACGATTGCCGCTGTTGTGAGCCCCACCCAAACGTTGCAAGCGGGACAATTGCCCGCGCAATTTAGAATCCCGGCCCAGATCGAAAAGCTGATTGATGCTCCCTCCTCTCCGCTTCGCAAATGGCTGCCGGTGGCTCTCGGAATAATTGTGGTTGTTGCTGTTTTGCTGTGGCTGATAGTATCCGGCACGTTATTCCGAAACGGTTCCAGAACCCAGCGTCAGTCCTCTGCCCAACAGGATGCAAAAACTCAGGGATCAGCCATTTTACAAACTTCTAGTCTTGAGAAGTTGCGGCAACTAGCCGTTAATGGCGATCCCAATGCGCAATTCGATCTGGGCGCGCGCTACGCGACCGGCGAAGATGTTCAACAAGACTACGCAGAATCGGTTCGATGGTTCACCCAGGCAGCCGAACAAGGCCACGTGATTGCCCAAGCTACGCTGGGTGCTTATTACTGGGCGGGAAGAGGCATACCACAAGATTTGGGCAGAGCCCTCTTCTGGTCAGTGATTGCGCAGGCCGGCGGTGATCAAGCCAGCAAATACCGTGTCACCGTCCTCGAGGCGCGAATGTCTCACGCTCAGGTTGTCGCTGCTCGACAGCAAGCTGGCGCCTGGCTTAAGAAGCACGAAGTCTCTGGGAAGCCTTCCGAGTGAAATATCAGCTTGAGTAATGTCAGAACTCGGTGTTGCTACTTATTGCTTTTCTTATTCTTTCTTTTCGATTTTTTGCTTCTATAGAGTTTTCAACCTTACTCATGATGCTCAAACCTTGACATATGTAGCGCGTATCGCTACACTTTACGTGTGGTAAAAAGCTTCCGGCACCGCGGCCTGGAGAGGTTTTTCCGCACCGGATCGAAAGCCGGAATACAGGCCAAACACGCGGACAAACTGCGGCTGCAATTGTTTGCCCTCGACAATGCCAGACATCCAACTGACTTGAACGCCCCCGGGTGGCAGCTGCACCGCCTTAGCGGAACTCTGAAGGATCATTGGGCGATTTGCGTGAGCGGGAACTGGTGGTTGACTTTTAGGTTTGACGGTGAAGATGTGGTTGTCGTTGATTACCAGGACTATCACTGAGGAGGTTTTATGCGCATGCGCAATCCACCGCATCCGGGTTTGGTCCTTCGCGAGTATCTCGGTGGGGTATCGGTTTCAGGAGCTGCGGCTCATCTACGGGTGAGCCGCGTCACTCTGTCGCGCGTGTTGAACGGCAAGGCGGGCATCTCCGCGAATATGGCTCTCCGGTTGGCTTCCGCCTTCAACACTTCCGCAGAGTTTTGGATAAACATGCAGGGCCAGTATGATCTCTCGCGAGCCCGGCAAATGCGACAGCCAGCGGTACGCACATTTCCCCGAAGATCACTGCGAAGAGGATCAAATGTCCGCGCGTTTTTAATGCCTCGCACAAGGCTGCATGGATGGGGGAATCTTCAGACCGACTAGACATTTAGTTATTTTCCGGTCGACGTCAAGTCAAGCCCACGCCCCGTAAAATCAACGCACTCACTGCCTATGGCAAAAAAGGGTCCGTGATTTTTGTCACGGACCCTTCCCGAAAAGCCTCAACCCCTCTAGTGTCTGGGACCGCCGTGGCCGCCGCGTCCGCCGCCACCACCGTGGCCTCCACGTCCTGGTCCTCCACGCCCTCGGCCTCTTCCGCCGCCTCCGGGCCGGCCACCGCGTCCACGATCGCCACCGCGGTCGCGATCTCCTGAAGGCCCAGTGCTGCTACTGACGGGTCGAGCGCTTGCGTCGCGATTGAAATTCGGTTCATCGTCGGCAAAGTCGCCGCCACCTTCGATGGTCAAAGCCGGCGCTGGAGCATCGCCGTTAGTCGGTTCCGCTCCGTTGTCTGGAGGCGCTTCACCGCCGCCCATTTTCGCGCGCTGCTCTTTGAGAATCGCTTTGCGCGATAGACGAATACGATTGCCTTCCACTGCGAGCACTTTCACCAGCACCTGATCGCCTTCTTTTAATTCGTCGCGAACATCTTTAATGCGATGCTCCGCAACTTCGCTGATGTGCAGCAACCCGTCCGTGCCCGGCAGGATTTCGACAAATGCGCCGAAGTCAGCCAGCCGTGAGACTGTGCCCAAGTAAGTCTTGCCGATCTCCGCCGTCGCTGTGAGATTACGGATAATTTCCAGCGCCTTGTTGGCGGAAGTCTCGTCGTTCGACGCAACATTGACTTTGCCCGAATCTTCGACGTCAATCTTCACGCCAGTCTGCTCGATGATGCTGCGAATCATCTTGCCGCCGGGCCCAATCACGTCGCGAATTTTGTCTACCGGGATTTGCAGAGTGTAAATACGCGGGGCAAACGATGAAACCTTTTCGCGATGTCCGGCGAGGGCCTCATTCATTTTGTCGAGGATGAACAAGCGTCCGCGTTGCGCCTGAGAGAGGGCTTCACGCATAATCTGCGACGTAATGCCGCCGACCTTAATATCCATTTGCAGAGCGGTAATACCATCCTTTGTTCCTGCGACTTTGAAATCCATGTCGCCGTAATGATCTTCGGCTCCGGCGATGTCGGTGAGAATGGCGTAGTTTTCGCCTTCCTTCACCAATCCCATTGCGACTCCCGCGACGGGAGATTTCAGGGGAACGCCTGCGTCCATCAAAGAGAGGGATGCACCGCAGACGCTTGCCATAGATGAAGAGCCGTTGGATTCCAAAATATCGGAAACCACGCGCATGGCGTAAGGCCAGTTTTCTTCGGTAGGTAATGCCGCGGAAAGGGCGCGCTCGGCGAGCGCTCCGTGGCCAATTTCACGCCGTCCCGCGCCGCGGAGAAATGCAACCTCTCCAACAGAGAACGGCGGAAAGTTATAGTGAAGCATGAAGCGCTTCTTGGCTTCGCCTTCGAACGCTTCCAATCGTTGCCGGTCGTCGGTTGTACCAAGCGTAGTGGTTACCAGCGCCTGGGTTTCGCCACGAGTGAAAACAGCAGAGCCGTGGGTTCGAGGCAGGACTCCCACCTCGCACCAGATGTCGCGAATCTTGTCGAAAGCGCGGCCATCAGGACGACGCTTATCCTTGATCACTTGCTCGCGGAATATACGCTCGCGCAAGGTTTCGTAATAAGTCTTCAACTTCGCGCGGCCCTCTTCGTCATCCTCGGGCAGCGCGGACATCAATTCCTTCTTCAGGTCCTTGATGAGCGTGTAGCTTTCGGCCTTCGGATGTTTTTCGGTGTCGAGGCGGTCGGTGAGATCGGCGCCAATCTTCTTTTTCAATTTGTCGTAGTAACTCTGATCGAACTCAGGAGGAGTTACTTCGCGCTTCTTCTTTCCTACTTTTTCCTTTAGTTCGTTGATCGAAGCGCAGATTTTCTTGATCTCAGCGTGAGCGAACTCGATGGCGTCCACGACGGTTTCTTCTTTCACTTCCTTCGCGCCCGATTCGATCATCACGATGCCGTCGGCCGTGCCGACCACCATGATATTCAGCAGGCTCTCGCGCATTTCGTTGTAAGTGGGATTCACGACGAATGCGCCGTTGACCAATCCGACGCGCACTGCGCCGATGGGGCCGTTAAAAGGAATATCTGAGATCGTGAGTGCTGCGGACGCGCCATTGATTCCCAAAACATCGGGATCATTCTCGGTATCGGCCGAGAGCACAAAGGCAATCACCTGAGTTTCACATTTAAAGCCATCGGGAAAGAGCGGACGAACCGGCCGGTCAATCATCCGACTGGTTAGAATTTCGCGCTCGCTCGGGCGGCCTTCGCGCTTGATGAACCCACCCGGAATTCGTCCGCCGGCGTAAGTGTATTCACGGTAATCAACCGTTAAGGGGAAAAAGTCTATGCCTTCTCGTGGATCGGGGTTCGCTACGGCGGTGGCTAGAACGACATTGTCTCCGGTTCGTACTACGACTGAACCGTGGGCCTGCTTGGCTAATTTTCCGGTTTCAAATGAGAGGCGTCTTCCGCCGGCAAGTTCAACTGATACTTCTTGTTTCATTTTTAATTATCCTTCTGGGCTGGAGGGCACATGGGTGCGGATTCGGAAGCTGCATGGGGACTGAGCAAATTCCAGAGGCAAGATTTCTGACGGCGAACGCCGGACATCCTCATTGGATACAATAACTGGATGGCCCGATTGCCTTGCGGTAATCGTCTTATCCACCAGAAAGATACCTGCCGACTACTTGCGAAGGCCGAGTTTCTGGACAACGGTTTTATAGCGGTCGGAATCGTATGTCTTGAGATAATCGAGCAAGCGGCGTCGCTTGCTGACTAGCATGAGAAGACCGCGGCGCGAGCCGTGATCTTTCTGGTGAGATTTGAAGTGCTCCGTCAAATGGCCAATACGTTCGCTCAACAGAGCGATTTGAACCTCTGGGCTGCCCGTATCCGTGGGATGCGTGGCGTACTGGTCAATCAATGATTGCTTTTGCTCTCTGGCTAGCACTAACCTAATGCACTCCTGTCCAATTTTCGATTTTCGATTGTAACGTTATTGAGGTTAACACGCCGTTTGGGAAGGTGTAAAGCAGAGTGGAACAGTTAGCGTGCGGGAGTCGCCAAAATGACATCTAATTCCCGATATTCTATGTTGGATTCGATGGACGTCCGTTGCGCACGCTGCGGTTACGAGAATAATCCCCAATTCCGCTTTTGCGGAATGTGCGGCGCAGCTCTGCGCCCTCGCGATCCCGAACAACAGGTGGAAGGCCGTAAGGCGGACGTAAACACCGAGGGAAATATTATTTCGCAACGCCTCCGGGAACATGATTTGCCTCCCGCCGAGCCGATGCCTGTCGAACCACTGCTCGCGGAATTGACTGCCGCACAAAAGATCCAAGCCCAGCAACCCGCGCGGGGATATTCGCGGGAATTGCGAGACGAATCTATTCCGCAGGAACCGTTTCATGGACAACGATCGCCGGTCCCCGTTACCGGCCCATCGTTTCTTGGTCTTTCCGATGGCGGAGACGATCGGCGTGTCGAATATTTGCTGGAAGACGAACCGCATCCGGGGCGGATGGGTAAAGTCGTCGGCACGCTGATAGTGCTCGCGATTATCGCTGGCGGACTATTTTACTGGCGGAGGGCAGGGTATCCATGGCCCTCGTCGGCCTCGCATCCCGCGACGCAATCAGCTTCCACAAGCCCGACAGACGCTTCAGGGTCGGCAGGAGAAAATACTGGCGTGATGCCCTCTGAAGTGGCCCCGCCAGTGGCGGCCCAGCGCCTACCAGAAAAACCGAAGACTGGGGTCGGTGACATGCCGGAGGCGAGCGACACTGCCACAAAGAGTTCAGCTGCTGCTACTTCCTCTGGCGCGCAAAATCCGGGAAACACATCGCCGGAAGACAAGACTTCGGACACGACCGATAATTCGGCCGAGGAAAAGAATCCTGAAGCTGCATCCTCACCGTCGGCAGAGAAACCCGCTCCCGCCCGCGCGACTGAAGCAGTAAAGGCCGAATCTTCCACGCCTTTAGCTTCGCGTGTTCGATCACCTAAACCCCCGGCAGCAGTGCCTAATACTCCGAATCCAGCCGGAGACAGTATGTTTCTTGAAGGTCAAAAATATTTATATGGGACCGGCGGCGTCGCTTCGAATTGCGCCCGCGCCCAGCAATATCTGACCACGTCCGCGAATAACAACAACTCCAAGGCGCAAAGCACTCTTGCAACCATGTACGCCACGGGCCATTGCGTGCGTCGCGATTTGCCTCTCGCCTATCGCTGGTTCGCCCGCGCGTTGCACGAAGATCCGCGAAACACGCGCCTGGATCGGGACGTGCAGATCATGTGGAATCAAATGTCCCCGCAAGAGCGAACTCTTGCCCTGAAAAATCAGTGAGTAATGAATCGCGTCGCTACGTAATCAGAGAAAGTTGACGTCATCCTGAGGCACATCCGTGCCGAAGGTTCTTGCGCTCATCGCTTCTCGGGCGAATGCGGCGCAACTGGAAGAGAGGCGGATCTATGCTGATCGGAAAACGGCTGACAATCTGGTTGCTTGAGACGCTGTCCGCAGTGTTCTTGATTGGACTAGGATGGTTCTTGGTTGCTGGGTACGACAAAACGCGCGGCATTGGTAAAGAGCTGTTGTTCGCCGTAACCGCGATAGGAGTCTTTGCCTTCAGCACAGGGTACCTATTTACCACAGCAGTCTGTCGGGCAATATGGAGAGACTTGCGGCCCTGGTCCTATCCAATCATTGCAACTGTGCTGTTCTTGATTCACTCGCAAGTGTTTTTCGTCAGCTTCCGTAGCTCAAGTGAACCTCAGGAGCTTTCCTTTCAAATACCAGGTGGTCTCACAGTGTTTGCTTGCACGTATGTTGGAAGTTATGTCTTGCGGAGGTGGGTGTCGGCCGACAACAAGCTGGCTGTCCCTGATCCTAGATGGGAGGTGCACGGGGAAATGCGAGGACAGACCTTACGTGCCCCAACTTTTGCTTCGAGATGGCACTCATCAGACCACGCTAACCGAAACCGGGTGCCGATAATCGTGCCAGTCGCTTTCGCAGGACCAGAGCGCCAAC
>DASYGR010000360.1:0-5138 GCA_035999525.1 Terriglobales bacterium
GGCCCGACTCCAATCAACGCAACCTCTCCCTCGCCCCCTGGACCCACTACTACAACCACGAGCGTCCTCATGGTAGCCTTCAATACCAGCCACCCATCAGCCGCTCCGAACCGGGTACAACCTCTTGATCATCTACAGCCACCCAGATTCGCTCCTTATATAACGTCCCCACTCTAAATTTCGCAAAGAACGCGAAATTTAGAATGGGCCACCCGTTCTTCGCCGCGCAGCAAGTGTCATAGCTTTCCGCGTCCCGTGTTCCAAAATGGATTATCCCTCTCGCAAATCTTCAATTTGCGGAACGAATGTTGCGGTCAGCAGTCAGTCCGTCTGTCAAGTTGGTGACTGATCGTTATTCGCCGTGATCTTCAAGCGTGGAGTCGCGGAAATAATTCTCAGGGGGGCTGCGACGGTGACACGTATGAGGCTCGAGGGGCTGGAAATCACGCCCGAGTCAGTCTACACAGTCAGGCTGCCGGCGAGTCGTGGGCGGGGAGATGCTGAGACATTGCCAGTTCCGCGAAGCGTGGCTGTGTTGCGTCTTCTGTGGCGAGGGCGCGGTACTGTCGCGCGTGCGATTGTTTTCGGAGCGGTCGCGGCAACGATTCTGGCCTTTTCGCTGTCTCGTCGGTTCGAATCCACGATGCGGTTGATGCCTCCCGAGTCGCCTTCCTATTCTGCCCTCGAACGTTTGGGTGCGGACATGGACGCTGGCGGCCTCAGTGGTCTTGTGAGTACGAACCGTTCCGGGGCGCTGTGGATTGATCTTCTAAAGAGCCGCTCGCTGGGCGATCGAATGATTGAGCGGTTCGACCTGAAAAAGATTTACCGTGCGCGGTTGATGCAAACGGCGCGGACGCAACTGGCAAATAGCACGGTTCTAAATGAAGATCTCAAGAGCGGCATTATTGCCGTCACCGTGACCGACGAGAGTGCTCAGCGAGCTGCGGCCATGAGTAATGCCTATGCGGAGGAGCTGAACCGGATACTTGTCGAACAGGCTACGTCTTCCGCGCGTCGCGAGCGCCTTTTCCTGGAAAACCGTTTAAAGCTGGTGAGGTTGGACTTGGATTCGGCGGCAAAAAAGTTCAGTGATTTTTCCAGCAAGAACGCCGCCATTGACATGGACGAACAAGGGGCGAGCATGATGGAATCCGCGGCTGCCCTCAATGCTCAACTTATTGCCAGGAAGTCGGAACTTGCAAGCCTGGAACAGGTGTATACAGATGGCAACGCGCGGGTGCGAGAAGAATCGGCGGGCGTCCGCGAATTTCAAAGTCGCCTCGACGGCATGAGTGGGAGACCGGGCGCGGATCTGAGCGCGTCATCGCAGAGGAACGATTCGGTCTATCCCTCGATTCGAGAGCTTCCGCTCCTGGGTGTCGCATCTTCTGACCTCTCCCGGAACAAGGAAATACAAGAAAATCTTTACGAGAGCCTGTCGCAACTGCTGGAACTCGCAAAGATTCAGGAGGCGAGGGAAACGCCCAGTGTCAAGATTCTTGACCGAGCGAATGTCCCAGAGAGGAAATCGTTTCCACCCCGACTCGAGATCGTCTTCATGGGAATATTATTCTCGGGGGTTGGAGGCATTGCCTGGATATTGGCCAAGGAGCGATGGCAGCGAGCGGATCCCTGGGAGACTGGCGCTCGTTTACGGTTTTTGTAAGAGTGGAACGAGGTTCCGGCACCTTTACATAAAATGTAAAGGTACCGGTCGTCGTTCGCGCTATCGTCGTACTTCAATCTGATTCACGACCTGTTGGACGTTTGGAATTCCTTCCGCGAGTTTGTGCGCGCGCCGGCTCTCGTCGGAGGTCCTGACGCTGCCGTTCAGGGTCAGCACTCCATTCTTGGCTGAAAAATGAATGTGCTGTTTGTCGAGATCACTTGAAATCAGTGCCGCTTTGTAGTTCTTCTCAATCGCGTCATCGAGGTTCGACGCCACGTCCCTTGCTTCTGACTCCATGCCGAGCGGCTGAACGCTGATCTCGTTGGCGATGATGCGGGCGGGTGCGGCCGTTTTGGCGACATTGGCGGCTCTCGCCTTGGCTTCTTCGGAGTGCAATGTTCCTCCGAGAGTGATGGTGTTTTTGTCTTTATCTTCAGAGACGGAAACGTCTTTCATATCTGCCTGAACGAGCGCGTTCTTCACATCGTCAGAGTAGGAAACGTCGTTGTGGCGCGAGCAGGCAGTACTGATCAAAGCTAGAGCGACAAGCAAAAAAATCGGTAAGCGATGGGTCATTGTAGTTCCTCCTTGAGTGCGGATTCCGGCAAGTCAAATCCAGGCCCGGCCGGACGGATTAACATACGAGATAAGAGCAGTAACAGCAGTAACATAAATGCTGTAATGCTGGTAAATGATGCTGTAAGTAGGACTTCGCGTTTTGCCGTGGGCCTGCTCAGCTGGACGGTTTTGACTCCCCTCGGGTGAGCACCCGGGAACTTTGCCCGAACCAAGAACTAAGCCAAGATGGTTGTTGTTTGTTTTCCGCACTTCGCTTAGCATTTGAACACGCTTGGCGTTGTGGATGCCTTGGCGTCCCCGCGTAACTTAACCTTTCGAGAATCCAGGCAAAAGGAAAACCGTGCGAAGACTAATTCTGTTCTCACTCACGCTGACCATCTTGTTGTCCACTCTAGCTTCCGTTTCGCGCGCGCAGACGCTGCCGCTTCTAACCGCTCATGCGCGTCCCGCGACCGTTAACGGGCGGGCACATTTGATCGCGCGGCTGCCAGCGCCACAGCAGATGCGCCTGGTTCTTGCTCTGCCACTCCGAAACGAGAAGGCGTTGGATAAATTCCTGAAGGATCTTTATGATCCTGCCAGCCCCTCATACCATACATTTCTCACCGTTGCACAGTTCACCGACTCTTTTGGACCCAGTCAGGGAGATTATGACTCCGTCGTGCATTTCGCGGAGGCGAATGGCTTCACGGTTGTTGGCAAATCGCCGAATCGCCTGAACGTGGATGTAATCGGATCGGTAGCCGTCATTGAGAGTGCCTTCCACGTAAAAATGGGTGCCTATACGCACCCCATCGAAAATCGGGACTTTTACGCTCCAGACCGCGAACCCACCGTGGACCTGCCCTTTTCGCTCTGGCATATTTCAGGTCTGGACAACTATTCGATCCCGCATCCCGCCGGCTTGGAATTAAACCCCTCTCCAAAACCCAATGCGACTACTGGGTCCGGGCCCTCCGCCTCCTTTCTCGGAAGCGATATGAGAGCGGCGTATTACGGTGGCTCGATTCTCAACGGCAGCGGCCAAACCCTCGGTTTGCTGGAGTATTACGGAACTGATCTGAACGACCTGAACACTTATTTCCAGAATGCGGGTCAAACCAACAATGTCCCTGTAATCCTCGAGTCAACCGATGGCACCAGCACAGGCTGTTTTTTCGGTTGTGATGACACCGAACAGACCCTCGATATGACTCAGGCGCTCGGTATGGCTCCCGGCTTATCTAGTCTGATTGTTTACATCGGATCAAGCGATGCCGCGATCTTCAATGCAATGGCGACAGCCAGTCCCCTAGACGCACAACTGAGCTCTTCATGGACCTGGAGCCCTGCCGACCCAAGCACTGACAATCCCTATTTCAAGGAGTTCGCCGCGCAGGGCCAAAATCTATTTCAAGCAGCCGGTGACAGCGGGGCATGGACACGGAGCAGTACAATTTTCCCGGCGGACGATCCATACCTTGTTTCGGTTGGCGGCACCGACTTGCAGACCGGTAGTCCCGCCGGTCCTTGGAGTTCGGAAACCGTGTGGATTGACGGAGGCGGTGGAATTTCGCCGGACGGGTTTGCGATTCCGTCCTGGCAGGTCGCCACAGCCAACAATTGTTCTAACTGTTCAAAAACTTCCCGCAATGCCCCCGATGTTTCAGCGAATGCAAATTTCACCTTTTATGTGTGCGCTAACCAAAGCGGATGCACTGCCAACTCGTATGGCGGGACTAGCTTTGCCGCGCCCATGTGGGCCGGTTACCTGGCGTTAGTCAATCAACAGGCGGTAGCCAACGGCGGCTCGCCTGTAGGCTTCCTCAATCCCGCACTGTATTCGATCGGCGCAAGCTCGGGCTATACGGCCGATTTCCACGACGTCACCGACGGCAGCAATGGCTATTCGGCAACAACCGGCTATGATCTTGCAACCGGATGGGGCAGCCCCAATGGTTCGGGCTTGATCAATGCCCTGGTCGCGCCACCATCGCCCAGCTTCACCCTGTCTCGCTCTTCGCCAGGCGTGACCATAACCCAGGGCGGAGCGAGTGGCACGGACACAATCACAATAAATCCGTCGGGTGGATTTACCGGCAACGTCACGCTATCAGCTTCCGGATTGCCTTCTGGCGTAAGCGCCACTTTCGGCACCAATCCAGCGACGAGCAGTAGCGTTCTAAGCCTCACGGCCAGTAGCACAGCCGCGACAGGAACGGTCACGGTTACCATTGCCGGCGTTTCTGGCTCCATCCAGCAAACCACCACAATCTCGCTCACGGTTAATCCGGCTTCCTCTCCCAGCTTCACCCTTTCAGCGTCACCAGGGAGCGTTAGCGTTACCCGCGGATCGCAAGGCACCAGCACCATTACGATAAATCCGTCGAATGGCTTCAACAGCAGCGTTACCCTATCGGCATCAGGATTACCTTCCGGTGTCAGTGCCTCTTTCGGGACGAACCCGGCGACGAGTAGCAGCCTACTCACACTCACCGCTTCCAGTTCAGCCGCGACGGGAACAGTCACAGTCACCATTACCGGCGTCTCGGGCTCCATTCAACAGTCCACGACCGTCTCGCTCACGGTGAACCCTGCCAGCACCCCCGGTTTCACCATTTCCGCGTCACCAGGGACTGTCTCGGTGGGAACGAGCTCTCAGGCCACGACCACGATTACAATCTTCCCGTCAGGCGGCTTCACGGGAGCCGTGAAATTGTCGGCAACGGGGATGGGCAGAGGCACGACCGCATCCTTTAGCCCTAACCCGACAACCAACAATAGCGTTCTCACATTTACCACCAGCTCTTTGTCATTCCCTGGGACCCACAAAATTACGGTAACGGGAGTGTCGGGGAAGTTGAGGTCCACGACTCCAGTAAGCCTTCAGGTGCACAAGTAGATTTTG
>DASYGR010000376.1:0-2119 GCA_035999525.1 Terriglobales bacterium
TCAGGCGATCGCAGCGAAAAAATCCGCACGTATAATTTCCCCCAGAATCGGGTGACCGACCACCGCATCGGACTCACGATTCACCAGCTGGAGCAAGTCATGGATGGAAAGCTCCAGCCCCTCTTCGAAGCCTTGGAAGCATATTACCAGGAAGAAAAGTTGAAGCACGAAACCACGGCAGTGGCCACGTAGGAACAGTTGCCCTCGGCTGTCCATGCGAGCCAAGCTCGCCAGCGGTTCCCATCCATGTTGAAATAGATTCGTGTCACTTCGAAACTCCCTTTCCGCCGCGATTGACCTTCTCACTGCCGCCCGCGTTGGATCACCCCAATTGAACGCCGAATCGCTTTTGATGTTTACCCTCGGCTGTGACCGCGCCTATCTTTACGCCCACTCCGAACACGAACTCACACTTGAAGAAAACACCCGGTACGACAAGGCGCTCGCCGAACGCGCTCGTGGCGTTCCGGCCCAGTACATCACGGGTCATCAGGAATTCTGGGGAATGGACTTCATTGTTTCGCCGGCAGTATTGATTCCCCGTCCAGAGACCGAGCATTTGATTGAAGCAGTATTAGGCTGTGCGGCGCGGGCGCCCTCGCCCGCCGAGCCTTTCCGCATTGTGGATGTCGGTACCGGTTCCGGTTGTATCGCGATCACGCTAGCCAAAGAATTGCCAGAAGCCACAGTCCACGCGTCTGATATTTCCGCTGCCGCGCTCGAAGTCGCACGCGCCAACGCCGCCCGACATCAGATGGAAAATCGAATTCAATTTCGCCACACCGATCTGCTGGAAGGATTCGAAGCAGCCAGTTTCGATTTTGTGGTTTCCAATCCTCCCTACGTCGGAGAATCGGAAGAAGACGAAGTCCAACTCGAAGTCCGCAAATTTGAACCGCGCAACGCCGTATTCGCCGGACCCACTGGATTGGAAGTCATCGAGCGCCTGATTCCGCAGGCCCGAGCCGGGCTCAAGCCCACAGGGTGGCTGGTGATGGAAATTAGCGGATCAATTGCGGAGGGAGCAAAAAAGCTCTTATCCGGATGGGAGGTAGTCCAAATCACGACCGATCTACAGGGCATCCCGCGCCTCGTGTCAGCAAGGAAACCGTAAGCTTATGTGGCGCGGGCGCCACGCCCGCGAAGACTGTTTGAGCTGCACGATGTGCCCGCGGTGGGTATCACGCCCACCCTCGCAGGAGACGTTAAGAGGGTTCCCCCGGCACGACACAAAGGGACAACTTTTCGGCGTCGATACTTCCAGACAAGCCATAACACTCATAGAGTGCCACCCGGAATCCCGAATCGGTTTTCTCGATGCTAAGCCCGAAAATGACATTTTGGTCATTGAAGCCGTTCAAACTCAGACCAGAGACGGCTTCAAAATTGAACTCGACCAGGGCGTGTTTTGTCAGCACGTAATAGCCCTTCTCACCTATGTCCTTCGTCATCTCCCATGTGAGAACCCGTAGAGATGACCTTCCATTGCGATCCAAATGCAAACTGATAATTTCCGCATCGTGGAAACTAGGCCAATATCCAAACCAGTCGTGAAGTTCCGTTGCCCCAGAAATCTCCTTGAGTTCGACGGGCACAGCCATAATTCATGACCCTGAACCACAAATTTGCAGGCTACTGGTGTAATCTAAAATTTTTGCCGGAATTTCAGAAACAGGGAGCGGAAGCACCCGCGGCGGACTCCGAGCGCTTTAGTCTGAGGCATCCTCGCCAGCGAAAGTTCACGACTAGCTCTTGGTAGCCGCTGCGACTGGCTGAATCTCTTCGACGTCCACCCAGTTCGTAGGATATTTCCCGGTGTAACATGCGGTGCAGTAAGTCGTCTTCTCGCCGTCACCGCAGGCTTTCTTCATTCCTTCGAGCGAGAGGTACGCCAGCGAGTCGGCGCCAATGAATTCGCGGATTTGCTCAATGGAATTATTCGCGGCAATTAATTCTCTTTTCGAGGGCGTATCCACTCCATAAAAACATGGGGAAATCGTGGGCGGACAGGAGATTCGCATGTGAACTTCTTTCGCTCCCGCGCTGCGAATCATGCGAACGATTTTGCGGCTGGTGGTTCCTCGAACGATCGAGTCATCAATGAGAACAACGCGCTTGC
>DASYGR010000399.1:0-7291 GCA_035999525.1 Terriglobales bacterium
TTCAACCAAGGCCTCTCGACTGCGAAGAGTAAGTCGGGCTTCTTGTGGATGTCCATTCGGTCTGTCCTCGGAAACTGGATTGCTCGTCACAATCAGCTTCTCCGGTTCCGATCGAATGGACAACCTCTTGAAAGATCACAGGTAGCCCACCCTTCGCTTTTTGAAGGGTGGGTATTCATTCTTCACAGCGAATCTCGCACACACGAAGGATGTCCGTCCCCCGCAGGAATGCGAATGAACTTCTTCCCACTCGCATCCGTAACTAACAGTGGAGGGATTCCCATGGCCGCATTCTTGCTCTGGTGTCTTCTTTTCATTGTCTGCTGGCCACTCGCCCTGATGGCCTTGATCCTGTATCCGATCGTGTGGCTCCTGCTGCTTCCATTCCGCATCGTCGGAATCGCAGTCCACGGAGTGCTGGCTCTTATCACCGCAGTAATCATGCTGCCGGCACGCCTGCTTAGCGCGCCCTTCCGGTTGGGCCGGGCTGTGTAAAACAAGAAGGGTTTCCACGTGTGAATTCGCGCAGCGGGGACGACACTCCCCCCAGGAATTTAACTGTGCCGCTCGGGTCCAGCGTAGGGTACAAATCCCGAAATATCGGGTGATAGGTGCTTACGATTACTTCAAGTTCTGCCGGGCGTCCCGCAATAGATACTCAACGGACTCGATCTGTTTTCTTACGTCCGCGAGTTTATTTTCCGCCTGACCAATTTCTATGGATGCGTCGCTTCCGCCCACGATTATAATTGGATCATCAGCATAAACCTCGGGCTTAGACTTATCGAAGACTGCCACACAGTAATAATGAATTGTTCCTTCCTGCTTGGGCTGTACGGTGTCTCCGTCAGACTCGTTTTCGGACCACTTAAATTCTCGTTTCTTGAAAGGGTAGGTGTTGGTGAAGCGTACTTTAGCCCGATGTTTGGGTTTAGAGCCAGAAGTTTTAGCCTGCCATTTGACTTCGTCGCCAACGTAAACAGTGAGGGTTTTATGAGGCATGTCCACAGGAACAGGATGGGCCGCGTCATTGTTATTTGAGGCGCTATATGTAATCTCATCGTTATCGGCATCAACGGTCAAAGTGATTAGATAGTGAGTCTGAACTCGGGGTGTAGGAGACGGCTTCTCCGATTTCTCGTCCTTTCCCACCGCGAGAGAGCTCGCCGCCGCGACGCTGCCTGCAACCGCAAGGAAGTGTCTCCGGCTAACATTCGACGTATCAGAGTTTCTAAACATAAAGCTCTCCTTTTTCCGGTGGATTCTAGCCCCACTCCAATGTTTTTAATAGCAAATTAATTAACCGAAACGGCCTTCCCGGCTATTCGATTAAATTCCGGTTCAGACCGCAGGCTCTCCAATTCAGGGTTGGCGATAAGTTGCTGGCGTGGGTATCCTGCGCGAGCCGCCTTCTCAAGCCAGTCAAGCGATTGGCGGCGTTCTCCTTCCTCGAGGTCAACCAGGCAAGCGGTTAGAAGGATACCGACATCGTTTGGCTCCCCGCGCAAGGCCTTAGCGAGATATACATGGGCCCGAGTATTGTTCCCCATACGCGAGTGATAACGTGCAAGCGCACTTAGCACCTCGCCATCGTTCGGATTCACTGCCAGCAGTTTTTCGGCGAGGGAAATTGCGTGCCGATATGCGTCCTTTGCCTGATCTGACTGCCCGGGAATCATGCGATAACCGTCCGCCAGATTGCCCCAATATTCATACCTCTGGGGGCGAAGCTCAATCGCTTTCAGCGTATACTGCACATCTTCCGCAAAGTTCCTCTGGAAGAAACTGGCCGTTCCTATGTTGGAATATAGATCAGGGTCATCCGGCGCAACTTCCAGACCCTTTCGAAAGTATTTCTCCGCCATTTCAAATTGTCCCGTGTTGAAATATGTGACACCGACATTCATATAACCCCACACGTTGTCGGGCGCAAGCTCGGTGACTTTCCGCCATGCGTCCGCCGCCTCTGTATAGCGTGAATGTTTGTTCAGAAAAATTCCCAGCTGGTTATAGCAGCTCCAGCAACCGGGTCGAATTTCAATGGCATGACGAAATGCTTGTTCAGCTTCAGGGGTACGAGCGAGCGAATTATATGTGTTTCCCAAGCCAAGGTAGGCATCAGAATTCTTCGGATCAATCTCAAGCACACTCTGGAAGGCGGATATAGCGGCAGAAAAAGAGCCCGTTCGGAAATTCAGATTCCCAATTGCCAACTGAACATCCGGTAATCGGCTATTAAGGTTTTCAGCCGCTTTTACTGCACCCTTCGCTTGTTCCGCCCATTGAGGATCTTTCGTAGCACTGTATTTGTACCAATAGGCCTGCGCCAGGGCAGCTTGCGCTTGTGCGTAATTTTGATCCTCCTTGATCGCACGTTGAAAAAGGGTAATTGCCGATTCAACATTCTCCTGCCGTTGATAACTCTGCAAGTAACCGATCCCTTGGACATAGAAGTCGTAGGCCGTGAGAACGGTCGTGCCATGATCTGCCAGGGATGAAGCTGTGGCACTTGAAGGCTTGACCTGCAGCATCCGAAGCGCCTTGAAGACGACCTGGTCTTGAAGTGAAAAGAGATCACCTGCGGGCTCAGTGATGGTGTCTGTTCGAAGCTGTTGGCCAGTTTTCGTATCAATAAGAACGAGGTTTATCCGCGCGGATTGTTCAACTCGCTGCCAACTCGCGGCCAGAACGAGATTCGCACCAAACTGAGTTCTCGCTTTCTCAACGCTGGTAATATTCTTTGCCCGTATCTCGATGGCAGAGGGCACCTGCAACGAGGGGTCGCTTGCCAGCTTCGCGGTCACGGTTTCCGTGAAGCCATCACAATAAACCTGCTCTGCCGCCCCACCGCCGACCGCAGTAAAGGGAAGCACTACGAGATTCTTATGGGCGGGAACCGCGAAATCCAAGGCTGTCCGCCAAGGCCCATTGCCGTAGCGGACAGCCACGATGCCCAATATCAAAGCGCATAACAGAAGGCTCGTTATGACCACGAGAGCTCGAGTTCTAGTACCTGAGTTGCGCCTTGCTCCTGCGACCGCTGCACTGCCAATTGCGCTGACCTCTCCCGCTTCCGCCGGCTTTACGCCGCGACGACTTGAGTCGGAATCGCGTTCAATGCGTCTTAGATCGGTGCGGATTTCCGAAGCATTTTGATAGCGTAGGTTGCGGTCTTTCTCCACTAACTTATTGATAATGTCTTCCAACTGCGGTGGCAGGTCAGGATTCAGCCGCAATGGGGAAACCGGCGTGCAGTGCAAGATGGAGTCGAAAATCATTCCTGCGCTCTCGCCACGGAAAGGCAATACCCCTGTCGTCATCTCGTAGAGCACTATTCCAAATGAGAATAAGTCAGTTCGGCCGTCCAGCTCCTTGGCGCGGACTTGTTCCGGCGACATGTAAGCGACGGTACCCGCTGCTGCTCCTGGTTTGGTCAGATGCTCCTCCCAGGTCGTTGATTGTCCCGCCGCACTAGACACCACGGTCCCGCGGGAGGTGACCTTAGCCAAACCGAAATCAAGAATCTTGGCATGTCCGCGCTTAGTGACGAAAATGTTTGCGGGTTTGATGTCTCGATGGACGATGCCCTCGGCGTGGGCAGCGTCAAGCGCATCCGCAATCTCGATGCCCAGCGATACCACCAGTCCGGTTTCCATGGGACGCCCCGCGATGCGATGCTTCAGCGTAAGCCCGTCCAAAAACTCCATGGCAATGAACGCCGCACCGTGCTGGTCGTCAATTTCATAAATCGTGCAGATATTAGGGTGGTTCAGGGCAGAGGCAGCTTTGGCTTCGCGCTGAAAGCGGTGGAGGGCCTGCGGGTCATTAGCCACGTCGTCAGGCAGGAACTTGAGTGCAACGAACCGTCCAAGCGTCACATCCTCAGCTTTGTAGACCACACCCATCCCGCCACCGCCGAGCTTCTCGACGATGCGATAGTGCGATATGGTTTGGCCGATCACCGCAGTCGGGCAAATCTTAGGCCGGGGTTGGTGGCAAGTCAATGAAGGCGGTGATTGTGACGGTATCGGGTCGAGAGTCGCATACCGTCTTGCAACCGAGGACAACAAAACCGGCAGCATGACGTTTACTTCCCACCCTTCAAAAAGCGAAGGGTGGGACACCCCGATTTTCGGATTGACGGGTGGCCCATTCTAAATTTCGCGTTTCTTTGCGAAATTTAGAGTGAGGATGTTGGAGCCTCGCCCGCTATGTCACAAGCTGCAAGCGATGGACGCGATCAAGTCGAAACCAACAACACGAAAACGCGGCGACAGTAGCCGAAGGGGGAGTCGAGGGATGGGGCAGCCTCGGTCAGTTATGATTCAAACAAATCAAAATTTCAGAAAGGTGGGCCAGCTCGCCCGTTAACATCAAACATGAATTTGTAGGCGGAAGTCATGCTTGACCATAAATTAAGTACTCGAAAACTGAATGCCCTTCAATATACGTGCTTTCAAAACGCGCTTCGTCTCCACTTCGATTCAGTACTCCTAGCGAAAGTGCGTTCTTTTGCATCCGCATTCGCCATTTCTGTGATTGCAAGTGAGGAACTTGGCAAGGCGTTTGGGATCGCCGAGATAATCTTTCAAGCTGGCTTCGACAATGGGCGACTTCACGCCGAGGATACGAAGTTCGTGAAGGCGCTGCTTTCAGATCACAAACTCAAGCAGGGATGGTTCGTGAGTTCCTTTTACGAGATTATTGGTCCAAAGGATGTTCCTAGGCGATATCAAACCATACAAAGCGCCAAGAACAATGCCATTTATGCTGGCGTGAGAAGAGGAAACCATCAAATCGTGCGTCCGTTCCTTCTATCCGCATCAAAGGCAAAACAGCAACGAACTGTTAACAATGCGCTTATTAACTCGGTCGAGCGCACTCTGAATGGGACGTATTGCGACGAAGACGTGGCAGATCAAGTGTTCCGCAGTCGCCGACTCCTCAATAAACTACTAAGGGCGGCCAAAACGGTACGCTAGGTGTCTGCCCCCGAGCTCTTGGAAGATCGACGAGACGCCTGGGGCGGGGTCAATGAGTGAAATGGCCTGATTTCGTCAACTATCTACACCACTCGCTACAATGGACGACTGATGAGCTGGTTTAAGGACAAGCATACTCAGACGCCGCAGCAACTAAAACCGCCTACGACGAGATTCGTTGCGGAGCAGGACGGCACACCAGAACGTGAGCTGAAAGCCTGCTTTGTCGAGCTTTTCCGTAAGCAACCAACAGTTGAGCGTGCCTATTTGGCCCTTGCTGAGCACGGTGACGGAACAGGTATCCACGTCACGCTAGCCATAAGGTGTCCGTCGGGAGAGGATCCGTCGGTTATCCGCAAACTGGCGAATGTTTTTTCATCGATGTTCGGTTCCCATGAACATCTTGACATGATGTTCATACAAGAGGACCAAGAGCGTCAGTTAGAGACTGTATGTAAGCCCTTCTATCGAGCGACCGATTGAATTGGCGAAAAATCGCCTTATACTCATTGACGTGGGTTCTGAGTGCTATGGCCTGATTTCGCCACATGAGGACTACACTGTGCGGATGAAATCAATCAACTATTGGCTGCCGATTGTCCTTGCGGTCCTGTGCCTCGTGGAACTTGATGTTGCTGGTTCGTCAAATGATTTACCGGAGCTGATTGGGACTTGGGACTATACGTCGATGACTGCTCTGAAGAACGGCAAGCCGTTTGGAACGGTACACTTCCATTCGGGACAGTGGACGGTCACGTTTAACCAAGATGCCACATGGGCTATGAAACCGCCGTCGCCCCCGGCGAAGCCTGGCGGCTTGACTGGAAGTTACGCCCTACATGGGCACGACGTGGACCTGAAGCTAGCCAACGGCAGTCCATTTCAGAAATACCGCTTTGCAATTGAGCAGGATGGAAGAGTCCTCACATTGACCAACAAAGAATCGACGATCAGTGCCAACCGCGAATAGCGGACGAGTGAGTTTGGCCGGTTGGCATAATATCGCCTTTACACTCACTGACCAGCGGTCAAAACGTGTAATGGCCTGTTAACAGCAGTTGCCTCTACACGACCCTTCACGGTTGGTTGACTCACGCGTTGAGCCGGAGTAGATTTGGGCGGCCCGAAATCTCTCTTAGCTTTCACTCGAGCACATATTCTCGGAGGCAAAAACGATGAGCGTGTCCAGCGCAGTCGCGGTTGTGATCAGCCCTACTGCAACGCGGGAGCGGAAGGAGCGCATGTTTTATCTTGCAGCAGCGTCTCTGATGCTCATCATCGTCGCGATGGGATTTCAGAAGTTTTATGTGCACGGACAAGCTAGCGACGGAGGACCCGTGACACAGCAGATTGCGCCGCTCGTCTTCCTGCACGGGGTCCTTATGTCGAGCTGGATCATTGCTCTGGTTTTGCAATCCGGGCTCATAGTTGGCGGGAACCGTAAGCTGCATATGTCATTGGGTGTCGGTGGTGCGGTGCTTGCCGCACTTCTGGTCATTGTGGGATTGAGCACAGCGATTGCCTCCGTACACTACAATCCTGAGAGCTACAAAAATATCTGGGGAGCGCGCCGCTTTTTGAGCTTCATGGTGACCAATATCTCAGGATTTGGGGTATTGGCCGGAATCGGGCTGAAATACAGGCGGCGGCCTGAGGTCCATCGCCCCATGATGCTTCTCGCGACATTGTTTGTGGCTGGTCCTGCTGGATTCTTCCGCATCCCGTTTATCAGTGGCCCGATCATGGGCGCGATCCACACGATTCTGGCGCCCTGGGTACCAATGCTGGTCCTCGGCGTGTTGCTAGTACTCATCAAGTGGTTAGTGACGGGGTCCTGGGATCGATATTTTGCGGCTGGTTTCACCGGAATGGTTCTCGCCTGTGCGCTCCAGCTCTTCGTCTCCAATAGTGCCTGGTGGTACCAGGTTGCAGGTTGGGTGACTGCCTGAGGCCCTACTAAACGCTGGCGGTCACAGAGGGTCACCGTCTTGAGCGAAATGGCCTGTTAACGCCAATGACCTGGAAAAGTACATCCTTCAAAGTGTAAGCTGCTCGTGTGAAATCCACAGTAATCGCGCTATTCTTGCTAGCCTGGAGTTTCTCTGTTTCTGCCCAACGCGCGCCTTCCAAACCAGTACAGGAAGTTCTACGTGGCCATGTTGTGGCACCTGTGATCTTTCAACACGTTGTTCCGCTCCCCGGACTGCACGAACACCGTCGTCGCAGGAGCGGTGCGAAAGTGCAAATCGGCTGTAAAGATTTGCAAGGCGCGGACTTATCGCGCCGTCTTTTGCACGGCTCGATGCCAA
>DASYGR010000439.1:0-4866 GCA_035999525.1 Terriglobales bacterium
GGAAACGTCCGGTATTCTAGCGTCTCTAAAATATTTGTCAACGATTAAGTCGGCCAGTTCGGCGGCGCGTCAAAAGACTGGTGGGAAAATTTGTTGACAAACCACGAATTCCTTCACAACACGTGCTGGCGCTGGTTTCAGGCCGGTTGTTTGTGGAAAACTCAGATATATTTGTGTTGCCGAGCACGCACACAATCATGTGGAAGAATTCAAAACCGAGATTGTAATATGGTGCGCACGTCAAGAAATATTTTGCCACAGGCTCGGGGACAAAAACTTAAACCCTAAGCCGTCGCCCCCAGCCTCACCGACACCAGTTTCGAGACGCCCGGTTCCTGCATGGTCACCCCATAAAGCACCGGCGCAATGCTCATTGTCTTTTTGCTGTGAGTGATCAGCACGAACTGAGTTTGAACACTCATCTCTTTAACAAGCTCAGTGAAGCGACCGATGTTGGCTTCATCCAGCGGCGCATCTACTTCATCAAGAATGCAGAATGGGCTGGGCTGATATTGAAAGATTCCTACAAGCAGCGACAATGCCGTCAGCGCCTTCTCGCCGCCCGATAGCAAAAGCACATTTTGCAACTTCTTTCCCGGAGGCGACGCTACAACGTCAATGCCGCTCTCGGCGCTGTTCTCCTCGTCGGTCAGCCTCATGAACGCGTGTCCACCACCAAAAAGCTTGCTGAAGGTGACCTGGAAGTTTTCATTGATCTTGCCAAACGCTTCTTCAAACTTTTGCCTTGAGAATGTATCAATCTCTTTGATCGTAGCCTGCGTGTTCTCAATGGAATCCCACAGGTCTTTGCGCTGCGTTTCCAGAAAGCCATGGCGTTCCGCAGTCTCTTTGTATTCCTCCAACGCCATCATGTTTACCGGACCCATAACGTCGAGCTTCGCTCGCATTTCACGATAGGCCTGATCTTCTGCCGACAACTGCTCGCCGGTAAACAGCGCGATCGCGCCATCTGCCATGAGTTCATTTCGCTGCAATCCCAATTCATTCATGCAGGTTTCAGACATATATTGAGCATCTGAGAGCAATTTCGCGGCCGACACCGACAGTTCTCCACGGCGGTCTCGCGCCCGTTCCAGCAACTGCCGCAGATTGCGCAGCACCTCGTCAATTTCTACCAGCATCGAGCGGATCTGTTCCGACTCGACTTGCAGCAAACCATCACGGGCTTCGTTGGCATTCTGTTCAACGTCAAGCTCAAGAAGCCGGGAGGCGATCTCCTGATTCTCGGCTTCGCGTTGCATTCTTTCGGAAAAAGATGATTCGATCTGGGTTTGCAGCGAACCGACGCGCTCCGACATTTCGGCAGCGAGGGCTTCTATTCTGCCCAACACGGCGGCGGCGGAGCGCTGGCGTTCTTCCAGGGTGGCAACGTGAGCAAGGTGCTGCGAGCTTTTTTGAGCACTTTCTTCTC
The DNA here is from genome assembly GCA_035999525.1 of Terriglobales bacterium. Lineage (GTDB taxonomy): Bacteria > Acidobacteriota > Terriglobia > Terriglobales > Acidobacteriaceae > PALSA-188. Next base: position 1,433 of record DASYGR010000439.1, read on the forward strand.
TCCGCTGACGTAGCGAGGCCAATTGCTGGTTCGCGTCAACGGCGGCAGCTTCCATCTCGAGGTGCCTTTTTTGAAGCTCGTCAATCTCGGTCTGCTTTGATTCGATTGAGGATTGCTGTTCGGCGCGGTCAGCGGCAAGGCGCTGGAGCTCATGCGCGCATGTTTGTAAGCGTCCAGCCACCCGACTTATTTCAGTGTCAAGTTGTTGCAAGAGGTGGCCTGAAGTCATTGCCTGCTTTTCTGCTTCCCGCATTTCGCCTTCAAGACGATCGAGCAGGGCAGTCTGCTGCTTGATTTCACGCCCTAACGTTAGGACCCGGAGGTTTTCGTGGCGTAGGGCTTCTTCTAGTTCCGTCACCAGTCGCATCACATCGCGCAGCTCGCGTTTCATGGAGAGCGGTCCCTCGGAACGCTGCTTGCCTCCCGTCACCGTCACATTGTGAAAACACTCTCCGGACTCGGAAAGAAAGAACGCATCCGGATTTCCCAATGCCAGTTCGCGACCTACCGCCGGATCGGGCACGATGTACCCATCGCGCAATTTGGGCAGAATGACTTCGAGAGATTTTCCAAATCCATCCAGCACTCGAATCGTATGCTTGAGGGGAACAATGGATTGGCTCGCCGGAGCCGAATGCGCCGCCTCATCAACCAGAAAAGAAAATTTAGCCTGCGAGTCTTCGGGATGAACCAGGAACGTGGCGCGACCATCCACATCAGTCCGCAGTAGGCGCAGTCCTTCGTCGGCCGCGTCCCACGATTTCACGACGATGTAGTTCAATTCATCGCGAAGAAAATCTTCGACCACGCTTTCATAACGGGTTTCGACTTCCAGGAAATCGGCTAACACTCCGACCGGGGCCAGACCGCCATTCATTACTCCCGACTGAAACAGCCGGCGCACGGATTCGGTAGAGTATCCATGTTCCGCGATTACCGCTTCGAGAGAGCCTCGCTTCCCTAGGGCAGTCGCGTACTCGGCTCGGAGGCTATCCAAATGGTGCTTGCTTATACTTTCCTCGTTCCGTTTAGATTCGAGTGAACGCCGCGTTTGCCCAATCTCCGCTCTCAATGCCGCGACTCGCTGCGATACGCTTTCAAACTCGAGAGCCGATTGGCCGCGCTGCCCGCCAAAAGCCTCGACTTGAGAATTCGCACTCGCGATCTCGCCTTGCAGTCGCGCTGTTTCACGGTCAACCGCAGCCATTCGTTCCTCGGCCTGTGTCAATTGATTCCGCAAGTTCGCGGAGGAAGCGATCACTTCCATGATCGCCACCCGCGATTCATTTTGTTGTTGCTCCAACAACGCTAAGGCGTCGGTCGCCTCGGCAACTTCCTTCTGTGCAAGGACAAGCTCCTCGCGTGCCGCAGACAACTCCGCAACCGCGGAGTCCATTATTTGACGATTGGAGTCACCCTCGGTTTCAAGGGCCGTTAGCCGATGTATCGCCTGCGCCAACTCAGATTCTGAAGAGGCCGTGCGCACCACTAACTCGGCACACCGCTCCTCGTTATGACCGCGCTGAGCATGGGCCCGGTCCGCTTCCAACTTGATTTGACTGATGCGTTCACGGTTCTCGCGAAGTTCGGTTTCAATAGCGTACCCGCGCTGCGTGCGTTCCGCGTGTTCGGTCTCGGATTGCTGAACGGACTCCGCCTGGATGCGCATTTCTTCAGAAAGGGAACTGATTTCCCCGTTTATCTCCGAGGTTTCTCGGTCAAGCTGTGCGAATTTGCTGGCGAGAACGATTCGTAGTTTGTCGCGCATCTCCTCGCGCAGTTTCGCATAGCGCTCTGCCTTCGACGCCTGGCGCTTGAGCGAGTTCATTTGCCGTGTGACTTCTTCAAAAATGTCATTGATGCGAGCCAGATTTTGTTTCGCATCCTCGAGCCGCGCTTCGGCCAGGCGCTTCTTGGTTTTAAATTTGGTAATGCCGGCTGCTTCTTCAATGATTGCGCGGCGGTCCGTGGGACGGCTGCTGAGAATTTGCCCGATACGTCCCTGCTCGATCAGCGCATATGATTCCGGTCCCAGGCCGGTCCCCATGAATAGTTCCTGGATGTCTCGCAGACGGCACAGCTTTCCGTTCAAGAGATATTCGCTGTCTCCTGAGCGAAACAGGCGGCGGGTTACGACGATCTCGCCCGCACGGAAATGCTGCTGAAATTTTCGGCGGCGAATTTTCAGCACAACCAGGGGGCCGGTTACTGTAGCCAAGTCCGCAACGTTATCTGGGCCTGATGCGTCATCGGAAGAACTTTCCTCGACTTCCTCGGTCTGGCCCGGCTGCGCTTCTTCTGTCAGGCGTTCGACTTCTTCGGCGGCCTTCGCCCGCAATTCGGATTCATTCCAGTCTTCGTATCCTTGAGGCACATCATCCTGAATCGCAATTTCGGTTGGATCGCTGGCATCGGGCCCGTCGTAGATTTCGGGATCAATCAGCGTCAGCGCGACCTCCGCCATGCCGGTTGGCTTGCGGTCTCGCGTGCCCGCGAAAATGACATCTTCCATCCGCGAACCACGCAGGGTCTTTGCGGATTGCTCGCCGAGCACCCACGAGATCGCGTCGGCAATATTCGATTTGCCGCAGCCGTTCGGACCAATGATTGCCGCGATTCCTTCACCGTGAAACTTGAGATCAGTGCGATCACAGAATGATTTGAAACCGAGAATTTGCAGCCGTTTTAGTTTGAGCATCTAAATACTCCTTAGCACGCTTTGGCAAGCCCGGTCTTTTGGCAAGCCTTGAAAGGGCACGGCTTCAGCCGCGCCGTTGTCCATCGCTAAACATTGTCATCTTGAGCGAAATCGGAGCGTGGTTCTCGGACGTCCTGCGAAGTCGAGAGATCTGCTTTTGTCCTCCACCAAGCGAAAAGCTCGCAGGACGACTTAGGTCGCACCAACAAACAACAGGTCTTTCAACTGCGGAAGCGAACTCGCATGCGAGTCCGGTTCCTCCGCTCAAGATGACAAGGTTAGAGAGATGTCGCATATTCACTATCTCGGCGCTGGCTGGGGCGCGGAGCTCACTGCTTGATCAGGGGAGGGAGAAATCAAACTGTTTACCGATCTGATTCCCCTCTTCATTTCCTCGAACCACTCGCCGACCGAGTGCTTGGAAGAGGCATGGATTGCACCTACTCTAACGGTGAAATTATGCCTGGGTCAAGTAGTAAAACACCATATATTGTGTCGCCATGGCCAGCACCACGTGATTTTGCACACACAATGTAGCAATTAGCCGAGAATTTGGGGCGAGGAAAGAAGGAAGGGAAGATCGCGAGAGCAGAATCAGTATAGTTGAGGCGGGGTAGGCGCAATCGAAATAGCGAGTCACGGTTGAATATTGCTCTCAATCGGGGTGTTCGAACGCAGCCAGTAAAACGGGAGATTCTTGCGTGTTATTGTTCCGGCTCGCTCTGTGCGGAGGCTG
>DASYGR010000104.1:0-3575 GCA_035999525.1 Terriglobales bacterium
CGAGGCCTGCCAGCCATGGTGCGCCCAGCGCTGCCGAGCGCCGAAGGGCAGTTCGTAAACTCCGAACATCCGCAGCTGATGGCGCACATCGAAGGCGGAGCGTCCTCGTTCCGCGGACAGGTTGCCGTCCTGCTGCTCGACCACAGGAGAGCCTCCGCCGATGGAGCTTGCATCGTCGAGCGACTTGCCGAAGGTATAGATGCCGTAGACCGTGAGGCCGCGCGACATGCGTTTCTGCAAGCGAACCTGCAGGGCGTGGTAGATCGAATCGGCGCCAGACTGATCCAGCGTGAAGCCGCCGACGTTTGGAATGCGGCGCACGTCACCGTTGAGCTGCACGAGGCGGTTGGGTGCCCGAAGAATGTCGAGATTTGCACCTTTAGTGCCGGTGTAGGTGACATCCAAGACCCAACTGCGCGGCATTTGCTGCTCGAGGCCAAGATCCCAAATCTGAATCTGCGGGACGGCGTAATTTGGATCGACGGCAATGGTGTTGGTGATGGTCCCCGAGGGCTGCGAAGGCAACGATGGGAAGCCGTTTTCAAGCGTCAGGAACTGGCTGGCAGAGGTGGTGAGGAATTGCGCTTGCGCCCAGGGGGGCTGATTCGCAAGCTCGGTCGCAAGGTGGCCGTAAACCGATCCGCTGTAAAAAATCGAGTAGCCCGAGCGAACGATGAACGCGTGTTTGGCAAAAGGCTTCCACGCCATGCCGAAGCGTGGCGCCCAGTCATTGTAACTGCCGCGAATCAGAGATCTGGGCAACGAGCCGCTGAACGGGCCTGTCTGGCCGGGCACCACAACTTGGGCTTGAGTGATGTCTGAATTCAGATCGAGATTGGCGAGCTTATTGTAAAGCTCGATCGGGGGCGTCTCTGCCTCATAGCGTAAACCGAATTCGAGCGTGAAGCGCGGCCGAACGCGCCAGTCGTCTTGGGCGTAGCCGATGAAGCCCCAGTTGCGGAAGTAAGTGTTGGTGCTGCCAAATTGCAACTGCGTGGTCTGCGGCACGCCCAGAAGAAAATCCGCGAAGTCGACACCCAACTCGCCGGGCACGGGCTGGCCGGAGGCGTCCAGCTGGCTGGTCATTAATCCAGTGAAATTGAACTGGCCACGAGGGATGGGATCGGACTGAGTGTTGTTCTGCATGCGGCGCAGTTCCCCGCCGAAAGTGATCGTGTGCTTGGGCAAGACGTACGTGACGCTATCGCTGAAACGCAAAGTCTGATTGCGAACGAGCGAAGGAATCGGGTCGGACAGGCCGGTGAAATTCGTGAAATTGATTCCGGGAATGCCGAAATTAATCGGGGCGGTCGAAATGCCGGTAATTCCGAGTTGCCCAGAGATATCGTTGACAAAAGAGTTGTCGCTCAAAATACGGCTGCGGCTGCGGCTCCAATTGACAAAGGAATCGTTTGTCAGGCGCGGCGACCATGTCTGAACGAAGTGCAGGTCAACATTCTGATTGCGCGATGAGCTGGTGCTGCCGAGAGTCAGGAACTGCCCCAGCGTGTTGCCACGACCGGAATTGAAATTGTACCCGCCATTGAGACTGAACCGCCGGGAAATTGTGTGGAGAATGTGGATGTTGACGGAATCGCTCGATGCGGGAACAGTCGTCTCGAGATGGTAATTCTGCACTGTGCCGGGAAGATTGGGCGGTGGAATGAATTTCAGAAGACCCAAGGCGGCATTATCCTGCATGCCAATCGGAATTGAGCAACCGAGTGGCTGGCGAGGACCATTAGAACTGGAAAACGGATTATAGAGTTGCGAGACAACACCGCAAAAGTTGCCGCCACGTTCGGCTTGCGTGGGGACAGTGGCAAAACTGTCCTGGGGCGATTGCTGGCGATTGAGGCTGTAGTTCGCGAAGAAAAAGGTTTTGTCGCTGCCGTCATAGATATGCGGAATCTTGAGAGGGCCACCCGCATTGAAGTTAAGACGCTCGTCGTAATAGCTGATCTTTGGTGGATTAGGCTCGGTCAAGGAATACGGACGCGCATCGAAAGCCGAATTTTGATAGGTCTCTGCAAAGCCGTAATGGATGCGGTTAACCTGCTGCCTGAATCTCTGTATGACGAAAATTCCTCCGCCGCCCTCGCCAGGCCCGCCGCCGCGAAACCCGCCTGGGCCTCCGCGGCCACCACCACCTCCAGCCATAGCCATTCTTCTTTGTCCCGGAGCTGGGCCAAGATCGACACCTAGATTCGAGCCCGGCAGGCCGCCGCCGAAACCGAGACCAAATGTGTTTGCGCCAAGTCCGACAGAACCATTGAGCAGCAAGGAATCAGAAGAAGACGAGGCACCGAGTGGCGTATTTGTCGAGGCGGAAGTCTGATCAGAGGCCGTTGCGTCACCACCGCCTTGCACATCCACATCGACTTGCTGAAAACCGCCCATCCCCTGCCGCATCGCATTGGTCAAACCGGCGGGCGCCGCCGAGCCACCTTGACGGGCGCGACCCGGTTGACGTTGAACAGCCTGGCCTTGAGCGCTCTGAGCTGGTGTGCCGTTCTGCGGGACGGTTGGCGCGCTATTTACGGGGGCTTTTTCGCTTTCGGGTTTGGGCGGATTCCCGGACACGCCCGAATTGTTGGAAGACATTTCCGCAAGCGAGAGAACATGAAGAACGAGGACAACCGGAGGCGGGGGAGGCGTCACGGACTGGAACGCGCTGTCGAGCGTCGCTGTTCCGAAACCCAATGCATCCGAGGATATTTGATACGACCCGGGAGGAAGGCCCGGAAAGCTGAACTTGCCGTCCTCGCCGGTCCAGGTAACCCATCGCCGGTGGGTGGACGAATTTTCCACGCGAACAGTGGCACCCGGAATCGGAATGCCGCCATCCGTCTGAACAACACCAGACACCGAGATGCCAGGGACGGGGAGGGGCGTCTGCGAGGCGGAATTTTGCTGTGCTCGCGCGGCAGGAGCGATAGCGAGTAGAATTCCAAAAATGAAGCCGAGTGTTCTGGTTATGCTCAGGGTCAGACTGCCTTTCCGAAATTCCAGATGGTAACCATGGAGGCAAACGAAGGCCCGGTCGCACTTCGTGTTGAGGTTACGATCTTCGTCAATTTATAGCGCGAACCGGGCCACGAAAATTATTGCCCGGCAGTTGTGTGACGTGCACCGTCTGCCGGGCGTTGCTCCTGATTTCAGACCCTATTACTAATTGAGACTTGCACCCGGGCCTGGACCGCCGCCACTGTTCCGCCTTTCCTGCATTCTCTTCTGCTGTTCTTTCTGCATGTCATCAAACTTTTTCTGCTGGTTTTCGTCCAGATTGGAACGAATTTGCTTTGAGGAGTCCTCGCGGATGTCACGCATCTTCTGGAAGCGATCCTGCTGAGACAAAGTGGAATCGCTGCGGAGATCTTCCATTTTTTTCTGTTCATCCACCAGAATGGGCTTGATTTTCGCTTGCTCGTCATCCGTTAGGTTGAGTTGTTTAGTGAGCATCTGAAGGCGCTCGTCAGGGGATTGCATCCCGCGACGGTGGTTTGTTTTGTCTTGTGGTTGATCTTGCGGCACCGACGCGCGAACTGAAGCGCCTGCAAAGAAAAACAAACCTG
>DASYGR010000133.1:0-25711 GCA_035999525.1 Terriglobales bacterium
CAAATCTGCTACACTATAAATGCGTTTGATCTATCGGTTGACGAGCAGCTTCTTGCAAACCAGCTAGCACTGCCCTTAGTACCTCCGAACCATCAGCGTAAAATAACTACAAAGGATACAAGCAACAAATGGCAGAACAAGGAACAGTAAAGTGGTTTAACGACGCCAAAGGGTACGGCTTCATCAGCCGTCAGAGTGGCGAAGATGTATTTGTGCACTTTTCGGCAATTCAGGCAGGCGGCTTCCGCAGTCTGCAAGAAGGCCAGAGTGTGGAGTTCGAGGTCACCAAGGGACCAAAGGGCTGGCAAGCTGAGAACGTTCGCCCGTTATAAGGCGCAAACATCTCAATAAACACGCGTGCCCGTAGCCGCAACGGTAACGGGCACGCTGCTAAAAAATCTCTCCCCCGCACCAACGCGCTTCGACTGGAGTTCTCCACATGCAGGATGATTCGAAGGCCTCATTTGCGGTCATTCGCCACAACGTTCGCACATATGAATCTGGTGGCGTGATGGCTGTGATTAAAGGACGCGTCAACGCCGAAAGCACGCTTGGCCAGTTTGAACGTTCACAGGCATCCGAAGACAGGCACGCCGGCTGGCGATATTTTCTGGAAAAGACTGATCTGAAGGCCGGGATGAATCCGGCCGAAGCTACGAGCCTGCGCCAGATGCGGCTTGAAGTCCGCGAATCCGAAGCGCAGCAATTATCGGATCAAGTCCCGTTCACGCCGCGAAGTAATTGAATGTTCGCCCCGCATATTCACACAATCAATAATGAGGTCGGCGGGTCTCGCGCAGGATCATCGCGTAGTGCTTTCCTCCGAAACTGAATCCCTCTTCGATACGTCCCGTAACTGCTATTCTGGCGTCGCGTCCGGGCAGGCCAAAGCTTTCGCTGAATACCCATATCCGTCCGGTACCATCGTCCAATTGAAATACTCCGGCGCCCATGGCGCCGAAAGAGTTCACCACGTGTCCCGCAACGCTGATTTCCCTGCCCGCAAAGCGCCCTGGCGTTTGGTCAATCCTGGCGATGCTCTCGCGCGGAGGACATCCCGCCATTAAAATAACCGCGATTAGAATCACACTTACCGCCAGAACACGGATTTGGATTTGCACGCTAGTTCTCCTTGATCAGGATTGAGGATAGGGACTGACGTAAAGTATTACCAACACGAAGAGACACGGAAAGTTGCATCCTCTCACGGTGCAGGTTCACCATCATTATCTCTTTAAGTGTACATTCAGGTAACTTACCGTATCCCCTCGCTACTTCATACCTGCCAACATTCTGCGTTCGGTGTCTAATCTTCTGTGAAGCGCAAGTCTAGCGATCGCTTGCGTTCAATATATGTCCGTGATCAGGAGGATTTATGCGCCTGTGGCTTCGTCTATTAGTGTGCTTTCTTCTAGCTCAGGTTGTACTCGCACAATCGGGTACCCCAGCGGTTTCCGTTCGTCTGCCTGTGAAGCGGGTGATCCTTTACAAAAATGGCGTGGGATACTTCGAACATTCCGGCCAGGTTAACGGCAACGAAGACGTCAACATTGATTTCACTACCGCCCAGCTCAATGACGTGCTGAAGTCTCTCACCGCGCTGGACCTCGGCAAAGGACGAATTACCGGCATCGCCTACAACTCGATTGCTCCAATCAACAAGCGACTGGGAGCGCTGCGATTGCCGCTGGGAGAAGACACGACCACGGCCCAATTCCTGGATGCGATACGAGGGGCTCGAATCGAAGTGCACAGCGGCAACGAAAGTGCTTCGGGGCGGCTTTTGAGCGTCGAGCAAAGAGAAGTGGCAGACAAAGACGATCAGAAAATCACGGTGACTCAGATTTCCCTGGTGAGTGATAGTGGCGAGCTGCGCCAGTTCGATCTCACTCCCGCGACTAGTGTCCGCATTGCAGAAAAGGATTTGACCGACGAGGTGGGACGCTACATGCATCTGGTCGCGTCCACGCGAGATCAGGATGTTCGCCGCCTCACCATTTCTACCGCCGGAACGGGAGAGCGGGAACTGCTGGTGAGTTACATCAGCGAGGTTCCTATATGGAAGTGCACATACCGGATCGTGATTCCGAAAGACGGCAAGCCATTGCTGCAAGGATGGGCGATTGTTGATAACACGGTCGGCGAAGATTGGGACAACGTTGAATTGTCGCTGATTGCAGGCGCTCCTCAGTCTTTTATACAGAACTTGTCGCAGCCATATTACGCACGGCGTCCCGAGGTCCCTCTGCCGGAGAATGCGATGATGACGCCGCAGACGGAGGAGGCGACGCTGGAGGACAAGGAAGAAGCAGCGCCGCCCGAAGTTAATATTCGAAACGGAGCACTTGCCGCGTCCGGTGCGCAGGCTGCTGCTTACGGCAGACTACCTGCGGCCAAGGCAATGAGCGCCGGAGTCGGGGGAGGTGTAGGAGGCGGTGTTTTCCAGTCGGGTGCGGTCATGACGCCGAAACAAAAATTCGACCTCATGGCTCAGGCAAACGCCAATACCGCCGAAACTCGCGACCTTGGTGATCTTTTCGAATATCAACTCAAAGATCGCGTGACCATCCACAAGAATCAATCCGCGCTTGTGCCAATCCTTCAGGCGCGTGTTGAGGCAGAAAAGGTATCGGTGTGGAATCCGAACGAAGGCCATGCTCTCCGAGCGCTGTGGCTGAACAATACGAGCGGCCTGACGCTCGATGGCGGAAGCTTCAACGTGCTCGATGACGATGCATTCGCCGGGGAAGGCATCATGGATCCGGTCAAGCCGGACGAAAAGAGACTGCTGTCTTATGCCGCCGATCTTGGCCTCGTGGTGGACACGAAACAACAGGAACAGCGGCAGAGGGTCACGAAAGTAGTCATTGCTCGCGGAGTTATGACGTACATCAGCGAACAGCAGCAAGAAATGGCATACACCATCCGGAATCGTGACACTTCGTCTCGGACAGTGGTGATCGAGCATCCCATTCAAAGCGGTTGGAAACTGGACGAAGACATGCATCCGGATGAAAGCACCACTTCATACCATCGCTTTCGCGTCAGCATTGATCCGAAGAAGACTGAAACGCTCGTCGTGAAGGAGCACCGCCCAATATCGAGCCGATACGAATTGACGAATCTCAATGACGACCAGATTGGATTTTTCCTCGAGCAGAAAATGATTAATCCCGAAGTGGAGAAGGCGCTGCGGCAGATCATTCGCCAGAAGAACGATGTCGCGGCACTGCAAGCCGAAATTGATTCACGACAGGCGCAGATCATGAGCATCTCCCAAGATCAGCAGCGAGTGCGCGAGAACATGAAGGCGCTAAAGGGCAGCGCCGAAGAGAAGACACTTGTGGAACGGTACGCCCGCCAGCTGAATCAGCAGGAAGATCAAATGGAGACTCTGCACAAACAGATTGCCGATTTGCAGCAGAAGCGAGACAACGCGCAGAAAATTCTAAATAATTCGGTGCAGCAATTATCGTTGGAGGCGAAGATATAAACTTGTGGGCCGTGTTCGCTTAGTTGCCTGATTCGTTCGGCAATCGGCGCAGTTTGACTTTGACTGCGCATCCCGGTTGGTCAGGCCGATTCGCCAGTTCGACCGAGCCGCCATGTGCTTCGGCGATTTGCCGTGAAAGAACCAGGCCGATGCCGCTGCCGGAATGTTTTGTCGTGTAGAAGGGAACAAAAGCATTGCTGGGATTCGCCAGGCCCGGACCGTTGTCTTCAATCATTAAGACCACATCGTTTTCGAGGGAATTCCAGCTGATGTTGACCTGCGGTTTGGACGCCCGCGCTGCAAACTGCTCGCCTCCGTTTTGATTTTTTTCAGATGGCGGACTTTCCAGCGCCGCTTCCGCGGCATTGCGCACCAAATTGATGAGCATCTGTTCGATCTGATCAGGATCTGCCATTAGGGTTACCTCGGGGCCCGGGACTACCCTGACCTCAATTCGTGTTTCCAAGCCCGCCACGCGCTTTACTAATGGTGAGAGTGCCGACTTGGAAAGCACCGGTTGCGGCATCTGCGCCAATTGTCTGTAGGCCTGTAAAAAACGGTTCAACGACGCGGCACGAGTTTCGATGATCTCGAGACCGCGCTGGAAATCCTGGCGCTCGTCTACGGAAAGAGTGGTTCCGGCAAGTCGTTCGTTCAGACTACCGGCGATGGACTTAATCGGGGCCAGCGAATTATTTAATTCATGACCCATCACACGAATCAGTCGTTGCCAGGCACGGCGCTCCTCTTCCCGAAGGGCGCGGCTCACGTCGGAGAGCACAATCAGAGTGTGAGGCATACCCTGTTGACGAAATGAGCTTCGCCGCAAGAACCACCGCGCTTCGCTGTTAAAGTGCATCGGAATTACGGACGCATTATCGGCGGAGAAACAGACTTTCAGGCCAAGTTCTGTAGCCGTCTTCCCCAATAATCTTGGTGGAGGTTGCTGAAGAAGCCTTGCACCGGCAGAGTTGACCAATCGCAAAATCTCTTTGGGATCGAACGCAAAAAGCGGTATGTCCACTTCCTCCACAACGCGTTGCAGCAATGCGGTGGCTTCGATCGCTCTAATGCGATGGCCGGCGAGCACGTCCGCGAGCATATTGACTTCGAGCGACAATTCTCCGAGGGCGTCATCGGGCATTGCCATGCGGGCGCGAAACGAATAATCCTCTTCCCGCAGGGCGCCGACCACATTGGCCAGCGTTTGAAGCGGCCGAATAATCTGATCGTGGAGCACTCCGATAATCAACAGGCAGATCAGCAATTCGACAAAAAGGAAGATGAGCTTCGATTCGGTGCTCCAGGGCTGAAGCCAAATCAGAACAGCACTGGTAATCACTCCAGGTATCGCGAGCCACACTGAGGAATAAATAATTCGGCGCTCAAATGGAGCGCGGCGTGATTTTCTTCGTTTGGAATTTGCAGTGGAGGCTGGGCTAAAGCCCATACTTTTCCATCCGGCGATACAGCGCGCCACGGCTCAGGCCGAGTGCGTCCGCAGCCTGGCTGACATTGCCCTCGAATCGCTGCAAAGCTTTCCGGATCAGAATGCTTTCAACCGATTCCAGACTCAGTTCCTCCAGATTCTGCACTAACGGCCGCTGTAAACCCAAACCGAGATCCGCAGGCTGGAGCAGGTCGCTTCGACACATCAGGACCGCGCGTTCCAACGTATGTTCCAGTTCGCGAACATTGCCTGGCCAGGAATATTGCACCAGCGAATGCAGTGCAGATGGTTCCAGACCTCGAATGTCGCGCCGGTAGCGGGAAGCGTAGTGCGATAAGAAGTGAAGAGCAAGAACAGGAATATCTTCGTGGCGCTCCCGCAAAGGCGGCAGGTGAATCTCCACCGTGTTGAGCCGGAATAACAGGTCTTCCCGAAAGTTTCCGTCTTTACACGCAGCTAGGAGATCAATATTTGTGGCGGAGATCAGCCGGACGTCCACGTGCTTAGCGCGAGATGATCCCACGCGCTCGATTTCTCCCGATTCCAGCACGCGGAGCAGTTTGGATTGCTGCCGCATGGGCACGTTGCCGATCTCGTCGAGAAAAATTGTGCCGCCGTCCGCAAGTTCAAAGCGGCCGATGCGGTCAACCCGGGCATCCGTAAAAGCGCCCTTCACATGGCCGAACAGCTCACTTTCAAAAACACCTTCAGCCAAGCCTCCGGTATTCACAGCGACTAACGAACGCGAAGCGCGCAGCGAAAGGGCATGGATGGTGCGAGCAACCACCTCTTTCCCGGTGCCGTGCTCGCCGGTAATCAACACGTTCGCATCGGACGGGGCAACGCGGGTGATGGCGTCAAGCACCGGCATCATCGAAGGGGCGCTGGCTATGAATTCCGGCCGGTCCTGGACCCTCAGCAGGCGATTCTCGGCAGCCAGGCGTTCTGCGCGTTGGAGCGCCTGATGAAGTTCGACCTGCGCTCGCAAGATCGTAACCAGCCGTTCGTTCTCCCACGGTTTCTGCACGAAGTCACGCGCACCGCGGCGCATGGCTTCGACGGCCAATTCCACATTGCCCCACGCAGTCATAACGATGACTGGCAGCGTACTATCCATCGCAACAATTTCCGAGAGCAGATCGAGGCCTTCTTTTCCGGACGTGGTATCGCGCGTGTAGTTGAGATCAATCAACACCGCATCGTAGGAGCAGGTCGCCAATGCTTCGCGCGCAAGTTCCGGAGAACGTGCGAGGTCCACCTGATAGCCCTGCGGCTTTAAGAGAAGTTCAATCGCTTCGAGAATGTGCTGTTGATCGTCGGCGGCCAGAATACGGGGAGGTTTTGAGGCGATTTTCGCCAACGCAGCGGAAAGCTGACCTGCCTCCGGTTTGGTCGAGCTTGGCATAGTTGGCTGGGGCTACGGATTTGGACTGGCGACGGCGCCGGTTATCGCGTCCTGAAGCTTGATTCCATTATGTTCCAAAGTGCTGCCGGTTGCGCGGTCAAGTTCAACTTTTGCCTTTTCATGTACGGTCATGGCCGTCACCAGATCGAGTTGAGCAATCGCCAGATCATGCTGGGAAGTCAGCGTCTGGTAGCTTGATCCTGCACCCAAGGTCTGCTCTTTCTGCATGATCTCGAACGTGCGCTGTGCGAGGTCCCTGGCTTTTGTCGCAGCGGTAACTCGGGCGCCAGTTTGCTCCAAAGCATATTGCGCATTGCGAACTTCTATGCGGATTTGTTTTCGCAATTGTTCACGCCGCAGTTCGGCCTGCCGGTATTCTAATTCTGAGCGGTACTGGTCTGCCTTGGCGACACGGTTTCGTATCGGGATATTAAGGTTCAAGCCGATATAGTAATCGGGAGAAGAATTATTGAACGCATTTTGAAGTGCGCCAGGAAAATCGGTGGGAACCTCTGAAACATTCGGACCAGGAAGGTTATAAATAGGATTTAACGGCCCAGCTAATCCAGAACCTCCATAAAAGCCGACGAGCGACAGTGACGGCAACAAGGCGTTCCGCGCCGCTTTCCGGCTGATCTGGCGATTCACCAGGTCAACGTCTGATTCTTCGAGTTCGGCTCGGTCGTGCAACGCCTGTGATATAAGCTCCTGAACATCCATACTGTTTGGAGTTGCGGCGGATTGAAGGCGATCGGTTGGGATAACCGGCATCGCCTCGAGAACAGGGTCATCCAGACTCTTGGTCAATGCGTTCTTGATGAGTAACTCCTGTAATTGGAGGCCGGTTCGGGCGACGGTTAAATCCTGATCACGCTTCGATACGTCGGCTTCGGCGCGCATTACGTCCATTTCCGGAATACTTTGCAGCTGCAATTGCTTTCTGGCACTGTCCAAAGACTGTTGCGCAAACGTCAGCGATTGCTCGTTGACCTGGGCCTGCTCGTAAGCATCCACTAAATCCCAATAGATGTTCTTGATTTGAGTAACCGTGGCGATGACCTGATCCTTGAAAGCAATATCAGAAATCTTTTTGTTATTTTTTGCGATCACGAGGTAGCGCAGGTTAGGTCCGAAACCGAATCCTGCAAGCAGCTGCTGCTGGAAGGAAAAACGAAACATGGAGTTAAGGACAGGCGATAAATTGAAAAAAGGACTGTTCGTAGTCTGGCGGCTGTTGTTGAATTCGACGGAAAAGCTGGTTCCCGTCGGAAAAGCCTGCCCATAGCTGACGCTCGCTTGCCCCGTATTCGATTGCAGGGAAGGAACGCCATAGATTTGACGATTGGCAAGAGGGGTGGTCTGGTGCTCGGCGCCGATTGATCCGGTAATCGCGGGATCGTATGAAGAGACGGGAGTGCCTGCACCTAAAGTTGACTGAACCAATCCCGATGCGCCTGCGCCCGCGCCGCCCGCGCCGCCCGTCGTGCCACCCGCACCGGCTCCCGGAGCACCTGTTCCCAGCCCACCAATTCCTCCGCCAGGAGTTCCTTGCACGACGCCGGCATTCACGCCGCGAAAACTTCCGCCCGCCTGCGTTCGTAATATATCGGTGTTCGCAATCGGAAGATTGTAGCGGGCAATCGCGAGGTCGAGATTATTCTCCAGTGCCAACTGGATCGCGTTGTTCAGAGATAAGTACAATTTGCCATCACGAATCAATTGCCCAAGCAAGGGAGAATTGGTGAGATCGGGCTGAGGAACCTGGTCCGCTTCATATGCGTTCAGAGGATTGTGAGACTTCGGCATGTCGAAACTGACAGCCGGGTTCGTTTGTGCCGAGGCGGTGGCAGTGATTCCAATTAACAACCAGGTCATCAGTCGTGCAAAGAAGATTCGCATGTTCCTCATTGCTTCACCACTTCATAAGGCTGTAACTCAGGATTGGCCGTGTCGCCGACCAGCCAGCCATCACGCAATTGAATAGTGCGAGAACCGTATGCGGCATTCGCATCGGAGTGCGTCACTTGCACAATCGTCGTTCCCTGATTGTTGAGTTCACGAAAGAGTTCCATAATTTCCTGTGCCTGCGAAGAGTGAAGATTTCCCGTGGGTTCGTCCGCAAGCAGTAATGCGGGCTTGTGGATCACCGCGCGCGCCACTCCCACAAGTTGCTGCTGACCGCCGGAAAGCTGACTGGGAAACAAATCCTTCTTGGCGACGATTTGGAAGCGGTCAAGCGTGTCGGCGACCATCCCCTGTCGCTGCTTGTGCGGAACGTCTTTGTAAGAAAGAGGGAGGTCAATGTTTTCGCGCACGGTAAGATCGTCAAGCAGGTGATAACTCTGAAACACCATGCCGATGTTCTTCTTCGCGAGCTCGGCGCGGGCCTTGCGCTTCATGTCATGAACGGCCTGGTCGCGGAACCAATACTCGCCCGCCCATTGGTCATCGAGCAGCGCAAGCACGTTGAGAAGGGAAGATTTCCCCGCTCCGGACGGCCCCATGATCGTAATGAATTCGCCTTGGCGAATTTCCAGGTTGATTCGGCGCAGGACCCAAGTCTGTCCCGCAGGAGTTTTGTAGCTGCGTTCGATATTTTTTAGTTGGATCATTTTCCTGTTGTTAACTCATTCCTCTCTCAGTGTCTTCGCGGGATCGATGCGCGCGATCCGCAGAGTTGGCAGGCTGCTTGCGACCAGGGCGACAGAGGCCAGCACCACAACGACCGACACCATCGTTGGCGCGTCGTATATCGCAACGCCATACAGAACGCTGTGCATAACTCGCAACACGCCGGCACATAGCCCGAAGCCCACCACAAGTCCTATCGCCGCAGCACGCGCTCCTGGAACGCCAATGTGGATCATGGCTTCCCGAATCGTTGATCCCAAGGCGATGCGGATTCCGACTTCTTTTGTTTTTTGGGCAACGACGTTGGTCACCAGGCCGAAGATCCCGATTGCACTTAGCAACAAGGCGAGTCCCGCCATGGTGGACAGCAGTGCGACTTCCACCCGCTGGGTCGCCAGAGTTTTTGCCAGCAAATCGCTCATCCGATAAAAACCGGAGAAGGGCAAGTCCGGATCGGCGGTTGCAAGAGCGCGCTGCATTTGTGCCGTGAGTCCTTCAACGGGACGAGAGGTGCGGACAATCCAACTCGGCTGGAACCACATGTGCGCCAATGAAAGCATGCGGCCGTCCATCTGCGCGGCAGGGACGTACATCATCTGCTCGTCAGTCAGCGGCGCAACTGGGTCGACGCCGGGAGCCATCGCCACGTCGGCGACGACACCGACGATCAATGTGTCCTTGTGTAGGCGCAGGCCCACCGGATTTTCGCCACGGAAGAACTTGCGTACAAACGTCTGGTTCACGATCGCGACGAGTTGCTTATCTGGCCCGTCCGCATCCGTGAAAGAGCGCCCTGAGAGCAGCGGAATCCGCAATGCCGAGAAATAGCCGGGCGTAACATAGGTCATACCGGTGACAACTTGCTGGCCAGCGTTCTTGCCTTCGCTAAGAGTCACACCGCCCTGATTTAGCGCGCGCTCGTACGGAAGACTTAGACCCACTGCCGCGTATTGCACTCCCGGAACCCGCCCCATGTCAGATGTACTCTCGTCGAGCAGTTTTCGAAAGGCCGCAGCATCGTGGTATCGCACATTGTCGAGCGAGGCGCGCGCGGTCATCACTCCGGTTGCATTGAATCCGGGCGGCAGGGTTTCAAGATGGATGAGTGTGCGAATCAACAGTCCAGAAGCAGCCAACAGGACAACTGTTAGCGCAACTTCTCCTGCAATCAACAATTGACGAAAGCGCACAGGGTCTGCATGACTCGCAGTTCGTTGCGAAATGGCTCCCCGGAGATCGAAGCGGTGAGTAGCCGAGGCAGGCACCATGCCGAATAGCACGCTGGTGATGAACGAGACGGCCACTGCGAATCCCAGTACGCGGAGGTCGAGCGGCACATCCGCTACAGGCAGGAAGTATTCCGGCAAAAGGTGCAAGAGCCCGCGGAGCGCAACGTAGCCGACGCAGACCCCAGTCGCTCCGCCTAATAACGCAAGCACGAGAGTCTCAACCCAGAGTTGTTTTTGAACTTGCCAGCGCGACGCGCCGAGTGCCAACCGGGTGGCAATTTCGGACGCACGACGGATCATCCGCGCGAGCATCAGTCCAGCAAGATTGGCACAGGCGATCAACAGGATGAACCCCGCCGTAAACATCAGGGCCAGAGCCTGAGGACGCAGAACCGCGCTTTGTCCTTTTTGCAGAGGAACGGAATAGTAGCTGATCCTCGCACCTGGATTGTCGTACAACTCATACCGATCCTTCCGAGCCAGCCAAGCACGATTAATTTGAGCATCGGCTTCCTGCCAGCTCGCGCCGTCGCGCAGCCGCGTGATGCAATCGAAATTTGTTCCGGCTCCTTCCCCCTGACTGCTGGCGTGAATCGCAGTGTAAACATCTGCATTCAGCGGAGTGGTCACGCCTTCAGGAAGAACCCCGACCACGGTGTAGGGTTCGCCTTTCAAGCGGATCGCCTGCCCGATAATCTGGGAATTCGAGGCGAAAATATTCCGCCACAGGTTGTAACTCACCACAGCCACGGTTGGTCCGTTTGGGAGGTCTTCCGTTTCGCTGAAGTTACGTCCGATCATTGGATGAATCATCAGCACGTCGAAGTAGTGAGCTGAAATCCGCCCAGCTTGGATGTACTCGACATGCGAATTCGCCTCGAGATTTACTCCCGCAGGCCTTATCCCGGAAACAGCGGACATCAGTGCGGGCACGTTGTCACGCAAGAGTTCCCATTGTTCGCCGCTGATGTGATGACGCTCGTCAGTGACAGTCGCACCCCTGATCTGGGTGAAAATCGTGCCGATTCGTTCAGGATGCTTGTAAGGGAGGCTCCTCAACATGAGCGCGTTCACGATGGAGAAGATCGCGGTGTTCGCTCCTATGGCGAGCGCCAGGGTAACGATCACTGTTACGGTAAAGCCAGGATTCCGCCGCAATTGCCGTAATCCGAAACGAAGGTTCTGTCCAAGTCCGGTCATTTTCCCCTCACTCGTACCGCAGCGCCACCATAGGATCGACCCTGGTAGCCCGCTGCGCGGGGAAATAGCAGGCCAGCAGCGCCGAACCGAGCAGCAAAAGTGAAACTATGCTGAAGGCCGCGAAGTCGATGGTGCCCACGCCGAACAACATGCTTTTCACCGCGCGCCCCACAAACATCGCTCCCACCAACCCAAGCCCCAGGCCAACAACGGCGAGCACGATGCCTTCTTTCAAGACCAACCGAAGCACTTGATTGCGATCGGCTCCGAGCGCCATGCGCAACCCGATTTCGTGGGTGCGCTGCGCCACGGAAAATGCCATCACGCCGTAAATGCCGATTGCCGAGAGCAACAGAGCGACCGTTGCCAGAATTCCAAACAGCACCGTCTGGGTGCGATCTTCCAGGAAAGTTGTGTCCACAATCTGATCCATCGTCTGCACTTGGGCAATCG
This sequence comes from Terriglobales bacterium, assembly GCA_035999525.1. GTDB lineage: Bacteria > Acidobacteriota > Terriglobia > Terriglobales > Acidobacteriaceae > PALSA-188. The sequence goes on from DASYGR010000133.1 coordinate 11,862, forward strand.
GCAAGTCCGGATCGATCGAAGTGACCACCGCTCCCGCGCTCTTTCGTATCGACTCTGGGTCGCCGCTGGTGCGGAGGGCGACATCTTCCTGGGGCCAGGGGCTTTGATAGAAGGGCACATCGATTTCCGGGAAGCTATCGCTTCGCGGCCCTTCCATCCGGACATCGTGGAAAACACCGACAATTTCCCACTCCTGCTGCGGGCCTGGCTTGTTCACGCCCGGAATAAGTCGCGGTACGGACAGGCGTTGCCCGATGGGGTCGACGCCGGGGAAAAAATGGCTGGCCATGAACTCGCTGATGAGGGCCACGCGGGGGCTGTTTTCGTTGTCGGCCTCCGTGAACATCCTGCCTTTAACCAGGCGAATTCCGAACGTCTTGTAATATTCCGGCGTGGCCAGCATGAACACCGCACGGTTTGGTGAACTTCCGTCCTTCACGGGCTGTCCTACCACATTGAAAGACAGGCCGAACCCTCCTCCGTTTACCGGGGTGCCGCTGGCCGCGCTTGTGTAGGTAACCCCTGGGATGGCATGCAGCCGCTCGAGCAGTTCTCGATAGAACGGCAAGATTTGCGGCGATTGGGTGAAGTCTTTGGTGGGGCGCGATATCTCAAAGGTCAAGATGTGATCGGTGCGCACTCCCATATCCAGCCGGCTGAGATTCCAGAAGCTTCGAATGGCGAGTCCCGCGCCTGCGAGCAAAGCCAGAGCCAAGGCGAATTCTGAGACCACCAGGACGCGCCGCACGTGCTGATGGGCGCTAGACGCTCCAGCGCGTCCGGCTTCTTTCAACGTCTCGTTGACGTTCAAGCCGGAGGCCCGCCAAGCTGGCGCGCATCCGAAGAAAACACCGCAAAGCATGGTGCAGAGCAGCGTGAACCCGAGCACCGGCAGGCTGAGCCCCACTTCAGCTTCCGACGGCAAGCTCAACCCCATTCCTGAAAGCAGTGTCTTCATGATGGTTTGCAGCATGAGTTCGGCGACACCCACGCCCGCTAAGCCGCCGAGTAAAGCCAGCACCAGGCTTTCACTTAGGACCTGCATGAAGACGCGTGCGCGCGTCGCTCCCAAAGACGCCCGCACCGCAACTTCCTTCAATCGGGTGGTCGCTTTCGCCAGCAGGAGGTTGGCGACATTGGCGCACGCGATCAGCAGAACGAAACCGACTGCCCCCAGCAGCGCCCACAACGTCGACTGCGTTCTTCTCGGGAACCAGTAATTGCGCAGCGGAACCACATTGATTCCAAAATCCTTGTCGGCGGGATATTCGCTCGCCAGACGCGCCCCAATCACGTTCATATCCGCCTGCGCCTGCGTGATGGTCACTCCCGGTTTCAGCCGGGCGGCAATGATCAGATGGCGATCCTCGCGATTGACCTGGTCCGGCGTGAAGGCCATCGGAACCAAGAACTTGATCTGCATTCGGTCGGGGGCGCCGGGCGCGAGCACACCGACCACCGTGTGTGGCTCGAGATCGATGCGGATCGATTTGCCGATGATGTTGGGATCGGAGCCCATCTGCTGCCAGGTGTCATGTGTGAGAATGACTTCTTTGTCCTTGCCCGGCTGACTTTCTTCAGGGACAAAATCCCGGCCCTTGAAAAACTTCACGCCGATCATGCTGTACCAGCCGGGTCCGACGATCATGCCGCGCACCTGCTCGGGGCGGTCTGCGGTTGCCAAGTTGAAGCTGCCGGCGTTCCACGCGATCATCGATTGGAAGGTCGTGTTCTGCGCCTTCCAGTCGAAGTAATCCTGCGGCGACACGTCATTGTCATTCCCGCGCCGATGCGACCACACCAGCACCAACTGGTCGGGATTGGGATACGGCAAAGGCGCGAGCATGGTGGCGTAGACCACGCTGAAGATAGCCGTAGTCGCGCCGATGCCTAGAGCCAGCGTGAGGATCGCAACCAGGGTGAACCCCGGACTCTTGCGCAGAAGCCGCAGCGCGAAACGAAAATTTTGGATAAGCATCGTCGCCATTTCGGTTGCCCTCTTTTCTAGTACCCCGTTTACTCGTATCTCAGCGCCACCATGGGATCAACCTTCGAGGCACGGCGCGCCGGAAGAGCTGCGGACGCGAGCGCCAGCGCTGAAACCAGCAAAACCACCATGCCTAGTGTCAGCGGATCGTTGTTTGAAATGCCGAACAGTTGGCTGCGGATTGTTTGCGTTAGCAATAGAGACGCAGGAAGTCCCACAGCAATCCCGATTCCCGCCAGCCACAACACCTCGGTGAGAACCATCCGCAGAACTGTGGAGCGCGTTGCGCCGAGGGCGATCCGAATTCCGATCTCGCGGGTGCGCTGCGCCGTGGTATAGGCGAGCACTCCGTATATGCCTACCGCAGCCATCAGTGCGGCCAACAGGCCGAAGCTCGATGCGAGCAGAGCAATAGAACGCTCAGCGCTCAAGCTGTCGTCAATTTGCTCCTGCATCGTCCGGAAGCGGTCGAGCACAAGCTTAGAGTCGAGCGATTGCATCGCCCTCCGGACGCTCGCTTCGGCGGTTTGGGGCGATTGCCATGTGCGCACGTAGAACGTCATCGCTTCCGGTTGTGCGTAATGAAAATGTGCGTCCTGCAAATATGGGGTGAACACAGTACGGCGAGGTTCCTCACGAAGCGTGGTGTGTTTTGCCTCTTTTACTACTCCCACGATCTCGGTATCAATTTTTATGTTTCCCGCGCCCCACCCGAAGTAGTGGCCCACTGCCAATTGCGGCTTCCCAAAATAGTGTGTCGCGAAGTTTTCGTTAACAACCGCGACCTTCTGTGTCCCTGCCACGTCTTCTTTGCCGATTTCCCGACCTGCCACGAGAGGAATCCCTAGCGTGGAACAGTACTCGGCAGTCACTCTTTCCCGCTCCACGTTCATATCTTCACGTTCTTTCGGAACGTAACCAGCGACAGTCAGATTTTCGCTTTCGTTATTGTTGGCCAGTTCGGGATCATTTGTGGCGGTGGCGGAGCGAACGCCGGGCAGTCCCTTCAAATTCTCGAAGACCCGCTGATAAAGGGCGGCTATTTCCTCAGGTGCATATCCCGCGAGCCGTGGATCAACACGGAAAGTCACCACGTGGTCGGTAGTGAATCCCACTTCCAGCGTCTCAAGATTACGCAGCGTGCGGGCGAAGAGGCCCGCGCCGAATAGGAGCAGTAAACTCATTCCGATTTGAACTGCAACAGAAATTCGGCGGAAGCGAACTGGACTGCCCGCAATCACAGCCGCTTGTTGTTTCAGCGCGGGGGTCACGTCAGGACGCCAGAATTGCAGCGCGGGCGCTAAACTGAAAAGCAGCCCGACAGTAAGCGCAACGATAAAGTTAAAAACAAATATGCGTAAATCGGGATGAGGCGAAAATGGAAGTTCTCCGGCCGACCGATTCCACATTATTCGCATGAGCAACGCCGAGATTTGCGGTGCCAGCGCCAACCCTGCAATACCTCCCGCCAGGCCGAGTAACAGGCCCTCGACGAGAAGTTGACGGATCACTCGTCTTCGTTTTGCGCCTAGCGCGTATCGCACCGACATCTCACGCAGTCGTCCAGACATTCGCACGAGGAGTAGGCTTCCGACGTTTGCGCACGCCATGAGCAGCACCAGGCCGGCCATGGTCGTGATGATGAGCAGCGGCGTGGACAATGATCCATGGAAGGAAAGACCCTTTGATCCATCAACGAGAAGCAGGTGTGAAGTGAGGAATTCCTCGCGGAATCGCTCTGAGCTGTGACCCATTTGCTTCAACTCGTCCGCGCGAATCGAATGCCAGAGCGGATCAATCGCCGCTTGGGCTTGTTCCCGCGTGATTGTGGGCTTCAGCCTTCCTATAATATTGAGCCACTGTGAGCGGCGTTCCTCGAGATCGTTCCACCCGGGCGTCACTTCCGGCTTCATCGTCATGGGGGTGAAGATTGCTGGGGTGTCGCCGACGACCACACTGTGGAAACCTGGCTGCACTACTCCGATCACCGTGAACGGATGACCGTTGATCGAAATGCTCTGATTCAAAATGCGAGGATCAAGCGCAAAACGCCGCTGCCAATAATTAAAACTTAGGACGACGACTGGGTTGGCATTCTGTGCAAGATCGTCGGATGGCACGAACAATCTTCCCAACGCGGGCCGCACTCCGAGAACATCGAAGTAGTTTCCCGAAACTAATTCTGCGTTCGCAAGTTCGGGCTGGTTGTGCCATTGCACTCCAACCTGCGCAAAATAGGCTGCGATTATGCCCGTGAATACCGAATTGCGGTCACGGATGTCGCGGTAGATTGGATAAGAAAAAGACAGAGCGTCATCGCCACGCGAAGAGCTACGTCCGTAATAGCGGCCCGAGGATTTTAATAACACCAGCCCATCCGGATCCTTGACCGGCAGGTGCCGCAACAATGCCTGGTCAATGAGGCTGAAGATAGCGGTATTCGCGCCGATGCCGAGAGCGAGCGTGATCACCGCAACCGCCGTGAAGCCCGGACTCTTCAACAGAATCCGCAATCCGTAACGAATGTCTTGAAATAAAGAACTCATAATTTGTTCTACTCGAACCGTAGCGCGATTAGCGGATCAATTTTCACCGCGCGGCGCGTGGGAATGTAGCATGCCAAAAGCGTCACTATTGTCATTACGCCGGCCACTCCTACATATGTAAGCGGGTCCATGGCGGAGATTCCAAAAAGCTGGCTCGACAACAATCGCGAGAGAAAAAATGCTCCCGCCAATCCAAGTGTTATACCGGCGAAAGAGAATTTTGCGCCTTCCTTCATAACCAGCCACAGAACGTCGCTCCGTTGCGCGCCGAGCGCGATGCGGATGCCAATTTCGCGTGTGCGCTTCGCGACCAGAAAAGATAGAACGCCATAGATGCCGACGATTGCCAGCACCAGCGCCAAGGCAGCAAAAGTGACGAACAGGGAAGTGGTGGAAGCTGGGGTGGACACGGCTTCCGAGACAACTGCATTCATCGTTTTCACTTCACTCACCGGGACTTCCTGGCTCAGGCCGTTAACTACGCGGCGAAGCATCGCGCCGGTTTGGGCTTCGTCTAGAGTCGTTCGCACCGCAATGGTCATTTCCGCAGGGACTCCGCCGACTTCCTGAGTGGCTTTGGAGTTGTAGGGCACATACAGCGTGCCGTTGATATAATCCGGAACGTTGTTTTGCAGATCGTAGGCGCGCACATCGGCAATCACGCCGACGACGGTACGCCATTCGTCCTCCCTGGCGAACCGAATGTGTTGTCCAATCGCATTCTTGCCGGGCCAGAATTTTTGCGCCGATGAAGCCGTCACTACCGCGACAGGCGCATTTCCGGACTCGTCCGCCCCGGTAAACCATCTGCCCGACAAAAGTGGAATGCCCATAACGCGAAAATAATCGGGTGTGACTACGTCGAGCCAAAACAGAGGTAAGTTGTTGGAGCCGGGCGCGGTGAAGCCTTCAATGTCCAGCGAGCGCTTGCTGACCCTCCCTCCTAGTGGGAGCGTGTTCACCAGTGCCGCGCCACTGACTCCTGGAGAAAGCTTGGCCTGATCCACCACGCTGCGATAGAAACTCAAACATCGTGCCGGATCGGCACAAAACGATTCGTTGGGAGTAATGCGCGCGGTGACCACTTGTTCCGATCGAAAGCCGGGATTGACGTGGGACAGCGCCCAGAAACTTCGGATTAGCAATCCCGCGGCGATGACGAGCAACACTGCAAAGCCGACTTCGGCGACTGCCAGCGAACTGCGCAAACGTTGCGACACGGAAATTGATGCGCCTCGCCCGGCGGAATTAAGTGTGTCCACAAGAGCAGTCCGCGAAGACTGAAGAGCCGGAGCCAAGCCAAAAATAAATCCAGTCAAAATGGTGAGAGCAGCGGTGAAAGCAAGCACTCGCCAATCCATATGGACTTCAGATAAGCGCGGTGTATCCGCTGGCAGTGCGCCCTTCAGAACACGAAGTCCGATGGTTGCAAAGACCAATCCAAGCAATCCGCCTAAGGCCGCAAGCAGAACACTTTCCGTGAGAAGCTGTCTCGCAATCCGCTGCCGCACAGCGCCCAGTGCAGAGCGAATGGCAATCTCTTTTTCGCGTGCTGCCGCGCGCGAGAGGGTCAGGTTGGCGACGTTGGCGCACGCGATTAAAAGAATGAGCAATACCGATCCCAGCAGCATTAGCAGACGCGAACTCACATCGGCAACCATTCCGTTCTGCAAGTGCACCACGCTGACATCAGCGTTCCAGTCTGCGGGCATGTGCCATGGAAACAGCGCTCCCACGTGAGACTGGAATAGGCGAATTTCGGCGGTCGCCTTTTCGAGGGTTGCTCCTGGACGTAGCCGGCCGATCACAGGCATGAAGTCGGCCGCCCAATAGTCCACCACGTTTCGCGGATCGTTATGCAGCGGAATCCATATTTGTGTCTTCGCGGATGGAAACCGGAAGTCTACGGGCATCACGCCGACCACTTGACGGCTAATTCCTTCTAGTTGGATTGCACGGCCAACAATCGTAGGGTCACTCCCAAAGCGGTGCTCCCAGAGAGCGTGACTCAGAACGACGTAGTTATCCTGACCGGCATTGTCTTCTCCGGGTGAGAACGTCCTTCCCAGCGCGGGGCGCGCGCCTAAGATTGATAACAATTCAGCGGACACCATCGTGCCCGTCAAACGCACTGGCTCGCCACTTCCGGTCAAGTTGAAGTCGTGGCCTTCGGCGTAAACCCCCACGTCCATCGTCTTTACTTGCTCGCGCATCGCTACAACCGCGCCCTTGGGATACGACCCATTTACGCTGACCAATTGTTCGGAATGCGGATACGGCAACGGCACAAGCAGAATGCCATCCACTAAACTGAAGATGGCAGTGTTCGCGCCAATACCGAGTGCTAGAGTCAGCACCGCGACGGAAGTAAATCCCGGACTCTTGCGCAACATTCGGAGTCCGTAACGAATATCTTGAAACAACCGATTCATTGTGAAATCTCCTTATTCATATCGCAGCGCCACCATGGGATCCACCTTAGCCGCCCGGTGTGCGGGGATGTAGCAGCCGAACAATGCGACAGAAGTCAAAAAAATTGAAGCCGCGATATAAATAGCCGGGTCATTAGGGCTGACTCCAACTAATAAATGAGTCATCATTCGAGTAACCGCCCATGCGGCAAGCAGTCCCAGAAGTACGCCTCCAAGTACGGTCTTCATTCCCTGCTTCACGATCAGCCCCAGAATCTGCTGCGAATTCGCGCCCAGCGCCACGCGAATCCCAATCTCTTGCGTGCGGCGCGTTACGCTATACGAAACCATGCCGTACACTCCCACGATTGCCAGAATCAGCCCCATTACTCCCACGAGCGCAGCCAGAGAGGCGCCAAGCCGGAAGATGAAAAATCCGGTGGCTCCTTGCAGCGATTCGTTCATTGTCCGTATGTCCACAATCGTGACGGCGGGATCGAGAGATCGGATTTGCGCTTGGATCTGGTTGGTCAGCGATGGAAGCGCAATCGAAGAACGAATTTGCAGAATTCGCAATGACGTGTAGTTTTGTGCGATGGGCGCATAGAAATATGCCTGCGGGTCTTCAGCGATGGTCTGGTATTTGCTGTCACACGCTACTCCGGCTACTTCAATAAAAGGCCCCGATTCGCTTTTCATGCTAAAGCGCTGGCCAATGGGATTTCTCCCCGGCCATAGCCGATCGGCCATCGTCTGGTTGACGATCGCAACCGAGGGCGCCGACTCGTTGTCGGAATCCAGGAACTCCCGGCCGATGAGAATTGGAATGCTCATCGTTTTGAAATAGCCCGAATCAATGCGGTTGAAGAGGATGTCGGGTAGTACGGAATCTGGCAGAACAGGTTGATTCTCGACGTAGATTCTCTGTCTGCTCGGAAAAGTGCTGATCGGCACTGAGGACGCCAAGCTCGCCGATTCAACACCGGGCAGGGCTTTTACTTTTGATTCGAGTTCCCGATAGAAATCCTTCGTTTGCGCCTCGTTGTAACCATTTTCCTGCGGATCGAGTGCGACATTCAGAACGTGCGCGGGGTTGAAGCCGAGGTCCATTTTCTCCGCATTTTGCAAACTGCGCACGAATAGCCCGGCGACAATCAATAACGCGAGAGATCCCGCCACTTGCGCGACCATCAAGTCTCCGCGAGCGCGGTGACCGGAGCGGCCCGCCTCTCTGGTGTCTCCTTGATGCAGCACGACATTTATTTCTGCCCGCGTTGCAATGAGCGCAGGTGCCAGGCCGACAAAAATACCCGTAAGGAGAACAACGGCGAAGGCATAAACAAAAACAAGCCAATCAAAACCGGTATCGAGTTGGAGCGGAACATTTGGAAAATGAATCGAACCGCTCAAACGGCCCGCCCACATTCCGAACAGCACTCCCAGTACCCCTCCGAGACTTGCAAGCAACATGGTCTCGGTAAGCATTTGTCGCACGAGCCTTCCGCGACCGCCGCCAAGCGCGGTACGTATGGCCATCTCTCGCATTCGCGATGAGGCGCGCGCCATGAGAATATTGGCGACATTCGTACATGCCAAGAGCAGGACAACTCCTGAAAGTATGAGGAATAACGCCGAAATCAAGAGAAACGCGGTGTTCGCGTAGGGGATTGGCCGCGAGAGTTTCTCCGGAATCACTCTTATGCTGAACCCTTTATCCGACGCTGGATATTCACCAGCTTCGCGCTGCGAGATTACGTCGAACAAGCCTTGCGCTTTTGCGATGTTCACGCCGGGTTTGAGGCGTCCCACGGCAAGTATCAGCCGCTTATTGCGATCCGTCCAAAAATTGATGCCTGAGCCGCCGGGAAAAACCGCGCTCAACGGAACATACGCATCCATTTCGAAGGTTGAAAATGAGCCGTGGAATTCCTTGGGAACTACACCGATGATCTCGACCGGCTTGCCATTTATTCGAACTTGCTTGCCGATGACGCCGGGGTCGCCGCCGAATCTTTTTTGCCAGAAGGAATAGCCAAGCACGAGAACAGCTTGTTCTCCCATAGTCTCTCCCTCACTGGGGAGTATTAACCTGCCAAGGCCAGGCTTCACTCCTAGTCCTGAAAAATAGTTACTGGTGACGGCAGTCATTGAAACCGGGTCGGTACGGCCGTCTGCGGTCAATCCCGGGGAACCAGCGAGGGCTTGCCCGAACACTTCGCAGGAGGGCGCAGCTTGTTGCCGAAAGGCGGCAAATTCCGGATAGGAAAATCCAAGCGCGCCCAGTGGCGAATTCTTTTCCTGTATCGCCAAAGCTACCAGTTGCTCAGGCGACGGAACCGGCAGCGGGCGAAGGAAGAAACCGTTGACCAGGCTAAAGGTCGCAGTGTTGGCGCCCACGCCTAACGCAATTGTGATCGCCACAACCAGCGTCAAACCCGGCGATTTCTTCAATGCCCGCAGCCCGTAACGAATATCCTGTAGCAAAGTTTCCATATTCCTCACTCGTAACGGAGTGCCACCATGGGATCTACTTTCGCTGCTCGATGCGCGGGTATGTAGCTGGCCAGCAGAGCTATGCTAGCCAGCACAATCGCCACCGCCAGAAATGTCAGCGGATCACGTGGACTCACCGCAAAAAGCAGGCTTGATAGAACGCGAGTCACGAGAATGGACGCGATGAGTCCGAGGCCGATTCCTGTGAGAGCCAGCACAGAGCCCTGCCTGAGCACAAGCTTCAAAATGTTTTCGCGAGTCGCTCCAAGAGCCATGCGAATTCCAATTTCGTTTCTTCGCTGCGTAACCGAGTAAGCCATCAGTCCGTAAAGCCCAATGGCGGCGAGCACGAGTGCGAGCAGCGCGAATAATCCCAGCAACTGGGACGAGAATCGCGGCTGAGCGACCGACGAGTCCCGCACATCGTCCATGGATCGTGGTGTCGAGAGCGTTACATCTTTGTCAACCGCGCTTACAGCTGCGCGCAAGGCGCCGGCAAGGTTCTCCGGATCGGCCGCCGCGCGTACCACGACATCAATACGCGGAGGTGCAAATTGGGCATAAGGGGCATACATTTCCGGTTCTTGAGGATCACTCAAGGCTCCCTGGCTGATGTTTCCTACTACACCGACAATCTCGCGCGACGATTTTGGATCTCCCATCAGATCAAGATGCTCACCAAGCACGTTCTTGCCTTTGAAGTAATGTTGGGCGAAAGCCTCATTCACGATCAACACGCCTGGGGTATTTTCCGAGTCGAGATCTTCCATCCACCGGCCTGCGAACAGAGGGATGTGCATGGCCGAAAAATAGCCGGGGGTGACTTGACGAAATTGCGCGTCATCAAACTCACTTGCACCGTAACTGCGACCCGGAATGTGGAATGGATTGTCCATTCTTCCGCCGTTGAGCGGCAATTCTGATGTGGCTCCGACGGCCTCGACTCCGGGAAGCGCCTTGATCTGATCTTCGAATTGCCGCCAGAATTTTGCTCGGCGAGTGGGATCGGGGTACCGTCCGTACGCCGGATCGTTGAGGCTGAGGCGTGCGGTAATCACGTGTTCAGTCTGGAAGCCCGGACTGACGTGAATGAGCCGCCAGAAACTTTTCAAAAGCAATCCTGCGGCGGCGAGCAGCACCAGCGACACCGCGATTTCGCCGATCACCAGTGCATGGCTCAGGCGCTTGTGGGCGGCCGGTGATGACGTTCGCGCCGACTCCTTCAATCCCTCGGCGAATCCAGTTCCGGAGAGCCGCCACGCCGGAGCGAGTCCGAACACGATGCCGGTTAGCAATGAAATGATGATTGTGAAGAGCAACGCAGTCGCGTTTATATGAACTTCGTTCAGACGGGGAACAGTGGGCGGTCCAGCCGCGCGCAAGAGTTGAATGCCGGCAGTCGCCGCAAGAACGCCGAGAACGCCGCCCGCCATGGCGAGCATCACGCTTTCCGTGAGCATCTGGCGGATGTTGCGGCCGCGAGTCGCGCCCAGAGCCGAGCGCAGAGAAAATTCCTTTTGCCGCGACAGCGAGCGTGCCAGTAGAAGATTGGCAACGTTCACGCAAGCGATCAATAACAGAAGCGCGACCGCTCCCCACATCAGCAACAATGCAGGGCGCACGGGGCCTACCAGCACGTCTTGCAGTCGCCGCTGTCGAAGAGACCAACCTTTGTTTGTATCCGGATAAGTTTGCGCCAGGCGCGCGGCGATCGCGTCCAAATCCGACTGAGATTGGCTCAGAGTAACGCCGGGCTTGAGGCGTCCAATCGCCTTCAGGGAATGTCCCAAACGAACATTCATTCCGGGATTCAACATAGGAGTCGGCAGCCACATCTGAGCTTCGGTGAGCAGTGGCACATCCACGGGCAGTACTCCGACGACGGTGAGCGCCTGGCCGTCCATTCTTACGGTGCGCCCCACGATTCCGGGATCACCGCCGAAGTCGCGCTTCCACAGCCCATAACCGAGGATCGCCACCTGCGGCAGGGTTGTCTGCTCATCGGATGGAATGAAGTCACGCCCAAATAAAGGACGGATGCCGAGAGTATCGAAGAAATTTGCGGAAGCGATTGTGATCAACACCTGCTCGGGTTTATCGCCGGATAGATTGGACGGACCGGAGAAATATCCCATTGCGGCAATCCGGTCAAAGGTGCGATTGTCAGCACGGTAATCCATAAAATCAGGTGGCGATACGGCAGCCCCGTCGCTCATCGGGAACTTACCATTGAGCCACACCAAGCGATCGGGGGCACCAAACGGCAGCGGACGCAGCAGCACATTTTCAATCACGCTAAAAATGGCGGTATTCGCGCCAATCCCCAGGGCAAGCGTCAAGACAGCGACGATCGTGAAGCCAAGGTTTTTGCGCAACTGCCGCAACGCATACCGTATGTCCTGAAGGATCGTGTTCATTTCTTCCTCACTCGTAACGCAATGCCACTATGGGGTCAACCTTCGCTGCTCGTCGCGCCGGGAAAAGGGCAGCGAGTAGCCCTATCAAGGCCAGCAACAGAACCAGGGCTGTGATTACGACGCCGTCCCGATCACCTTCTATAGCGAGGACACTTGCAACGGCACGGCGGAGCAATAGCGTCATGCAAATCCCCGAGCCCAACCCGATGGCAAGCAGCGCTGTGATACGCGAAAGTATCGTCTGCGCAATCCCCGCACGGGTTGCACCTAAAGCCATACGCAAGCCGATGTCGCGAGTTCGGCTGGTCACTTCCTGCGTTAGAAGACCGTTGATGCCAATAGCCGCCAACAACACGGCAATGCCGGCGAAAATGCCAAAGAGCCAGCTTTCCATCCGGTTCGTAACCAGCGCGTCATCGAGGAAATCGTCCATGGTCGCGGGCGTCTGAAACGCAACGGCTGGAGCGACCTCATGAAGCGCCTGGCGCAATTGTGGAACTATGCTCAACGGAGGCACGATAGTACGCACAAAAAAACACACACTGAAGGAACCCGCCTGCTGTTGTGATTGCACGCTCAATTGCGAAAATGGAAAGTCAATCTCAGGGCGGGCTGGGTCCGCAAGGTTCTGACGTGCGTTGCGTACCACGCCAACGATGGTGATGTTGGGATGTCCTTCGGGTTGCTGGAATGCTTGTGCCAGGGGGTCTTGCTTTTCCGTCAGGAACTCCTTGACCCACGCTTCATTCACAATGGCAACGGGACGGGAAGTTGGCGTGTCCTCGGCGGTGAAGTTCCGGCCTTGCACGATAGGCAGATCCAGGGCGGTATAGTAGTTCGGAGTAAGTGTCCTGCTTTCCGAACTTCGTTCGCGATTCGGTGGATCGGGCGGCTGACCGACTAACTGCATCGTGGTTCCAGATCCATAGCCAAGCACGGGAGGCTGATCTATGAATCCCGCAGCTTTAACTCCGGGGATGGATTGCACGCGTTCTTCCAGAGGCGACATGAGTTCTTGTACATAGTCCCGACCTTTGTAGTCTCCAGCAGGAATATTGATGCCCAAGATCAGCAGGTTTTTGGGACTGAATCCAAAATCGGTTTGCAGCATGCGCCGAAGAGTGACGAGCAAAAGACCGGAAAAGATGACAAGAACGAGCGACAGCGAAATCTGCGTGACGACGAAGCTGGCCCGGAGCCGGTGCTGGCGCGCGCTACTGCTCGTAGCGACGCCAGATTTGAGAGCCTCGTTGGGATCGGATTTCGCCGCGCGCCAGGCGGGGATGAGCCCTGCCCCGATGCTAGATATCAGGCCGGCCGCTAAGGCAACGGCGACGACTTCAAGGTTGAGGCGGACGTTCGCCCCTCGCATGAAAGCGTGCGCCAAGAATACTTTCATGGCGGAGAGCAGTCCTGTGGCAAGCATCAGACCTGCCGCCGCTCCGAGTATCCCCAACAGCGTGTTCTCGACGAGCAGTTGGCGGATGAGCCGACTCCGCCCTGCGCCAATGGCAAGGCGCAAAGCCATCTCCCTCTCGCGAGCGACGCCACGCGCCAGCAAAAGACCTGCGACGTTGACGCAGGCCACCATTAGCACGGCCAACACTGCGCCTAACATGACCCATATCTCGGGTAGTTCGTTCTCGCCGTGCAATGTTGAAGAGATTGGCGCCAGTTGCACAGTACGGCCTTTGTCTGAATCCGGCTGCTGCTCGCCAATTTCTTGCATCACGTGCGCCATTTCTGCCTGCGCCTGCGGAATCGTGATTCCGGATTTCAATCGGCCGATGGTTTGGAGCCAATGATCTCTCCACGAGTTGACCCAATTCGGCCGGACGTGCACCGGGATATAGACAACATTTGGTTCGCTTAATGGAAAGCGAAATCCTGCGGGCATCACTCCAATCACCACATAAGGAGCCCCTCCAAGATTGACCACCTTTCCTACAACGTCGGGGTCAGCACCGAATGACTTTCGCCAGACCTCGTAGCCCAG
>DASYGR010000259.1:0-21580 GCA_035999525.1 Terriglobales bacterium
CTATTTTCCCCCCGTTGTGGAGCACTTCGCGATAAGTTGTAAGAACTAAATGATTTTCAACGTGACCGCAAATATCCGCATCGCGTCCAGTTGCGTGTATCGAATAATCTGTGGAGACAGTCGCTTTAATTTTCAAGAATAGTCTTAAGGCGAGAGCGGCGGCATCGAATGCAGGCCCAAGGTTCGCCGAAGTTGCGGGCAGAATAATTTCCAAGGATCGAAGGCCTGGAGCGAACTTGGTGCGCGGTGTCATGAATATTGTGAAGACTTGAAGCGATTCAAATCCTGTGTCTTATATTTTTAATCAGTCGGATTAATGTCCGATGTTTTGCAGGACTTCGATTACCGCTTTTGCGTTCGGCTCCAGGACAAGTGGGGAGCGCTGCTGCGCAAGAATAGCAGCATCTTTCCCCGGAAACAGATCGCCGCGATGAAACTTTAACGTAAAATCCGGATCTTTCAATAGATGTCCGGTCAATATCAGAATCACGGTTTCATGCGGTTTAACAAATCCTTGCTTCACCAACTTCTTGAGTCCCGCAAGCGTAACCGCAGAAGCCGGTTCGCAGCCAATTCCTTCGGCTCCTATTTCCGCCTTGGCAAGCGCAATTTCGGTTTCGCTTACCTGCTCGACCGTTCCTCCGGTTGCTTCGAGCACCCGTACGGCTTTTTTCCACGAGGCGGGACTGCCTATGCGAATGGCGGTAGCCATAGTTTCGGCGCGAACTGAAATCAGTTTTTGTCCCGCATTTTCCCGCACCGTCCGCACCAGTGGATTCGCGCCTTCCGCCTGGATGATCGAAACCTTCGGAAGCTTTGAGATAAGTCCCAATTCCTTCATTTCCAGAAGTGCTTTCCCCAGAGCCGATGAGTTTGCGAGATTTCCTCCCGGCACGATGACGTGATCCGGCGACTCCCAATTCAACTGCTCCAACAGCTCAATAGCCGCGGTCTTCTGTCCTTCCAGGCGAAATGGATTCACCGAATTCAGCAGGTAAACTGGCATTTCCAATATGACTTGATTCAGAACTTTCACGCATCCGTCAAAGTCGGTTTTCAGTTGGCACGTCACGGCGCCGTAATCGAGCGCCTGAGACAACTTGCTCCAGGAAATCTGTCCTTCGGGGATCAACACGAGGCCGCGCATGCCGCCGCGGGACGCATAAGCCGCCATTGAGGCCGAAGTGTTGCCGGTCGAGGCGCAAGCGACCCAGCGAAACCCTTCCTGCCGCGCAATGGACGCTGCCACAGTCATGCCCGTGTCTTTGAAAGATCCAGTTGGGTTCATACCCTGGTGCTTGGCAAAGAGTGTCTCAACCCCAGCCTTCGCCGCACACTGCGGCATCGGATACAAAGGCGTGTTCCCTTCCCTCAAAGTAATTGCGTCGTTTTTTGGAGAAAGATTAGGGAGAACCTCGCGGAATCGCCACACTCCGCTTTCGTCCAGAGGTAGGCGCGACGTCCGGCGCTGCTTCCATACTTCTTTCAACCTCGCAACACTTTGCATTCCGGCTGATTGCTTCCATCCGGGATAAATCACTTCAAGCAAGTCGCCGCATTCCGCACAACGCAGGTTCTTCGTCGGAGATCCACCGATTCTGCTACATCCAATGCATCGCAATTCAAATGACGTGGGTTTTGATTCGCGCTCCGGGGAGGCGGAAGTGTCGGGACCGGAAGTAATTTGCCTGTTCATTTAGCTTAAAATCTTTATTCAACTCTTGCCAGGATTTAGGTGGGGTTCTACAGAATATCAGAGTACCGCGAATTCGCTGTTAGCAAAGGAACGGGCAGCCCATTAGCAGATGGCACTCTTGCCCAGTTTGCCCGCGGAGGAATAGTCTTACTTTATCGATTGCCCCGATCCACTACAGATGTAAGGTTAAACAGGCGGCACAGGAATAACCCATGAAACGGCACAAGCGCCATCAAGAAACCGAAGCGGTACGCGGAGGCACCGACCTCACCAAGAAAAACGGTCCTCTAGTGACACCGATATACCAGACTTCAACGTTCGAGGTCACCGACAATGATCAGCAGTTACGCGCAACACCCACCGACATGTTCTACACGCGCTATGGCAATCCCACGAACAGCGTTGCCGAAAGTGCGATTGCAGAGCTGGAAGGCGCGGACGCGGCGCTGCTGTTTTCCTCGGGGATGAATGCTATTACGACCGGCATTCTGGCGTTGGTCAAGAGTGGCGACCATATCGTTGCGCAGGAAGACATCTACGGAGGCGTGACGAAATTTCTTTCCTCGTGGCTGCCAAAGCTGGGGGTGGAAACAACCTTTGTCGAGACGGCGAACTACGAACAGCACGCCCGCGCCATCCGTCCCAATACGAAGTTGTTGTATGTCGAGTCCCCCACGAACCCGACCCTTAAGGTTGTGGACCTGCGGAAAATTTCGGCCCTGGCAAAGCAGCATGGCCTGATCACAGCGATTGACAGCACCTTCGCCACGCCGATCAATCAGCGTCCAGTTGAGTTCGGAATTGATCTGGTGATGCACTCAGGGACGAAATATTTTGCCGGACACTCCGATCTAATCAGCGGTGTAGTGGCAGGACGCAAGGACTTGATCGAGACCATTCACAGCACACGGACCACGCTTGGCGGAAACATGGACCCGCACGCAGCGTGGCTTCTGTTGCGCGGAATCAAGACCCTGGCAGTCCGGGTACAACGTCAGAATGAAAGCGCTCTTCGCGTAGCCGAATATCTCGCGCAAAACCGCAAAGTGAAGCGGGTTTACTACCCATTTGCAGAAGGCCATCCGCAACGCGCTTTAGCTATGGAGATGATGCAAGGCGGAGGAGGCGTGCTGACGTTTGAAATAGACGGTAGCCATGAGGATGCGAGACGGCTATCAGAATCGTTAAACCTCTTCACGCTGGCGCCGAGTTTGGGCGGAGTGGATTCACTCGTGAGCATTCCCGTTCTCACATCCCACGCTATGATTTCGGCGGAACACCGCCGCAAGATGGGGGTCACCGAGCAAATGATTCGCCTGTCGGTAGGTATCGAGAATGTAGATGATCTGATCGCGGATTTGGAACAGGCGCTGGCTGGCGTCAGATCACCCGAGCATGCACAGGTTGGGTAAAACCTCATTCTCGATTAGGGTCCGCTCGAAGCGCCTTGCGGTATTTCTGGGCGTCAAATGTTAGCCGGGAATAACGGTCGGCCGGACCACTTATGCACGCGCAAGCTCATCGAAGAACTTCGTCACGCAAGGATACGGGGAGGACGTTATGAAGGTAGTCAAAATCATTGGAATTATTGTCGTAGTTCTTTTGCTAATCGTCATTGCCCTTCCGTTTGTCATCAACGTGAATGATTTTCGTCCGCGAATTGAGACAGAACTTTCGGCGTCCCTTGGACGACAGGTTAAGGTAGGGAACCTAAAGCTCTCGATCCTCACTGGAGGCGTTTCCGCCGACGATCTCTCCATCGCCGACGACCCATCATTCAGCAATACGCCTTTCGTCCGCGCAAAAGCTCTCGATGTGGGCGTACAAATGATTCCCCTCATTTTTTCGAAGTCCTTGCAAATCACAAATATTGAACTCGACGAACCGCAAGTGACTCTTCTGCGTTCGGCCTCGGGAAAATGGAACTTCTCGACCCTCGGGACAAAAACTGCGGCAAGGCCCTCCGAGTCGTCGAATCCGAATCTTTCCGTCGGGAAGCTAACCGTGAAAGATGGTTCCCTGAGCATGGGCACGGCGAATTCGTCAGCAAAGCCGTCTGTTTACCAGAATGTAAATGTCTCGGTCTCGGATTTCTCGCTGACCTCTCAATTCCCTTTCACGCTCTCGGCTACTCTGCCTGGCAATGGTTCTTTGAAACTCGACGGCAAAGCGGGCCCAATTGATGCGTCGGATGCGGCCACAACGCCGGTCCAGGCGCAGATCAGCGTAAAACAGCTCAACCTCGCAGCATCGGGATTTGTTCCTCCAAGCTCCGGAATTTCTGGGATGGCTGACTTTGATGGAAACCTGAATTCGGATGGCCACGAAGTTCAGTCAACTGGCACTCTCAAGGCGAGTAATCTCATCCTCTCTTCGAAAGGACATGCGGCTGGGCGTCCGGTAGATGTGAAGTACAACATTAGCTATGCGTTGCAACCGCAAGCAGGACAGGTCAAATCGGCGGATGCCTCAGTAGGGAAAGCAGCTGCACGAGTTATCGGTTCATTCGACATGAAGGGGGAATCCACCGTCGTGAATCTGAAAATCAACGCCGATGGAATGCCAGTGGACGACCTTGAAACCTTGCTGCCAGCTTTTGGTGTGACGCTTCCCTCCGGTTCGTCGCTAAAGGGTGGAACGCTCTCGGCGAATTTCACAGTTGCCGGGCCTCTGGACAAGCTCGTGGTTGCTGGACCCGTCAAGCTTTCTAATACCAAGCTTGCTGGATTTAACTTTGCCTCTAAACTTGCCGAGGTTTCAAAGCTAACTGGCGCCCCGCAAGGACAAGACACTCTCATTCAAAATTTCAGTGCTGATGTCCACATGGCGCCTTCCGGAACGACTACCGATAACATCAACCTCAACGTCCCATCGTTCGGGGTCATCACCGGCAACGGAACCGTTAGCCCATCCAATGCTCTGAATTACAAAATGAATGCCGCGCTTTCCGGTGGCGCCGTCTCGGGTTTGACCCAATTAGCCGGTATGGGCAATAAAGGCGCGACGCTTCCCTTCATGATCGAGGGAACGAGTTCCAGTCCGAAGTTCGTCCCAGATGTTCAAGGGATGCTCTCCGGGCAGCTAAAGTCTAGGCTAGGCGGCTTAGGAGGCCAATCCGTCGGCGGACAGAATGCCGGCTCGGTCGTGAACGCCATCGGTGGCCTCTTTGGGAAGAAAAAGAAACAGCAGTAGGACAGAACAGACATGGAGGGACGGGCGTACCCCCGTCCCAAGCCGAACTCAGCTCGGCGGATCTTACAGTTTCAAGGTTGGAGTTTTAGAAACGCGACGCCGTATCCGCCCAAACTGATCGTGATCGGCGACGTGGGGACTATCGGCGTCGCAGTCGGCCCGGTCGCAGCATTCGTATTTGCGTCAATTACCAGCAGGCTCGCACTGCTGAACGATCCCAAGGCGCTCACATTTAGACTTACAGTCCGGGCAACACCAACTCCATTGTTGTCTGACGAGTTCGCCACGGCATAGTTCGAAATCATTACAACGGCGCTGCCATCTGCATTACGCACGGGCAGCACTTCAATATCAGAATTGTCGGCGCTGGTGAAGTTCAACAAACTCCCCTCCGGAGTGGATGGAAACATGCGGGCCAAATAGTAGTCCACCCAATAACTTAATTGTAGGTTTCCAGAGCTGTCGTTGAATTCGCCATATTGCTTATCCCCGTTGAAGGCCCAATGATAAAGCGCGCGAACACCCGATTTCCCCAGCTGAGAAAAAACGTAGGGCCGCCACGCCGCGAAAAACGCGCTGGACCCTCGCATGTCGTCCACAAACGTATTTCCGTTGCATGCGCTTATGCCCCCGCCCTTGTCAAAGTCGGCATTGACATTATTTTCGGTGACCCACACGGGAACGCTTGTCAGTGCAGGGTTCGTTCCGAGCAGCGAATAAATAGTCTTCACTTCAAAAACGAATCCTGGAATCGTAGAAAAGAGCTTCGAGTCGGAATCTGTCTGGTTGCATGTGGAATAGAAGTGAGTTGCCAGAACGTCCACGCGAGCGGATACGCCATTCACAAATGCGGGCAGATAGGTTTGGGCCAGCCCGTCATAATCTCCCAGTTCGACCGCCGCGAATTTGATGGAGGGATCAGCTGCCTGCATCGCCGGCACAGTCATGTTGTAAAGCGTCGTGTATTGGGTAGGGTTGATGTTATTAAAATTCGGCTCGTTGAAAATTCCCCAGTAGGTTATCGGCGTCAGCGATGAGTGAACGTGGTTGACGCCGTTTGCGTCCCGGAATCCCGACGTTGTGTTGTAGTACGAAACCATATTCGCAGAATATGCGGCGAAATCGGCAAAGTGAGCGGACAATAGAGAACCACCGTTGTTGTCCATCCACGCAGGAGCGGTTGCAAGCTGAAGTTCAGGACTCTTGTCGGAAACGCTAATTACAGGATCGAGAATCGAATTCAGCTTGGTGAAGTCCCAGGTCTGGTTGGCCTTCTGCGGAACCCCCTGCGACACGGGCTGCAATCGCACATGTTGGGGCAGCAAATTCCCCAGCGGAGTCGTGGCTGCGGGAAAATTCGCAAAAAACTGATAGTCCCACTCCGCTGGCTGAAACGAAGTGGACATCGCCACCGAAAAAGGGCCCGTCGAAGTATTGCTCACACTCACGGCAATGCTTCCCGGAGGCGGGTTGCCGGTCGTGGTGGTGGTGCTCATGCTGCCGCTGCCGCCGCCGCATCCGGATAAAACAGCCGCGAGTAAAATTAAAACCGTCGTCTTGATCATTATTGTGAGAATCAGCGTAACCCAATCGGGAAGAAGGCTTCAATTCAAAAAGTTAAAAAGACATTGACCACGAAGCACACAAGTAACACGAAGGCTGCGCTTTTTCCCTTCGTGCTACTTAGTGTCCTTGGTGGTTTGTGATCCGGCGTCTCTGGCTTCCGCAACTAACGAACGTCCCTGCATGTTTTCTGGGATCTCATATCCCCCGAGGTCCATTAGCGTTGGAGCAATGTCGAGTAGACGAGCCCCTTCGTACTCCCCGCGGCAGGAAAGATTGGGCGCCGACAAAATGAACATGCCATACTGCGCGTGATTACACGCATCCGGACCGGTGTCATTTTCCTGGATGTGAAGCGTTCCGTGCCCCACGGTTCCGATCGAACGCCAATAGAGTCCGCCGAAGTGCACGATGAGATCGGGCGCAACATTCCGCACATGCCGATAAAGATCCTTGGGCTTAAACACGAGCGACTTCATCAGTTCGCCCTTGTCGTCGAGTAGGGCCTCAAGCTTAGTTTTGATTTGATCTTGAAATGATTCGTATTCAGTTAGCGGAATCACACCTTGCGGCTCCCGCCCCTGCACATTGAAGAACACGCGCGCATAATATCCGCCTTCGCTCCACACACGAGTCTTGGCCCAATTCACCCGGAGTTTTTCGAATGGAGTTAGCTCGGTGGGATATTCCTCCAAGACCAACAGGCCCTCGCGAATCAGCCATTCATTGATGGCAAATCCTCCATCAAGACGCTGAGCTCCATGGTCTGACACCACTAGCACAATTGTGTCTTTGCCCAACACTTCGAGTGCGTCGCCAATTTGCTCGTCGAGCCACAAATAGTATTCAGGAATTGCGTTTTGATAAGGATTTCCGGCAACGAACTGCACATGCGTGGGATCGAAGTAATTCCAGAAGCCATGATGCATGCGGTCAAGCCCAATATCCACGAAGTGAAAATAATCCCACTCGTGCTCTTTCAACAGCCAGCGGACTACCTGCCATTGTTTGCGGCTCATGCTGAAAATCTGTTCTTTGAGCCAATCTTTATCGTTGGTGCGAAAGTTCTTCACGTCGGTGGGATATTCGCCAACCAGTGCATTGATCTTCGATTTAATGTTCGGTGGATAAGTAAAATCATTTTTCACTGTGTCGGGGGTGAGAAAACAGCCGACGCTGATGCCATTGATATGCCGCGGCGGATAATTCGGTGGAACGCCGACGATGATGGACTTCTTGCCTTGCCGCGCCAGGTAATCCCATATCGCCGGAGTTTTGATCGAAGTGGAATTTGCAAAGCTGAGCTTGTCGTACGAATAATCGCTGCGATTTCGGAAACCATAAACTCCGAGCGATCCCGGATCCTGACTCGTGGTCATGCACATCCACGCGGGAACCGTAATCGGTGGAATGACACTTTCTAGCCTGCCATAAATCCCTGCGCTCATTAAGCGGCGCAGATTTATCAGGCGCTCGTCGCCAAAGACAACTTCGGGGGCCGCGCAATCCAGGCCAAGGACGCAAATTTTCATAATCCTATTGTTGCAAGTTCTTACAATTCGGAGTTTTTGTTTCGACAGGTCAAGAGTAATTCAGAACCAGCTCCGATGGAAAATGCAGAATCGCTTGACCACGTACTGATGTTCAGCTAGTCTCACTTCGCCCACAGGAGCTCTTCATGAATCGCCATTCATCCCACGGCACGCAACTCTACGATGTATGCAAACATCTTAGTGGCGTGAAAATATTAGTCGGTGTAGCTGCGCTATTGTTTCTGCTTGCAGGATGCGGCCAGAAGCCTCAGAATCCCGACGAGCTACGAGAAAAGACGGCCGATGCCACTGCCCAGTTAAAAACTGATACCAAAGCGGTTGTGGAAGGCGTTCGAGAGGGACTGAGCCGCGACAAGCCAATAAACCTGAATACCGCAACACAAGAACAACTTGAGGCGCTTCCCGGCGTCACGCATATTCGTGCCGGGCGTGTAATTGCCGCGCGGCCATACGATGATCCCCATGACGTGGTGACCCGACATATTCTGTCCGAACAGGAATACAAGAGAATCGCGGACCGCGTTACGACAAAGTAGTGAATTTCTCAAGCGGTTTCATGAATGCAATCGCCTATTATTCTCACAGCACTCTCTCGTGCGCATAACCGTCCGCCCCTAACGCGGATAGCAACTCCGCAATATGATCGGGGCCGCGGGTCTCCATCGTGATGTCGATCGCGGTGTCGCCAAGATTCACTCCATAGTAGGCCCGGTCATACGATGTCTCAACGATGTTGGCACGGTGTTTGGCCAGGATTCCTGTCAATTGATGCAGGGCTCCGGGATAATCCGGCAAGTGCACTCGAAGGCGGACTAGTCGCCCATCCTTCACCAAGCCGCGTTCCATAATGCGCGCCAGAAGTGTTACATCAATATTGCCGCCGCATACCAGAACTGCAACGCGTTTACCAATAAACGAAACTTTATGATTCACCAAAGCGGCAAGCGCCGCGGCCCCCGCTCCTTCGGCCAACGTTTTCTCGCGTTCCAGAAGAAGCAGAATGGCGTTCGCAATTTCCTCTTCATCCACCGTCACGATATCGTCAACGTAATGTTGCACCATCGGAAACGTGCGATCACCGGCACGCCGCACTGCGATTCCGTCTGCGATAGTGGCGGCTGGATTCAAAGTAACTGGTTTTCCCTCGGCTATGGCAACTTTCATGGAAGGAAGTCGCGCGGGCTGGACGCCGATGATGCGAACCAGAGGACTCTTTTCTTTGACTGCGCATGCGATGCCGCCGATTAAACCGCCACCGCCAATGGGAGCAATAATCGCTTCAATGTCAGGATGTTGCTGCAATATTTCGAGCCCAAGAGTTCCCTGCCCTGCGATCACTGCGTCGTCATCAAACGGATGTACGAACGTGAGATCGTGTTCTTTGCCGCGCCGGATGGCTTCTTCGCAGGCGTCATCGTAATTCGCGCCGTGCAATACTACATCCGCACCGTACCCGCGAGTGGCGGAGACTTTGGTGAGTGGCGTTGTCAGCGGCATGCATATCTGCGCCCTAACCCCGAGCTTGCCGGCGTGATACGCGAGACCCTGCGCGTGATTTCCCGCCGACGCTGCAATCACTCCCCGGTCGCGCTCTTTCTTAGTCAGGGTGAGCAGCTTGTTCAACGCGCCGCGTTCTTTGAAGGCACCAGTTCGTTGTAAGTTGTCGAGCTTGAAGTGGACTGCGTTGCCGGTCATCTGAGAAAAAGTCTCAGAACGGGCGCATGGCGAGAGATAGATGGATTCGCGAATGCGCGCGAGCGCGGCTTCGATATCAGAGAGACCAATCATTTATTTGGATGAGACAATGCAAAACATCTTACAGGATGCCGCGAATGCGAAATTGCCGGGATGATTCAAAGGCTTAAACCGCAAAGGACACGAAGGATCACTAAGGAAAAAGCAAAACCTTTGTGCACCTTCGTGTCCTTCGTGGTTATAGGTTTTTGCAGTGGATCAGAATTCCAATCTAACCGCTCCTTCGACCAACTACGCAACGACCGAATGCATTCTCGATGCGCCAGACGCCACGGCTGCGACTGTCCCAGATTGCTTCAAATAGTTGTCCACCCCTGCGGCAGCCTTGCGTCCTTCCGCGATCGCCCACACCACCAAAGATTGCCCGCGGCGCATATCTCCGGCTGCAAACACTCCCGGAACTGACGACATGTAATTCTCATCCGTCGCGACGTTTCCTCGGGCATCGAGTCTCACGCCTAACTTCTCGATCATTCCATTGCGCACCGGACCCAAAAAGCCCATTGCGAGCAATACAAGGTCAGCGTCTAAGGTGAATTCAGTGCCGGACTGAGGTTCAAATTTGGGCGGAGGACCTACACGAATACCGTGCAGTTGCTTGACATTCCCATGCTCATCACCGGTAAAGCTCGTGGTCGCGATGCTCCAATCGCGAATGCCGCCTTCTTCGTGTGCGCCTTCAATCCGCAACTGCATTGGCCAGAGCGGCCAGGGGGTAAGGGGAGAGCGTTCATTTGGGGGCGTGGGCATGATTTCGAACTGATGCACAGACTCTGGTTTTTGCCGATGGCAAGTTCCCAGACAATCGGCTCCCGTATCCCCACCGCCGATAATCACGACATGCTTGCCAGCGGCTAGAATCTCGGTTTCGTCATGGAGGCTATCGCCTTCGCAACGCCGATTCTGCTGCGGCAGGAAATCCATCGCGAAATGTATTCCTTTTAGCTCACGGCCGGGAACCTGTAAGTCTCTCGAATGCTCCGCCCCTCCCGCAAGAACGATGGCATCGAATTCCTGCTGAAAATCTTCTATTGGGAGACCCTGACCAACGTGAGCCTTAGTGACGAACTTCACACCTTCGGCCCGCATTTGATCAAGGCGACGGTCAAGAACTTTTTTCTCCATCTTGAATTCCGGAATGCCATAACGAAGCAGACCGCCAATGCGATCAGCCTTTTCGTAAACGGTTACCCAATGCCCGGCGCGATTCAGTTGCTGTGCCGCTGCCAGTCCTGCGGGGCCTGAACCTATGACCGCGACTTTTTTCCCGCTGCGAAACTTCGGCGGCTCAGGCTGAATCCATCCTTCCTGAAATCCGCGCTCAACAATGCTTTTCTCGATCTGCTTAATCGTCACCGCGGGTTCGTTGATGCTGAGCACACAGGAGGCTTCGCACGGCGCCGGACAGATGCGTCCCGTAAATTCCGGGAAATTATTAGTAGAATGCAGTTGCCGCACCGCCTCTTTCCAGCGCCCGCGATATACCAGATCGTTCCAATCGGGAATCAGATTATTTACCGGACATCCCGTATGACAAAAAGGCACACCGCAATCCATGCAACGCGCACCCTGGTCACGAAGTTTCGCCTCCGGGAAATCCTGATAGATTTCGAACCAATCGTTCACTCGCTCCGCGACTGGGCGACGCGTGGCGACCTCTCTCGAGATTTCCATGAAGCCGGTAGTTTTACCCATGCTGCACCTGCTCAACCAGTTCTGGAATTGGAATAGGCTGCCCCGGAATATAGGGTTGGCGGCTCCGGCTGACGCCCAACACGCGCTTAAATTCGTGCGGGAAGATTTTGATGAACCTCGGTGCCATGTCAGACCAATTATCCAGAACGGATCGTGCTCTCGAACTATTCGTAAATTCGTAGTGACGGGTAATCAAGTCTCGAACAATCTTTACGTCGGGGGCTTCAATCAAGGGCTCGAGATCCACGGAAGCAAGGTTGCAACGTTTTTCCGTGAAGTCTCCGCGCTCGTCGAACACGTATGCAATGCCGCCACTCATCCCTGCGGCAAAGTTTCTGCCGCAAGCCCCGAGCACCACCACCAGGCCGTTCGTCATGTATTCGCAACCATGATCGCCAACTCCTTCGACCACGGCAATCGCACCGGAGTTCCGCACAGCGAATCGTTCGCCGGCCATGCCATTGAAGAAAGCCTCGCCACTGGTCGCGCCATAGAGGACAACGTTGCCAATCAAGATATTTTCTTCCGCCACGAAACCAGAATCCCTGGGCGGATAGACGATAATGCGCCCACCCGAAAGACCTTTGCCAACGTAATCGTTGGCCTCGCCTTCGAGAGTCATGCTGACGCCTTTGGCAAGGAAGGCGCCGAAACTCTGGCCTGCCGACCCTTCAAAGCGAATGCGGATGGTATCGTCAGGAAGTCCGTCTGAACCATAACGCCGCGCAATTTCGCCGCTGAGCATTGCGCCGACGGTGCGATGTACATTGCGAATTGGAAAATCCATTTCGACTGGCGTTCGGCTTTCCAGCGCTTCATGGGATTGCTTGATCAGTTGATAGTCGAGAGCCACTTCCAATCCGTGGTCCTGCTTCTGTGTGCAGTGTCTTGCGACGCGTCCGGGAACCGACGGAGTGTAGAGAATCGCAGAAAGATCAAGGCCTTTCGCCTTCCAATGATCAACCGCAGGCCGCACATCCAGCATATCCACGCGGCCCACCATGTCATCAACCTTGCGGAAGCCCATATCGGCCATGAATTGGCGCATCTGCTCCGCGATAAAGAAAAAGAAATTAATGACGTGCTCGGGCTGTCCTGCGAACTTTGCGCGCAACGCGGGATCCTGTGTCGCGATTCCCACGGAGCACGTATTCAGATGACACTTCCGCATCATGATGCAGCCCATCGCAACCAGTGGAGCGGTGGCAAAACCAAACTCTTCCGCGCCTAAGAGCGCTGCGATCACAACGTCACGCCCGGTTTGCAGCTTGCCATCGGTCTGCACGCGGATGCGGCTTCGCAGGTCGTTCAGCAGCAATACTTGCTGAGTCTCAGCCAGACCAAGTTCCCATGGAATTCCGGCATGCTTAATCGAACTCAACGGAGACGCCCCGGTCCCGCCACTGTCGCCACTTATCAGCACAACATCGGCATGAGCCTTTGCGACACCTGCGGCAACAGTTCCGACTCCAACTTCAGCGACCAGCTTCACAGCGATGCGGGCCTGCGGATTCACATTTTTCAAGTCATAAATCAGTTGCGCCAGATCTTCGATGGAATAAATGTCGTGATGGGGCGGCGGCGAAATCAATCCGACGCCTGGCGTTGAGTGCCGCAGGCGCGCAATGACTTCATCCACCTTGTGGCCGGGAAGCTGTCCACCTTCGCCCGGCTTGGCGCCTTGCGCCATTTTGATTTGCAGCTCGTCGGCGTTGACAAGATAATTTGTGGTCACGCCGAACCGCGCCGACGCCACCTGCTTCACGGCGCTGCGCCGCCAATCGCCATTCGTGTCGGGCTTGAAACGATTTTCGTCTTCGCCCCCTTCGCCGGTGTTGGATTTGCCTCCAATGCGGTTCATTGCAATGGCAAGCGTTTCATGTGCCTCTTTGCTGATGGAACCGAAAGACATGGCTCCGGTTGTAAACCGCTTTACGATTTCTTTTGCGGGTTCGACCTTTTCAATTGAAATCGGCTTCGCAGCTTTTTTGATCTTCATCAAGCTGCGCAAAGTAGCCATGTTCCGGCTCTGCTGATCAATTAAAGCTGTGTATTCCTGAAATGTTTTGAAGCTGTCCTGGCGCACCGCGTGTTGCAGTTTGCTGATTGTGTCCGGATTCAGAAGGTGATATTCCCCGTTGGTGCGGAAATGATAGCTGCCGCCTGCGGCAAGCTGAGTATCAAACTCCGTCACCGGGCCGAAAGCATACTCGTGTTTCATCTGTGCTTCGCGAGCGATGACGTTCAGTCCGATTCCCTCGAGCCGCGAAGTTGTGCCTGCGAAATATGCGTTCACCAATTCCTTGTTGAGTCCGATAGCCTCGAACACCTGCGCACCGCGATAACTTTGCAGAGTCGAAATTCCCATCTTCGAAAACGTCTTGAGCAATCCCTTATTCGTAGCCTTAATAAAGTGCTTCACCGCAATTTCGGACGACACGCCATCCGGCAAATAACCTCGCGCCGCCAAGTCTTCCAACGTCTCAATCGCCAGATATGGATTTACTGCGCTCGCGCCGTAGCCGATTAACAGAGCAAAATGCATTACCTCGCGAGGCTCGCCAGATTCGATAATGAGAGCAACCTGGGTACGCGTTTCTTCGCGGACGAGCAAATTGTGTACGGCAGCCAATGCCAGTAAACTTGGGATCGGCGCGAATTCTTTGTCCACTCCACGATCGGAAAGAATCAGCAGCGTGTAACCGGACTTCACAGCCAACGACGCGCGCTGGCATAGCTCGTCCAAAGCCCGCTTCAGTCCCGCTTCTCCGTCAGCTCCGCGAAAGAGCACGGGCAACGTTGTCGCCAACAAGTCCCCCCGCGAAACCCGGCGCAGCTTTTCAAGATCGCGATTGGTGAGGATGGGATGCGGCAGCTTCAGCGTGTGACAATTCTCCGGCGTCTCCTCAAGGATGTTTCGCTCGGTGCCGATATAGCTGATCAGCGACATCACCATTTCTTCGCGAATCGGATCCACCGGCGGATTCGTGACCTGCGCAAAGAGCTGTTTGAAGTAATTGAACAAAGGTTGCGGGCGGTCAGAAAGACAAGCCAGGGGCGTATCTGTGCCCATAGAACCAACGGGTTCTTCGCCCTTCGAGGCCATGGGCTCGAGGATCATTCTCAAATCCTCTTCCGTGTATCCGAACGCACGTTGACGAGGAAGTATCGTTCCGGAGTCAGAACGGTGAACGCGGGAAGGCTCCGGCAGCTGATCCATAGTGATCTGATTTTGTTCCAGCCATTGCTGATACGGCTGACGCGAGGCCAGTTGGCGCTTGATTTCTTTGTCTGAAATGATTCGTCCTGCAACCGTATCTACCAGAAACATCTTTCCCGGCTGCAAGCGGCCTTTTGTCTTGATGTTTTCTGGATCAATACTGAGAACGCCCGCCTCCGAGGCCATCACGACTAAACCATCGTGCGTGACCACATAACGCCCCGGTCGCAAGCCGTTTCGGTCGAGCGTGGCGCCAATGACGCGGCCATCGGTGAAAGCCATTGCGGCGGGGCCGTCCCACGGCTCCATGAGAGAAGCGTGATACTCATAGAATGCCCGCTTCTCCGGCTTAATGTGAGGATTCCCCGACCACGCTTCCGGAATCAACATCGCCAAAACGTGCGGTAAACTTCGCCCCGATTGAAACAAAAGCTCCACCGCATTATCAAAGTTCGCAGAGTCGCTGCCATCCGGCGAAATAATCGGAAACAATTTCTTCATGTCATCGCCGAACAATGGCGATTCCAGAATGGATTGGCGGGCGTGCATCCAATTCACATTGCCTTTAAGCGTGTTGATCTCACCGTTGTGCGCAACGTAACGATATGGGTGAGCCAGTTGCCAGCTGGGAAAAGTATTTGTCGAGAAACGTTGATGCACCAGGCAAAGTGCGCTCATCGCATCGGGATCAGATAGCTCGCTGTAGAAATTCTCAATCTGCGGGGCGAGCAAAAGACCTTTGTAAACAATGGTGCGAGCCGACAATGATGGAATGTAAAAAAACTCCTTGCCCTCAATGTCGGATTCCGCAATCTCGCGTTCCATGAGCTTGCGAACCACGTAGAGCTTGCGCTCGAATGCATCCTCGTCCAAACCGTCTGGGCGGGCGACAAAAATCTGCTGGATGTAAGGCTGAGACGCGCGCGCCATGCGACCGATCGCGTCGCCGTCTACCGGCGTGTCGCGCCAACCTAGAACGCTCAGCCCCTCTTCGCGAATAATGCGCTCAAGAATCCCCTCGCATTGAAGTCGCTGATGCCTCTCCACGGGGAGGAAGGTCATGCCGACCGCATACTCACCTTCCGATGGCAGTTCAAAACCTAATCGCGAACATTCCCGCACAAAAAACCTGTGGGGAATCTGAATCAGAATCCCTGCGCCGTCCCCAGTTTCAGGGTCGCAACCACAGGCGCCACGGTGAGTCAGATTGATGAGTACCTGAATTCCCTGCCGTATAATTTCGTGGCTCTTCTCGCAGCGCAGACTGGCCACGAATCCTATGCCGCAGGCATCATGCTCGTGCGTTGGATCGTACAATCCCTGGGCAGGAGGCAATCCGTTTTTGAAATGGTTCTGCATTTGTCTCAAGATAACGGTCTAAAAAGGTAACGATGGCTGGGTGTACCATTTCAGCCCGAAGCTACGCTGATGACTTCGGCTGATAATCCGCCTAACTATAGTTATTACAAGCTTATGAGCGGATATGTACAATTCAGAATTTCGATAGCGAGGATGGATATTTTGGCACTTACGAAATGAGCGCCCACGCTCGGTGAGCCATGAAAAAGAGCTATGAAAAGGGGTCGGCTTCTTGGCGATGAGAAAATCCCAGCGATCAACGGCAAAATACCTCTAATTTGTATTTTAGATTGTGAACATCGAAAATTCGCATTCAAAGAACCTGCGACATATCAGGTATAGTGACCCGCGAGCTAGTTGCCGTCGGATTTGACTATCATGCGAACAATAACATCGCGAACACGAATTAGCTTTTCGTTGGCATGGTGGCAAATGAGCTAAGAATTTCCCCAGAACGCTCAAAAAACCCACCGCCAAAACCAAGGCGAGTGGGTTTTTCGCTTTCAGCCCCAATGTACGATGATGAGAGATATACACTCAAGGGTGACATTTCCATGGTGATCATGAAGTTCGGCGGGACCTCGGTTCAAGACGCGGATGCAATTGACCGCGCCGCCAGAATCGTGCAAAGCCGACAAAAACAACGGCCTGTAGTCGTCGTGAGCGCGCTGGCAAAGGTTACTGACCAGTTGGTCCTCATTGGTCAGAAGGCCTCGTCGGGCGATTCGGAGTCGGCGGCTGAATTGGTTCTCGCACTTAAAGAGCGCCACTTTCAGGTCGCAAACGATTTGCTCGGCGCAAAGCACTGTAAGGGCATCACACCCAGGCTTGAGAAATTGTTCACCCAACTCGATGGATTCGCTCGCGGCCTCGCAGCTGTCCACGAACTTTCAGAGAGAAGTAGCGATGCTTTGCTTTCGTTTGGCGAATTGCTGTCGAGTGAGATCGTCACGGCAGCCTTTGCGCTGCGCGGTTTGGACGTCGCTTGGGTAGATTCCCGCGAGTGTGTGGTTACCGACGCAAACCACACCGCGGCACGGCCTCTCATGGACGAAACTCGAAGACGGTCGCAGGCGACAATCGGCCCGCTGATTTCCGGGAAAAAAATCCCAGTGATGGGAGGATTCATCGCCGCTACCGCCGAAGGGATTCCCACAACCCTCGGTCGGGGTGGTTCCGATTTCTCCGCCGCGATTCTGGGTGCCGCGCTCGACGCCAAAACCATCGAGATATGGACGGATGTTGAAGGCATGATGACCACGGACCCGCGCCTTTGTTCGGAAGCTCGCACCATCCAGCGAATCAGCTTTAACGAGGCCGCGGAACTCGCATACTTCGGCGCCAAGGTTCTTCACCCGGCAACTTTGTTGCCTGCGGTTCAGCGAAATATCCCGGTTTATGTGCTGAACTCGCGCAATCCCTCCGGCAAAGGAACGCGTATCACTGCACATGCGCCGGCCGGACGCGATATGTTTCGTGCAATCACCGCCAAGAACAATGTAAGTATCGTGAACGTCGTCGCCTCCCGTGGAATCATGGTTCACGGATTCTTGCGGTCGGTCTTTGAGGCGCTTGACCGCTATGGTGCGTCAGTCGATCTGGTCGCGATTTCAGAAGTAAGTATGTCTTTTACCATGGAAACCAGGCGTCTTCCTGCTGCGCTGCTGGCCGAATTGGAGAACATTGCTGATGTCACGTCCGAGAACAAGCAAGCCATTGTTTGCCTCGTCGGAGAAGACATCCATGGCCGTCCCGGAATCGCAGCCAGCGTTTTTAGCACCGTCGCAGATGCCGGAGTCAACGTTCGCATGATTTCGCAGGGCGCTTCCGAAATCAACATCAGCTTCGTAATTAAGGAAAGCGACGTGCCTCACGCTGTGCGGCAACTTCACGCGCGTTTTTTTCCGAGCGACCACGCAGGGACGGGCGTCCCAGCCCGTCCTGGCCGAGCAACGATCGGCAAGTACAAGAGTGACGATACTAGCAGGCGGAATGGAAATCGCCGGAGGCAAGGTTCCACGGACCGAGCGGGGACCAACTTCCCCCTGCGTCCAGTCCGAGGAGGGACTCGTAAACGTCAAGAGAACGTATCCGCCCGGCCCGCCACGCAAACCAGAATCCGTCGAAAAACAATCCGCCGAAAAAAGAAATGAGCTACGTGTCCAATAAGCCGTCGACTACATCTGTTAAGACTTCGCGCAACGACAAGATGATTAATGTAGCCATTATCGGCTTTGGCACCGTGGGACGATCCGTTGCTAAGATTTTGTGCGACCGTCGAACCGACGGTATACGTCTGACACACATTTATAATCGCGGCGTCGCGCGCAAGAAAGTGGACTGGGTCCCGGCTGACGTTCTCTGGACCGAGAACATCGAAGACGTTCTGACCGCGGACGTGGATGTCCTGGTCGAATTGATGGGGGGACTGAATCCAGCAGGCGATTGGATTCGCCGGGCATTGGCGTCTGGAAAATCAGTGGTCACGGCGAATAAGCAACTCATCGCTCACACCGGGCCAGAATTGATGGATCTTGCGAGGCGCGAGAAGAGGCACATCGCGTTCGGAGCATCGGTGGCGGGCGGGGTTCCCGTAATCTCCGGATTGCAGGAAGGGCTGGCGGGCGACCGGCTGTCAAAGATTTACGGCATTCTGAACGGAACTTGCAATTACATCCTCAGTCAAATTGAAAACCGCGGCATTCCGTTTTCTGAAGCCCTGGCCGAAGCGCAGACCCTGGGCTATGCCGAGGCTGACGCCAGCGACGATGTTGACGGTCTCGATGCCCGCGCAAAGCTGACGATTCTTACCCGCATTGGATTGCGAAGCAATGTCGCGACCGAGGAGATTGCGTGCGGAACGATCAGAATTATCGGCGCCGTAGATTTTGAATACGCGCACCAATTGGGATGCACGATCCGGCAAGTATCCTGGGCCGAACTGGATGGCAATCACTTATACGCAGCCGTGCGTCCCGCGTTGGTGAAGCTCTCATCGCCCCTGGCCCGGGTTGAAGGAGGCCAGAATTCCGTAATGGCTACCGGCCATTTTGGCGGAGAAACCGTTTTTGCAGGACATGGCGCCGGAGGAAATCCCACAGCGGTCGCCGTGGTTTCGGACATTATCGCGATCGCCGGATCAAAGAAAGATGGATCGAGCGTCTTCCCTGACACACTGCGGACTTCGCCGACGGTGACCGCTGACTTCACAACCAGACACTATCTGCGGTTCACCATCACCGATCGTCCGGGAATCATCGCAGCTCTGGCGAAGATACTGTCAGACTGTAGCATCAACATTGATTCGATTTTGCAGAAGCCCGGCTACTCAAAATCCAGCCTGCCCTTCGTTATCACCCTCGAGGCCTGCAAGACATCGCTGGTCGAAAATGCGCTTGCGCAAATTGCCCACTTGGATTTTTTGGTCCAACCAACGATTAACCTGCCCATCCTGGACTAGGGGTCAAATAAATATGACCATGCCAGCTCTTCCTCCGTGACCTTCGTGTTCTCTGCGGTGAATGACTTTTTCTCTTGCTTCGGAAACTAGCAAGACTCCCAGCAATTCGCCTCAGCCCCTCTGTCACAGTGTGAAAATGTTTGCGCGAATCTAAAAAAGCAGTTATGCTGCCGCGATCAGGGTAATTGTTTTCAAGCACTTATAGGTGACCAAAATTGGCACTCTATATGCAATTACCTTGGCAGCGTGCCCCCGACGCGGGGGAATTCCTTGCTTCTGGACAAACTCGAATCCGGCATAGTCGCTTTGGAAACCGAATGCGGTCCCGTGTACGTTCAGCCTTCGGGATGGGAGCGACTCTACCTCCTGTGGACCTTCCGGCACTTCAATAGTCTTCCGCTAAAGACACTAAATTCGCGACAGCGCAAACTCGTGGAAAGGCTTCCGCGTTGCAGTGTTCGAAACCCGCGCATCGGGCTCGACCGGATGCGGGTCATTGGCACAGTTGAGGGTGCGAAGGCTCCTTCTTTTTCAGTCAGCTTGTCTTCCGAGACGGCCTTCCATGAGGGGCCCCCTGAGACGGTATCCACTCCTGCCGAGATTTTTTCTCACCCTTCCTCTTCAGAGTTGTATCAAGAGAACACGAATCTGGACGAAGGTTCGAAGATCCGACCTTCTTCGTTGGCTCGGAGACGCGGCCATTCCAAGATTGCGTTCACACTGGCGATTGCAGCACTCATCGCAATGTTCGCCGAACCCGCCTGGCATCGGCTCCAATCAGCACAAACTTTTAGCACGCCAACTGAAACCGTTCCGACACCGGTCGCAGACAGCGACACGATAGTAGAGGCGAAAGTGGCCGCAGATCAAAACAACACGGCCGCCGCGCCAATTGAGGTTTCGTCACCTTCTGTTGATCAGCCTACCCTCACTCAGACCGCAGAGCCCGCGAAGAATGTTATAGCGTCGGCGTCAGATACGGCGGTCGCCGCTCCAAAACTGTCCATCGAAACGCCGGCTGCGATTATTTCGCCATTGAAGCCTCAAGCCGATCAATCCACCATTAAACAGACGCCGGCTGAAGACAGACCGATTAAGATTCGAAGCAGAGAAAATCCTATTCTTGCGAGTATTCAGGAAGGCAAAGTTCAGGAAGAAACGCCGAGGATACAGTTCTCGGGCCCACCACAACGGCTTATATATCCCGAGTATCCGGACACAAAAGTGCGTGGAAAAGTGACCTTACAAGCGGTGATTGGGGCGGACGGAAGAGTGCGTGAAGTTAAGATTCTGTCCGGGAATAAGGTGTTATCAGCCGCCGCAGCACGCGCCATTCGGCAGTGGAGGTACAATCCATTCCTAAAAGATGGTCAGCGGGTTGAGGCTGAAACGAACGTGGGAGTCCTATTCGTCGCCGCCGATGTGATCTCCATAAGTTTTCCTTCGTACGCCCCGTCTCGCGATAGCTCGCAGTGAATGAGACTGGACTTCGTGCCTGGCTTAATCAACCTGTGGTAACGACAAGAAAACGAGACTACGTTTCCTTCGGAAGCAAGTGGCCGAGTTTCCGAAACCGGCGGAACACCGTTACTTGTGACTTACTGCGGCTGCAGATCGTTCGGCCTTTCTTGGTGCGGTCGAACCGTCTGTCGGATATGAGTATTCAGGTACTATTTCCTTCATTTTTGCGCGGATGGGTGCCGCGCCGTCCATATATAGGGTACCTCTCAATTCGTCAAGCTGGGATTGCAATTCCGACCAGTCCTGTCCGACGCTTCGAGCCTTCTTGATTTTCGCAGAGGACGTTGAGTAAACCTGCTCGTGGGGATAGAAAAGTTCTTCGACCATCTTCTCCCCGCCGCGCAACCCCATGAATTTCAATTTCACTTCATCTTCTGTTTTTCCCGAAAGATGAATCAGGGTTCGGGCAAGATCTAGGATTCGCACGGGCGAACCCATATCCAATACCAAGGTTTCTCCCTGATTCCCGATAACAAACGCCTGCAAAACTAACGATACTGCTTCCCGTGTCGTCATGAAAAACCGCTTCATATCCGGGTGAGTAATCGTCAAAGGCAGATTATTTC
>DASYGR010000274.1:0-4764 GCA_035999525.1 Terriglobales bacterium
CGAGCTGCGTTCAATAAATAAGGATTTCCGGCATGCGCTTGGTGCGGGACTGTTCAATGCCTGGAAGGGCTTTGACGGGCAGCGCAATTTCGATTGTGCCGATGCGACCGCTGATCGCATCCTGAACGCCCATGCGCAGTGAGGCGGCTGCAACTGGAATCGCCACATCCTGATGCAGGCGGAAGCCACCGATCATTACCTCCTGTTAGCGATGACTCAATGTGCGTGAAAAACCAGTATTGTATACTTTATCCCAATATCTGGATCGGCGACCTGCTATTTCAGGCATTCGCGGCGCGGGCTTCGATGGTGAGTGGCCCCATCCTTCGCGAGTTTGCGGAGGGTATAGGCAGGGAAGAAACATTGAAAGTTTTTTTGCACGCGTGTCGTTGTACTGACAGTATCGCCTCCCACCTTTGCGAAAACCGCGCAAAGATGGGGAACCCTCAATTGGACGGTTCAGGCATGAACAATCACAAAGTGGCGATACTCGGCGGGTGGCGCAGCGCCTGACAGAGGACTTAACTATTTTCCGTGGATTCGGTGCGAAGAAATCCTCAATTCCAACCGAAAAGCAGGTGTACGGCAATACCGATGGCAAACATGAGAAGCACTACCAGCACTCCACAACCGATAAGTTGTGTTCGATCCTTTGTTAGCTGCCAACCATGAAGTGGAGGGCCCGGTTGCCGCCATTCACTAGCCACTTCTACTGTTATAGCTACGATATTCGAATAGCGATAATCATCCACCCATTGCAAAGAATTGCCAAAGCTTTTGAGATCTCTCTCAGGTTCATCCAAAGCCTCCCCGCTGAGGATCCCTTTGATTAGTTGTCTCGTCTTCTCGAGCAGTATAGGAGGCACCGGATCGAGTGGCGAGAACGTCCTCTTAAGGATTTCTTTGTCGATGTCTGTTAGCGGGCTGCCGGCGTCATCAGCAGCTCGGGCCAGCAATTCCACCATGTGCGTTTCAACATCTTCTCCGCGTCTGAATGGGCTTTTGCTGAACCAGTTCATGATTTTGTCCAGCGGTTTAAATGGTATACCTCGACCGTCCGATCATTCGTTGTTCGTGCCCGAAGCCAGAGCTGGCCCATCTTTGTTCTCCAGGTACTTTTATGATAATTCCGCAACAGCACCAGCGCCTCCACTTTCGACATCTAAAAGCGTATGGGCTTATTCGAAACCATTCCTGACCGCAGCGGCTCCGCTGACCGGACTCGTCCTCTTGCGGACCGCATGCGCCCGCGCACGCTTGATGAATTTGTGGGGCAGGAGCATCTGGTTGCGCCCGGCAAGCCGTTGCGAACGCAGATCGAGCGAGACGATACTGGCTCGCTGATTTTTTGGGGACCTCCGGGAACTGGGAAGACGACGCTGGCGCAGATCATCGCGCACATGACCAAAGCGACGTTCATTGAGTTCTCGGCTGTGCTTACGGGGATCAAGGAAATTAAGCAGGTGATGGCGGACGCCGAGCGCGCGCGGCAATATGGCACGCGCACAATTGTTTTTATTGACGAGATTCATCGCTTCAATAAAGCGCAGCAGGATGCGTTTCTGCCCCACGTGGAGAAGGGCAACATCCGGCTGATTGGCGCGACGACGGAGAATCCATCGTTTGAAATTATTTCTGCGCTGTTGTCGCGCAGCCGCGTGTATGTCCTGAAGCCGCTTGCAGAAGAACAGATTGTCCTTTTGTTGAAACGTGCGATTGAGGACGAAGGGCGGGGCCTGGGCGCACTGAAATTGCGGGCTTCGGATGAAGTCCTGGCCAAAATTGCATCGTATTCAAACGGGGACGCACGCAGCGCGTACAACGTGTTGGAAGTGGCCGCAACCCTGGCGCGGGAACACGACCACAAAGAAGTTGGTGCGGAGATCACCACCGAGATTGTTCAGGACGCGGTCCAAAAACGTGTTCTGCTTTACGACAAAGGCGGCGAAGAGCATTACAACTTAATTTCGGCATTGCATAAATCCGTTCGCAACAGCGATCCGGACGCGGCTCTATATTGGCTCGGCCGAATGTTGGAGGCTGGCGAAGATCCGCTCTACATCGCGCGGCGGGTAGTGCGAATGTCCGTGGAAGACATTGGATTGGCTGATCCCAACGCGCTGGCGCTCTGCATGGCGGCGCGGGATGCGGTGGACTTTATTGGCATGCCGGAAGGCAATCTGGCCCTGGCGCAAGCTGTTGTGTATCTCGCCGTCGCTCCGAAGTCG
The DNA here is from genome assembly GCA_035999525.1 of Terriglobales bacterium. GTDB lineage: Bacteria > Acidobacteriota > Terriglobia > Terriglobales > Acidobacteriaceae > PALSA-188. Next base: position 2,229 of record DASYGR010000274.1, read on the forward strand.
AATGCCCTGTATACGGCCTATTCCGCGGTGCAGGGAGACGTTGAACGGACGGCCGCTGAATTGGTTCCGCTTCATCTGAGGAATGCGCCCACCGGATTGATGAAGGGATTGGGATATGGGGAGGGCTATCAATACGCGCACGATCTGGACGCCAAAGTCGCTGACATGCAGTGCCTGCCGGACAATTTGCGAGACCGGGTTTATTACCATCCGACGAACGAGGGGATTGAAAAACGAATACGCGAACGGTTGGAGGACATTAAGAGCAAGAGGGGCTCAGTTGCCAAAGGCAGGTCAAAGTAGCTGCGAAATTTCTATAAAAATCATCGAAATCGCGCTCTGTGCTCCTTGAGAATGCACATATCCATCACGACAAAAATTCCTGCCTTCCGTGCTTTTTGTGCGGCTTTATCGTGAACAACCTGTTCTTGCATCCAAATCGCGGGGACTTTCAATTGAATCGCTTGATCAACCACTTCCTCTACATATTCGGGGCGACGAAAAATGTTCACGATATCAATCTTCACTGGAACTTCCAGGATGGATGCGTAAGACTTCTCGCCTAAAGCTTCGCTGATATGCGGATTCACGGGAATGATCCGGTAGCCATGCGTCTGCATATATGCGGAAACGCCGTGGCTGGGGCGGAGCGGACTGTCGGAGAGACCCACGACGGCAATGGTCTTTGATTTTCGCAGGAGCTCTGTGATTGGATCGGAAAGGGGCAATGACGCCATAGCGTCAGTATTGTAGCGGGTTTCGCGCGACACCGAGAGGGTGTCAGGAAGAGCAGACTCGCTTCGCGATGTTTTCAGCCGGCGACCCTATGGCTAGGAATAACAATACAAAAAGGCGTGACTCTTTACTTGTCAGCACTCAACTTCTGCTTAAACATTCTCAGTGCGAGCTTGCGCACGGTGTCTGAAACTTCTTTGTTGCCGGATAGATTCTTGAGGTCCGCAACCAGAATGTTTTTCATGAGGCCGAGAGAAACATCAATGGGGGTACGCGGATTAAATACCAGGTTGCGTACGACGTTGTACTGCTTCATATAACGCCGCTTCAGAGGGATGGCGCGAAGCACGGCTTCCAAGACATTTTTCTGTGTGGCAAATTTTTCTACTTCGCTGTCGCTGATTTTTGGCGAATCTAATACTGCCAACGCCACAATCTTTGTGCCGTCCCGAACCAGCAAAGCGCGCTCTTCTTTGCTGCCTTTCATGGCGAGTTGAATTCGTCCCTTGACATCGAGTTTGGAGATTCGCTGCAAAGCGCTGCCGCGGGCTTCCCCGCCCGCGGCTGGTGGATTGGCCGCCGCTAGCGCGGTCTTTACCGCGGCACCAGAAGCGCCGCCGACGGCTTGCGTCCCATCTTCCGTGATTGCCGCGACTGGCAGAGTAGTCTCAGCTGTCGCGGTCATGGGTTCGGCGTGATGGGCTACGTCGGTTGTAGGAAGACCTTCGATTCCGCCCACGGGCTGGAATGGTTTCTCGTCATCGCTGGTAATTTCGGCTGCATGAGTGGAAATATATTTTGCAACCTCTTCGTCAGCTTCCTTTTCCTCTTCTGAGAGTTCGGGTGCCGGCTCGACTGGCACATTGTGGCTTGCTGCTAGCGGACTGTCCTGCACGGCTTCCGTTGGCGCATGCGAACGTCTCAGCAAAGTAAGCCGTTCGTCAATGGTTGCGAATTGGATTCCATTCAGGTTTGGATTATTTGCCAGCGCGGATAAAATTTTGTCGGAGTGGTTGACGCGATCATTATTCAGAGCGGTGTCTGCGATGTCCCGGTTTAGCGACGCAACCAGGGCGGCGAGACATTCTTCGGGTACGGAAGGGTTCGCGAGCAAAGCATCGAAGAGCGCCGGCCGAAAATTTTCCAGGGCCGAGAGGTAGGAAAGCACAGCTTTGGCTGTACTTGGGTTCCCGGCGGCGATGCGGCAAATGCCCTCGTCCCATCCCGCCAGGGTCAATCGCGCCTGATCGCCAAAAACTTTGCTTTCAGTCGCGAGATAAACCAGAATTTCGAGCATCTCCTGCGGCGGAATGGCAAGCGCCCCCCGTGCGGCAGATTGCACCAGGTTCGCGGGTACGGCTGACGCGCGAATAAGATCAATCATCCGCGGCATTAGTTTGCGATCTCCATTGCGTAGTTCTCGAAGTTACAGGATGACGCAATTGCGGCCTATTTTGCCAGTGTTTTGAGCGGTTTAAGGTTACTGAAGAGACTAAAAGTCCGGCTTGGGACGGCTTTAACTGGCGGCCGACTTCTCCCCGCGCCGCATTTGCAGATAAGCCCGGATAAACGGTTGCAAGTCGCCATCAATTACACGATCCACGTCACCAATTTCGAGCTTCGTCCGATGATCTTTTATCAGCCGGTAAGGTTGCAGCACATACGAGCGAATTTGCGATCCGAAATCAATGTCAAGCTTGGAATCTTCAATCTTGCGGGTGACTTCGCGTTTCTTTTCCAGTTCGTACTCGTAAATTTTCGATCGCAACATGCTCATGGCCCGCTCTTTATTTTTGTGTTG
>DASYGR010000306.1:0-3067 GCA_035999525.1 Terriglobales bacterium
TCTTTCAATCGCGCCATTGAACTCTCTGGAATTTGGCTGTGATCGGTCAGATAAGCGGCCGAACCGAATCGAAATCCTAATATTTCCGTCTCTCCATGAATGACCGGTACCGGTTCAAACGTTGCCCCGAAGAGTTCAACCGGTCCGGAAATTTCCATGAGCTCAAGCTGCGGAAGCCCGCCAAATTTATAAGCCGGTGCGAAAATGTATCCAAACATATTGCGGATGAACGCGGCTGCGTCCGGTCGCGCATAGAGCGAAAGCTTGCCGGGCCGGTGCTGATAACTCAAAGGCCTGAGATCATCAATGCCCAGAAGATGATCCGCGTGAGTATGAGTGTAAAGAACGGCGTCCAAGCGCCGGATACGTTCCCGGATAGCCTGCTCGCGAAAGTCTGGAGTGGTGTCAATCAGTATTGCCCTACCGGAATATTCGATCAATATGGATGGACGGGTGCGGCGATCGTGCGGATCGGTCGAATTGCATACCGCGCAATCACAACCGATAGTAGGGACTCCCACCGAAGTCCCACTTCCTAAGACGGTCAGAGTAGCCTTCATCGCTTCGCGGCGGCGGATGCAGGCGCTTGCGGCGGATGCGCCAGGGCATTTGTCACTTCGACATAAGCCATGCGCAACTCGTACAGACAGTTCTGCAAAAAGCTCGCTTCCCGGTCGGTCAAATTCCCCTTGGTTTTTTCTGAGAGCAGGCTCAAGGTGTCAACGGTCTGGCGGGCGCCGATCAGATCAAGGCGCGGCTGACCACCCTCCTCCTGCATAAGGCCAAGTTGCAGCATGGCGGTCATGTAGAGCGATGCCATAAAGCGCTCGAACGTCATTTCCAGTTCCTTCGCCGAATGACCACTCCGTTCGACGTGGGAGTCCAAATCCTTGGAGGATTTTCGATAAGCGTCCGCCTGCGCCTGCTGTTCAACTGCCGTGGGGGCGGGGGGCATTGGACCATCCGCGTTTTCCGAGGCAACCGCCTCTTGTGGATTGACGCTATCAGGCGCCGGAGCTGGCGTAGTAGACGTCGAAACTTGCTCTTCGGAAATATCCTTGCGTACTTCGCCTTCGGCGGTGAACAATCTTCGGTCAGTTACGGTGAAGCTTTCCTGTTTCTTCTCAGACATAGTTTTCCTTCAATCTTCGAATACTTTGGAGAATGGAAGCGTAGTGACGTTAAGAATTGTGCCATCAATCTGGAGCGCTTTCCCGGATGTTGCGATCTCACGCCGAATATACCCCAACGCCACGTGGTATGGACCTATGGGGAGTGGTAACGAGGCCGAGCTCGTAACCTCCCCGACATCCTTGCCGTCCACATTGATCTTGGCTCCGGGCAGTGGAAGTGGGCCTTCAACTGTAAATCCAGTAAACATTCGATGGACATTTCCACGCGATCGAATACGCTCTACGATTTCCTGACCGATGTAACATCCTTTGGTAAAGTGCAAAGCTCGCTGTTGGCTAGTTTCCTGAGGTAAATCGCGTTCCCGAATATCTTGTCCCAATCGCGGAACCCCTTCGGCGATACGAAGCAAATTGAGCGCGGTCGTTCCGACGGGCAGTGCTCCCGATGTCTTTAAAACGTCGAGCAATAACGATTGATTCTCAGGTGAAATCCACACCTCATAGGATTCCACACTTGGGCTATCCCCTCGAACCACGGTCACAGAAACGTCCCGCCAGGTGAGATCCACAAAACTGAGCGGCTGAAGCGGAGGAAAAGCTAATCCCGCAGATCGCAAGACCTCGACAGCCTTCGGGCCCGCGATTCCTACCGCACCGAGTATGCCGGTCACATCCGCGACTTCGACATCATCCATGATGATGTATTTATCGAAAATCTCCAGTATTTTCGGCAACTGAGAACGGTCCGTATCCACCAGCAACGAACCGCCACGATGGTAGGCATACAGATCGCCCAGAATTCGCCCCTGCGGGTTCAACAGAAATGCGTAGACTCCATTTCCCGCCGCCAAGTCCCGCACATTATTGGTGATGATCCCATTGAGCCAACGTACGCGGTCGGAACCGGTGAACGAAATCTTGGCACGCCAGGGCATCTCATAAACACCGCTATTTGAACGTAATGCCTCGAATTCGGCAGGTACGTCGCCGAAGTCGGCAGCCGTGGCAGTGCCCGTGGTTTCGCCCAATTGCGGCGAGGTTGGCGGATCTTGGGGAGCGATAGAAAGCATTGTACTGCTTAATTATACAGGGCAAAAGTCGGCAGCATGGCGCGGCAAAGAGGCCAATCCATGACCCTCTATGACTGCCGTCCAGGGCATTGACTAGCGTTCTTGGCGGGGGTACGCTAGCGGCAATGGAACCTGCTTGCCTTTGGCCAGCGAGCATCCGGTTGGTTTCACCCAGACATCGTATTTTGATCCGGCATGCGGAATGCATAAGTGTGCGTGTATGGCCGGAATGCCATCTAAACGAACGTGGCTCGAAGCCTGAGAAACTAAAACGCGTATAGGAGGAAGCGCCCAAACGGAATGAAAAAAAGTATTGCGATTAGTCCGAACATTAAGACTCTTTTCGGTACGCGCGATGAGAATCTGCGCGTGCTCGAAGACGGTTTGAACGTCAACATTGATCTGCGATCTGAATCCATCCAAATTGAAGGCACACCCGGCGATGTATCGCGAGCCGAGCAGGTGTTCACGGATTTCGAGCAACTCGAGCGTGCTGGACATCCATTCCACAACGGCGATCTGAACAGTATGCTCCGCGTGCTGGTCGCGGATCCTAAGGCGACTCTGCGCGGGCTGGCGGAAGCGGGCAAACTGCGTTCGTTCGGCCACCGCACCGTCCAGCCAAAAAGCCTAAATCAGCGCCGTTATCTGGATGCCATCGAGAAATACGACATGGTTTTCGGCGTGGGCCCCGCCGGTACAGGCAAGACTTACCTCGCGGTTGCGATGGCGATTTCCGCCCTGCTTTCGAAGCGCGTCAACCGTATTATTCTGGCGCGTCCCGCGGTTGAAGCTGGAGAGCGTCTCGGTTTTCTGCCGGGCACTCTGCAAGAGAAAATAGACCCTTATCTCCGTCCCTTGTAC
>DASYGR010000396.1:0-11349 GCA_035999525.1 Terriglobales bacterium
CAGATAAAGATCGTTGGGCACGAAGCGATTGCTGCCGGTTGTCATCTCCTGCTGCTCGATCACCGGATGCCTACCCTCGAGTACTTCAAGGTCCGAAGAATCGTCGAACTTCGGACGGCAGTAGCCGCGAAGAGCCGCGACATGCGCCATGCTTCCGAGCACATCCACTTCCGCCAACGCCAGCGCCGTTTGCCTTACGCGACGAGCTTCTCCTGCAATCGCTGAGCGCAGTTCGACAAAAATGCGACGCTCAATTTCAACAATCTTTTCCTGAGCGTCCAGAATTTTCGATTCGTATTCTTTCAGTTCCGGAGTGGCGAAGCGCTCGGCGTTCACCAATGTCTGCTTGCGCTCATAATCGGCGGGCACAAGATGCAGATTGGATTTCGTGATCTCGAGATAGTAGCCAAAGATGGAATTGAACTTCACCTTGAGCGAGCTAATTCCGGTGCGCTGCCGCTCGCGTTGTTCAATCTGTGCAAGAAACTGTTTGCTGTTGCGGCTCAAATCTCGAAGTTCGTCTAGCTCTTGATTTATGCCGGTTCGAATCACGCCGCCATCGCTGAAGGATAATGGTGGTTCGGGAACGATTGTCTTATCAATCTTTTCCTGCAAATCACGCAACTCATCAATGGAGTCGTATAAGGATTTCAACCGTTCGGTTTCAACAGATTTCAATGCAGAGCGCACGCTGGGAAGTTTGTCCAGCGATGCCGCGAGAGCGAGAACATCCCGCGGCGTAGCTGTTTCGAGCGTGACGCGGCTCAGCAAGCGTTCCAGATCGAGGATGCCGTCTAATGAGCGCCGCAATTCTTCGCGGGCTACGGTGTCTTTTACCTGAGTCTCGACGGCGTCCAACCGGGCATTTATTTCCGCCAACTCGATTGAAGGACGCAGCAGCCATGAGCGCAACAGCCGTTTTCCCATGGGTGTAACCGTCGCATCAATCGAACGCAAAAGGGTCAGTCCCGCATCGCTGCCAGCGAAGAGCGGTTCAATCAATTCCAGATTGCGCACGGTGACGGTGTCAAGGATGAGACAGTTCTGCCGCTCATAAAAGCCAACGCGATCTACGTGACTCAGTGTCCCGCGCTGCGTGGAGCGCACGTAATAAATAATCGCTCCCGCGGCGGAGGCAGCTGCTGGTTTGCCCGCGAGTCCAAAGCCCTCGAGAGACAGCACTCCAAAATGATTTTCCAGCAAGGGAATCGCGTGGTCTGGAGCAAAGACCCAGTCGTCGAGCGGAGTCTCGGCATATCCGGCCGAACCAACAGACGCGATTGAATCGCGTGAATGTTCGCGATCGAACAACGGCGCAGCGGACCCATAGAGCACTTCTTTCGGCCGCAACTGTTGCAGCTCTTCCTGGATTCTCCGTTGCGCATCCTCCCCTTGAAACTCGGTCGCGCGGAATTCGCCGGTCGAGAGATCAAGCGCTGCAAAACCGGCCCGATCTCCACTTTGTGCCACGGCTGCCAGAAAATTATTCTCGTCCGAGCTAACTAAAGTATCCGCGGCAGTGCCGGGAGTGACGACCCGCGTAACCTCACGCCGCACCAGTTTCTTGGCGAGTCGGGGATCTTCCATCTGCTCGCAAATCGCAACTCTGAACCCCTTGCGGACAAGCTTGGAGATATAACCATCGGCGGCATGATAAGGGACGCCGCACATGGGCACGGCCAGCCCTTTTTCTTTATTGCGGGATGTGAGAGTGATTTGCAGCTCCCGCGAGGCGAGAACCGCGTCGTCAAAAAAGAGTTCATAGAAGTCGCCGAGCCGAAAGAACAAAAGAGCGGCGGGATGCTCTTTCTTAATAGATGCGTACTGCCGCATCAAAGGCGTGGACGGCTCGGTCATTTCAATGAGACAGCGTCAATCGGAGGCGTGCGCGGATTATAACAAATATTCGAAATCACTTTCGCAGTTCACGATTGCTTCCTGCGCCGATTGACCGACACAATTTCGAATCCTAATGTTGTCTCTCCAACGCCTCGCGATCCCACTTCCCAAGAGTCGCGGCCACCTCATATGTACTCTGGCAAAAGTCGAGCAGCACGTCACGTGGAGACGAACTCCGCCGAACGTTTTCGTAGGGAAGCACAAACTCACCAAGCTCTTTGTCGTAGAAAGCCGTGCTGGGCCGGATCGTGCCAGCGGCGAATCCGTCGGGAGCGGGAGCCGCATAAGAATAAAACAGGGCTTCGTGCGTATTGTTGCCGGGCCAAAATCCAACACTGCTTACTTCGTGCGAGTAGGCCTCCAACGTCACTACATCGGCTCCCGGACGCGCCGGCGCCCTGCGGCCCGAAAATCGCGTAACTGCCAAATCGAAACTTCCCCAAAAGAAGTGCACCGGACTGCATTTGCCGATGAAGCGAGATCGAAATTCGGTTAACACTTGACTCGATGACACAAGAACTTGCCAAACCTTGTGCGCAGATTCCGGATCGTAAGAGACGTGAATGTGATCTTCAGTGAAGGCAGTCGGATCCGGAACTTCCACCGGCATCCTCCAAATTTTGACATTGACGCCTGCCGATCGGAGCACGTCCATAAATTCCTGATAAAAATCCGCTACGGAAAGCGGCCGCAGCGGCATCGTCTTAACCTGGCCGTCATTAGTTTCAAGCACAAGCCTGTGGTCAATAAAATCGAATTGGATTTCGAACGCCCGCTCTTGATACGGGATGGATGAAGTAGTGAGCCCGCGCGCGCTCACATATAACGGCACATTCCACCAATGATTAATTAGGGGCGTAAGCGCGAGGCGGATCTTGCCCACAATTTGTGTCCACATGTGAAGCGTGGCGTACGTGTCAGCCCAGCTCTTAAAGGGCAGAGCCGGCCAGGAATCCGGCAACCCGCCTATAACCTCAGAAGAGCGCCCTTGCACATTTCCTCCGAACAGCACGAAAACGCATTGGCCCACGAGCAGATCGGCCCACTCTATTTCGAGGCTGTAGCCCCCGTCTGCCCGATCATCACTGCATCCTGCATCTGCTTGAAGAGATCTCCAACGGCCGCCGGCGAATGAGAAACAAAAATTGTGTTGCTCTTGTCCTGTGTCCCAATCTCTTTCATCGTGTCCAGATATTGCGTGACTAGCACCAGCATCATGACATCCTTGGGTGTAGCGCCTTCAACGGCCGCAGAAAAAGCCTCAACGGATTCTCTCAGTCCCTCGATAATGGCTTTCCGCTGATTGGCAATGCCTTGGCCTTGCAGCGCCTTGCTTTGGGCTTCGGCCTCCGCTTGTTTTACTTTCAGAATCTTCTCGGCTTCTCCTCGAGCGCTGGCGGCGACCTGTTCGCGCTGCGCCGCATTGATCTCATTCATCGCCGCTTTTACTTTTTCATCCGGCTCAATGTCCGTGACCAGGGCCTGATCAATGGCGTAGCCATATGTCTTCATCACATCGTCCAAGCCCTCTTTAATCGCGACAGCGATGTCAGATTGCTGGAGGAATGCGTCGTCCAAATTCATCTTCGGCACATGCCCAAGTATCACGTTGAAGACATACGAAGAAATCTGTTGCTTGGGATTTGCCAGCTTGTAGAACGCTTCGTACACATGATCTGGGATGACGTGGTATTGCACGGAAACTGGAATTTTCACGAAAACGTTGTCTTTAGTTTTAGTTTCGACATCGAGCGCCAGCTGTTGAACCCGCAAATCAATGCGTCCCGCGATCTGATCCAGCCACGGCAATTTGAAATTAATGCCTGCGGTGGCCACGCGGTTGAATTTGCCCATTCGCTGAATTACGGCCGCCTCCGCCGTCTGCACTTGAAAGAATCCGCTCAGGATGGTTCCAATAACAAATAAAATCAACACTCCATACAGCAGAAACTCGAGACCTTGCGAAACATCCATCAGAATTCTCCTTGGGATTCGGATACCGCAAAAAATATCACCTTGATTTCACGAACGCATAATAGTCTCCGGGCGCGATCAAGCACAACGGGTGTTATTAAGGCATAAACAATGGCAGGGTCCACCGTAATCTTTTCGCAGAACCGCTCGCTACGACGAAGAGTCCGAAGGGGCAACCGATTCCGAAAGCCACTTTAGATACTCCGCGCTTCCAGAATCAATTTCCACGCAGATGCACTCTGGTAGTTCATAGGAGTGAAGTTCTTTGATCGCATCGCGCAGTTGATCGAACGCCGCCCCACTGGTTTTGATGATAAGAAGACACTCATCCGCCTGCTCGATTTTCTCCTGCCAGCGGTAAATGGATTCGATTCCTGGCACGATGTTCACGCACGCCGCCAATCGCCGCTCGACCAGCACGCGCCCGATCCGCTGGGCCTCTTGGCGCGAGCCAGTTGTCGTGAGGACGAGTTTATTTCCAGTCATATAAAATTCAGCCTTCAGCTGTCACTTATCAGCTTATGGCATCCAAGATGTTTTTGTGGAGATACAAAATAAATTATGGCTACCCAAATCAAGTTCGGCACCTCAGGATGGCGCGCCGTCATGGCGGAGGAATTCACGTTTGCCAACGTGCGGCGCGCAGTGCACGGAATCGCCCGTCACGTGGCTTCGCGGAAATCATCTGGCGCAAGAGTAATTGTGGGGCGCGATCCAAGATTCCTCGGAGAAACATTCTGCTCTATGGCCGTAGAAATTCTTGTCGCCCATGGCATAACTCCGCTCCTCATCGCCGAACCCGCGCCCACGCCGGCCATTGCTTACGCAGTCATGCACGAGCACGCTGATGGGGCGATCAACTTTACGGCGTCGCATAATCCGCCCGAATATAACGGGATCAAATTTTCGACTCCCGATGGCGCTCCAGCCTTGCCGGAGATTACAAAACATATCGAATCAGAAATCTTGGCGTTTGATTCCGGAGCCGATTTTCCGAAGACGACCACAAATGGAATAAAAGCGCAGCCACTCGAGCCGCGCAGAATGTATCTTGACCGGCTGCGCGAAATCATTGATCTCGCCGCGATCCAAAATGCGAAACTGCGGGTAGTATTCGATCCGCTATGGGGAGCGGCTCGCGGCTATTCTGGTGCGCTCCTGAAAGATGCGGGTATAGAGGTCGGCACGGTGCACGATTACCGCGATGTCCTCTTTGGCGGACACGCTCCCGAGCCTGACGATCATCTGCTCGGCGATTTGCGGGACAAAATGCGAGCCACCAAAGCCCATATTGGTATCGCCACCGATGGCGACGCAGATCGCTTCGGAATCGTTGATGAAGATGGCACGTTCTTCCAGCCGAATTACATTATTGCGCTTCTTTTTGACTACCTGGTCGAAAGCCGGGGATGGAAAAATGGCGTCGGTAAGTCCGTGGCCACCACAAATCTCGTCAATGCTCTGGCCAAATATCACGGCGTAGAACTGCACGAGACACCGGTGGGCTTTAAATATATCGGTGAACTTATCATGCAGGACAAGATTGCAATCGGCGGCGAAGAGAGCGCAGGACTTTCCATCCGCCACCACGTTCCTGAGAAGGACGGCATTCTCGCCGGCCTGCTTTGCTGCGAAATGGTCGCCCTCCGCCGCAAGCCATTGGGGCAGCAATTGCATGAGCTATTTGGCAAAGTTGGTTCCTTCTATCCACAAAGAGAGAACTTTCGCTTGACCCAGGAGGTGAAAGAGAAGTTCACTAAGAAGTTAAGCCTTGAACCGAAAGATTTTTCTGGGCGAGCGGTGAAGGAGGTCGTCCGTACCGACGGGCTGAAACTCGTCCTGGACGATGGCTCCTGGGTTTGCTACCGGCTTTCTGGAACAGAACCCATCGTTCGGGTTTATTCCGAGGCCAGCAGCAAAGAATCATTAGGGAAACTTAGCGCGGCGGCCAAGCAATGGATATTCGAATAAAAAGCTTTCCGAAAGTTCGCGTTTTGTTCAAGCGAGAGCGACGAATCGCCCTGGTGGCGCAACCCGCTGCACACGCGGAAGCCGTGGCGGAGCGCGTGATAGAAAAGTTTCGTCCCGCTGCTGGATGGCTCTACGGATTACGCCGCCGTTTTGCCACCGGATTAGTCGGTCTGCTCACCGTATGGCTCTTCGTGCATGTCATGTTCGGAGCCAATGGAATGATCGTCTATCGCGCAAAGCGTACGGAAGTTTTAAGCCTGCAAAAAGAGATTGATTCTCTGCAAAAAGAAAACAGCAGCTACAACAAGCAGATTGACGATCTAAAAACCAATCCTAAGACGATTGAAAAAGCCGCTCGCGAACAGTTGCATTACGCTCGTCCTGGTGAAGTGGTGTATATAACGCCGGCGCCACCGGTTCAGGAAACGCCGCGAACCGACTCCGCGGAAAAGTGAGATCCGCATAACAATAGCGTGACAATTGCCTCCACCGATCTATGTTAAGATTCGCGCGTTGCGTACAACCTTGAGGTCCTGGCGCCACACTAATACAGACGGCTGGCATCGTACAGCAGGTCTCACCAGGATGCCGATCAAAAATCTGCGGCCTCAGGCCGCCAACAGAGGAGAGATATGAAAAAGATACTACTTGCATGTGCGGCAGTTTCGTTGATGTGCTTCATGATCGTAGGAATTTCGGTAGCGGACCAAACAACCGTAAACGGATGGGTGTCGGATTCGAAGTGCGGAGTCAAGGGCGCCGGACCGGGACACGAAGCCTGCACCAAAAAGTGTATTGGAGCCGGCGAAAAAATGGTTGTGGTAACCGATGGCGATCAGAGAGTCTTAACCGTGGATAATCCGGATGCGCTGAAGGCCCACGAAGGGCATCATGTCGCCGTGAAAGGCGAAGTGAATGGTGATTCGATTCACGTGGTCAGCGCGAAGATGCTAAAGCAAACGAAGAGCGATGACAAGATGCAGTGACGTCAATTCTGCACGTCGTAAAATCGAGGGCGGCCCGGGAAAAGGGCCGCCGTATTTTTTGCTCGCTACACAGGGCAGCGCAGGATTAACCCACAGGATTTAACGCACGATGTTTTCCATCGGGGAACTCGCAGTTGCATATAGTTTCTTAGTCATGCGGCCGGCGAGGTATGCTTGCCGCCCTGCCATGATCGCGTGCTTCATGGCCTCCGCCATTAATACCGGCTCTTGAGCCGCGGCGATGCCAGTATTCATGAGAACGGCGTCGGCTCCGAGTTCCATGGCCAGGGTCGCGTCGGAGGCGGTTCCGACTCCCGCATCCAGGATCAGCGGAACTCCCGTGATCATCTCTCGCAAGATGCGGATATTCGCGGCGTTCTGAATTCCAAGTCCGCTCCCGATCGGAGCTCCCAGCGGCATGACCGCACTGGCACCCGCGTCCACCAGTCGCTTTGCAAAAACAATGTCATCCGACGTGTAAGGCAGAACCGTAAATCCTTCTTTCACTAAAACGCGCGTCGCTTCGAGGGTTGCTTGAACATCCGGATAGAGCGTCGCCTGATCGCCAATCACTTCGATCTTCACCCAGTCCGAGATGCCGACTTCCCGCCCCAATCGTGCAGTGCGTATGGCTTCGTCCGCGGTGTAACAACCAGCGGTATTCGGAAGCAAAAAATACTTTTTGGGATCAATGTAATCGAGCAGCGATTCTTTGTTGCGATCAAGATTCACGCGCCGTACCGCAACCGTTACCATCTCGGCGCCACTGGCTTCGAGCGCCCGCGCAGTTTCCGGAAAAGAGCGATATTTTCCGGTGCCAACGATTAGGCGGGAGTGGAACTCGCGTCCGGCAATGACGAAACGATCAGACATGCTTCCATTGTAATGAAAAGCAAATTTCGATGGGAGAGATGCTGCGAAGTGGTCTCGCTTTCCGGTGCGACTGGTGGAATGCCGCTCAAACTTCGGCCCTTCCGCGATTTCCACGCACTTCCGATTTGACCTTTCTCTCCGTCCAGATATACCCTCAATCGCGAGGAGCAAATTTCATGCGGAAAAGTTTTATGGGCATCGCAGCCGCTGCGCTTCTAGTTGCGCTCTCGGTCGGAGTCGCGCCACAGCAGCTGCAAGCGGAAACGAAGGAGCCGATCAAGTTGAAGGTTGGAGACATGGCTCCCAACTTCACCTTGCTGGCTTTCGATGGCGCGGGACTTAAAAAAATCTCGCTCGAAGACTATCGCGGGAAAAAGAATGTGGCGCTGGCGTTTTATGTATTCGCCTTTACCGGTGGTTGAACGCAGGAAGTGAAAGCTTTCCAGCAGAATTTGACCAAGCTGGAAGGCTCCGACACCCAGGTTCTGGGTGTGAGCATGGATAGTCCATTTTCGAATTTCGCATTCGCACAACAGAATGGCGTGACTTTTCCCTTGCTGGGCGACTGGGGCGGCGCGGTTACCCGTGAATACGGACTCGCGCAAACGAGAGACATTAAAGGCGTGCCCATGGAGCTGGGCCGCCGAGCGACATTCCTGATTGATAAAAGCGGCAAAATCATAGAAGAACAGGTGGATGATTCGGCCGTAGATCCCACGCAGACTGTCACCGCGTGCGAGCGCAGCGCCCACTCCAAACCGTGAGAGTGATGGTTTCGAGTCGGACTCCTCCATAGACGGTTAAATCCGCGGGAGCTTTTTAAGCTGACGCCGGGATTGCGGTTGACATCGTCCCCTTTCAATCCCTACCCTAGATCATATGGAAGTTCGATTAAATTCCGACTTAGAGGCCAAGCTTGCTGAACTCGCCTCACAGAGGGGACGTGACAGCGAGGGGCTTGTGGTTGAGGCGATTGAGCGCATGGTGAACTATGATCAGTGGTTCACGCGCGAAGTGGCGAAGGGGATATCTGCCGCAGACCGTGGCGAGCTTGTCGATCATGAGGACGTTAAGACGCTGATTAATGGCCGGTATCCTGGCTCATGAAGATCCGCTGGACCGAATTGGCGGCCAGCGACCTTACCCAAATCTGCGACTACATCGAAGGACATTCCACCAAAACTACTGCGCGTCGGGTTGCGCGTTCTGTCTATGAGCGCGCGGGAGCGCTCGCGCAGTTTGCCGAGCGCGGACGGCAAGGTCGCATTCCAGGCACCCGCGAGCTTGTTTTTGCCGGTCTTCCTTATCTTGCTGTATACCGCGTAAATAAGAATACTGTGGAGATTCTTCGCATCCTTCACGGGGCGCAGGAGTGGCCCTAGGTTTTTTTGGCAAATACGCAGGATGTACGCGATGTTGGAATTCTAGGTCTCGCAAAGGCGGCAAGATCTGGGGCACCCGCCAAAGTGGTCAAAGAGAGAACCCAAAAATCCCATGCGGCAATTGAAAAGCCGCTGTTCGTGAAAACTCGGTAAAATGAAGCCGATGTCGAGCTCAGCTGCATCCGGCGGAATCTATCGTTTCGGCATTTACGAAGTCAATCTATCCTCGGGAGAACTGCGTAAATCAGGACTTAAGTTGCGCCTGCCAGATCAAGCTTTCCGAGTACTTGTGGCGATGTTGGAACGTCCCTCGGAGGCGGTGACCCGGGAAGATTTACGCGTAAAGCTCTGGCCCGACGGAACGTTTGTTGATTTCGATCATGGACTGAATACCACGATCAACAAACTTCGTGAGACCTTGGCCGATAACGCGGCAAATCCCCGATTCATCGAGACGTTGGCACGCCGGGGATATAGGTTTATTGCGCCGGTAGAATTTATCCCAGGCGGAGCGCTGGCCGAGAAGCCCGCCGATTTGAAGAGGGTTCGAGAAACGCTTCCCAATTCGATCTCAGAGGATTCATCAACATCGTTCTTAACCTCGGCAAATGAGGTACCCTCCGCCAATCGTCGCAACGTTCGCATGCTGTTTCTGCTGTTGCAAATCATGTATTTAGTTTTTTACGTCGTAGCACTAGGACGTTTAGGACATATTGAAGACTTGCTCGAGCAGTTTTCTTTTGCACGATGGGCGATCGCGCTATTGGTTACCACGGCGAGCGTCGGGATTCCAGTTAGGCTCTATCTCATTTCCTCGATTGCGTTTGACCTTTCTGGCTTAACGCGAAAATTCACGCGTCTTTTCATCTTTATATTGATCCTGGACGAAATCTGGGCTGTCGCACCTTTCCTTTTGATCCCTCAAATTGGAATTGGGCTCGCTCTCGCAGCGACTGCCGTTCTCATATACTCGCCGTTTGCGCAGCGTTCGTTGCTACTCATCGCCGATCGTTCAGCTACCGCGGTCTAGTGCCGTCCGTTCCGGTCGCGCCGGAGGCAATCACAAATACCCATCGGTCACTGGCTATGAAGTTTGTTAAGCAGCAAGCGGTAATACTCAACAGATTAGCTGGGATCAAAAGCATTCCGAATTCGCCGACAAATATCCGCATCAACAAAAGGTTTCCAGCGATTGAGATTAGCCCATTGCTGAGATGGAAGCGCAGTAAGCGCGCACCGAGGCGCGCCGATGTGAACCCACCGCGGTCGCGCCAGGTGAACTTTTCGTGCCACACGAAGTTATGCAAAACCGCGGCTTCGACTGAAATGATCGTGGCGATAAGATAACCGCATTCGGTTTCCGCAAGCCAATGCAACGCGACGAGTTGAACGATAATCCCCATCGCCCCAACAAAGGCGAACTTAGCAGGACGCCTCCACGCGAAATTCAAATTAGGGCGGTTGCTCATGCCGCTGTCTCTTCACGGTAGAGCTTTGCGGTGTGTGATATCGCCGACACAATTAGCATCATCGCCATGCCCATAATCGCGACGGTGCCTCCAATGTCGAACAACTGAACGTGCCTGCCGAATAGCTTCACCACCGGATGATGGAGTAGCGCCAAGTTTCCTATGGCCAGGAGAATTCTGATTTCGGTCGGGCCGAACCTCCAGTAGGACAGGCGGAATTGACCGAGGGTGTAAGTTGCCAGGTAAGCTTCGATAGAAAGCATGAGGAACGAGATCAGCAGCCCGAATGCGATGGCCGGATGCACAAACCCGGAGAATGCCAACCCGCCCATCAAGAAAAATGCGGCGAACGTGTCCGTAATGTGGTCCACATAAAACCCGTACCTCGGCCGCTCGCGCTTGCGAAAACGGGCCAGCGTGCCGTCCAAACTGTCCCCAAGCCAGTTCAATGCAATAAAAAGGATTCCCACCAGGAGTGCGGAACGATGCCAGCGGGCGATGGCATAACAGACTCCGGCAGCGCACTGCGAGAAAAAGCCCAATAGCGTCAAATGGTCGGAGTTGATCCAGCCAGGAGTGAGCGTCGCAAGTTTAACCAGGATGGCTTTTTCGGGTCCGGAAACAATACTTTCTTGCAAGCGCTTTGCGGAAACGAATCTTTGTGGAGTAAGAATCTGAGTGGTCATTCGGTATGCCCTCCAAGAGCATGATGTTTGCTGGAGGCAATTTCCTACGGCGGAGTGGATGAGTTCAATCTATTGCAGGTCAGAGCGGGAACATGTCTGGGTCAGCTCG
>DASYGR010000400.1:0-3293 GCA_035999525.1 Terriglobales bacterium
CGGCTACACCTTCGATTGCCGCGTCCAGATCGGCATCGGTATCCACGATGATTGCATCTTTGCCGCCCATTTCAAGGATCGTGCGTTTAATCCACATCTGTCCGAGGACATGTTCGGCGGCGCGTTTATTGATATCGAGTCCCACTTCCCGCGATCCGGTGAAGGCAATGAAGCGCGTCTTCGAATGCGCGACCGCCGCGTTGCCAAACGTGGCGCCAGAGCCTGGACAAAAATTCACTACTCCCTCAGGAATCCCAGCCTCCTCCAACAACTCCATGAATTTCGCGCCAATGGTTGGCGACTCGCTGGACGGCTTCAGGATGACGGTATTTCCGCAGACGATTGAAGCGAGCGTCATCCCCGCCATGATGGCTGCGGGGAAATTCCACGGCGGGATCACAACCCCAACCCCGAGCGGAATATAAAACAGCGAATCGCGTTCTCCCGGCAACTGGACCGGGGTTTCGACGTGCGCCAGCCGCAAAGCCTCACGTGCGTAGAACTCGCAGAAATCAATCGTCTCGGCGATGTCAGCGTCGGCTTCCGCCCAGTTCTTGCTAACCTCGAAGACCAGCCATGCGCACAGTTCGAATTTGCGTTGCCGGAAAAGATCCGCCACTTGAAACAACAGCCCAGCACGTTCTTCCACCGAAGTTCGGCTCCAACTCTCGAATGCTTTGAGAGCCGCTTGCATGGCGGGCTCTACGTGTTCTTTGCCCGCTTTTTGATGGAGACCAACAACTTCGGAAGGCCTCGCCGGATTCACGGACTTAATCTTGTCGGAAGTCCTGATTCGCCGGCCGCCGATGACCAAATCGTATTCGCGGCCCAACTGGCCGCGAACCTTCTCGATGGCGGCACGCATTTGTCGCGCGTTATCCTGCCGTGCAAAATCCGTGGGCGGTTCGTTAACGAATTTTCCTTGATGAGCGCGAGTGCGATTTAATACTGGGGCTTCAGGCGTTGCCATAGGTCCACCTCGGAGAGAACTACTTAGCGTAGAAACAATATAATTGTAGCATTCGAAATTTGGTGAGCCGTGCGGCGCGCGCGAGAATATTCGGACACGCTGATTCACAAAATGTGGAAGATCATTCGAGCATGAAGATAAGTCTCTTCGGTGCAACTGGCATATTGGGACAAGCTCTCATGCGGCAATGGACCGATGATAGCGTGGCTGGTTTCTCGTCTAAAGATGCGGATATTCGCGATCGCGAGCAGGTCATAGCGGTCCTAAAAGACACAAAGCCTGATTGGACGGTGCTTACCGCCGCATACACGGACGTTGATGGATGCGAAACCAATCGCGAACTTGCCTTTGATGTAAATACGCGCGGAGCGGCGAATGTTGCCGAGGCGGCAAAGCAATTTGGCTCGCGTTTGCTCTTTATTAGCAGCGACTATGTTTTCGACGGCAAAAAAACAACTCCGTATGAGACGGATGATCCCGTCGCCCCGAGAAGTGTTTATGGACAGTCCAAAGCCGAAGCGGAGAAAGAAATTCCCCGGATTCTGCCCGATGCCTGTATTGTGCGAACCTCATGGCTGTTTGGAGTGGGCGGAAAATGTTTTCCCGATACGATTCTCAAACTAGCTGCCAAACGCCCTGAAATCAAGGTCGTGGCTGATCAGCGGGGATGCCCCACCCACGCCGAAGACCTCGCCACGGCGATCATCCAACTCTGCCGCGGCAATGCAACGGGCATGGTTCACGCGACCAATAAGGGCGATTGCTCATGGTTTGATTTCGCGAAAGAAATCGTTAGCGGCGGGGGCATGAACACCATCGTGCTGCCGACCACAAGTGATAAGTTTGTACGCCCCGCTCCTCGACCTGCCTATTCTGTGCTCTCTCACGCAAGCCTGGACAAGTATGGGATTGTAATGCCCAATTGGAAAACTGCGTTGCGGAATTATCTGGCGCAGAGAGACTCACTGATCGCGCGTTAAGACTTTCTATTTAATCGTACGAAATCTATCTCCGTTAGCCAATAGGCTCCGGAGGTGGCAGGAACGGCGGCGCTTCCGGAGGAGCGACGGTGGGTGCCGCCACCGGATACAAGACTTCGCTTAATCGCAGATATCGGGCTGCGAAGAAATAGATCGAGTACGCCGGAAAGAAAACAGTCGCAGGAACTGAAATCAATGAGATCACATAGAGGATAACCGCAATAAAAATGCAGCCAAACACTACCGCCAGGGAGATAGTGTAAAGACTCCAAGTGAGGCCGGCAGTCTTGCCAATAAGCAGGGCAATCACGCCGATACCGCCTACTGGTATGAGCATCAGAAGAATTGCGATCAGAGAAATAATCGCAAGAACCATTGCGGCTCCCAGGTTCATGACAAGTTTCATTCCCAGATAAGCTGCGTAGGCTCCCTTTTCCGATTGAATCATCGGCAACAGCCGCCGCCACGCCTGAATCGGACCGAAATCCTCAAGGGCCATCTGTGGCACCACAAAATCTTTCGTGAGCACCTGAATCACGAGACATATCAGAATCCAGGTGAGAAAAATAAAGAACAAAGCAATCCCGCCCAGAACCATGGCAACAATGTGCTCCCTGGGTTGTTTCAGCCAGCCTGCGGCGAATGCAAAGGCAAACGGAACTCCGACTACGATCGCCAGCACGGCCACCGTCACAAAAGAAAACAGAAGCTGCCAAACAAAATATCGCATGCCGGGAACCTGCCTCTGGTTCCATCCCTTTGCGATCTCGCAGCGCTTTGCCACCACGCTGTCGAACAAAATAAAGCGCATCACGCTGCTTACATATAAAAACAAAACGAACAGCATAATTCCGGCGACAATCAAGATCGCTATCAGCCCTGCATAAAGCATCGGATTCTGAATAGGAAGTCCGGCGCTGAACAAATGCTGGGAGCCGCGAGGATGCGACGGTATGTTGAAATTGGGTGTGCCGCAGCCTCCCGAAGCCATCTCGCCGGCAAGGAAGCCGACCAACGCCAGCTTCGCCCATTGCGCAGCCCGAAAAGGCTGAATAAGCTGCTGCTTGGTGTGATGGAAAGCCGGAGTAATCGCATCTATCGCAGACAGCGGCACAAGCACCTCGCATTCGACCGTTCGCAGGAAGGTACTGCGAAGTGGCCTGTAAGGTCAACCCAATAGCCTATTTCTGAACACATTTCGCAAAGGCGAACGCTGGCTGTTCAATTCCGGACGATAATTTTAAAAATGGACAGCTTTTTGCCGCGATGCAGCCGGTCCGTTTTGCTTTTTCAGTGACTTAGGGCAATCTCAATTTGGACAGTCGGATGCAGGGAGTGTCGTC
>DASYGR010000109.1:0-25844 GCA_035999525.1 Terriglobales bacterium
CCGAACATCATCGTTGCGGTTGTCCGCATCCCCAACTGATGAGCTGTTCGATGCACGTTGAGCCAGTCGTCAGTCAGGCATTTCAGGCGAGCAATCTTGTAGCGGACCTCGTCGTCGAGAATCTCAGCACCGCCGCCGGGGATGGAATCCAGTCCCGCATCACGCAGCCGCGCAATCGTGTCTCGAATTGTCATGCCGCTATATTCGGCGATGGCAATTATCTCCGACGCCGAGTAGCAATGCAGATGAATTTTCGGAAACCGCTGCTTGATGCCGCGCAGCATCTCTTCGTGCCAGTCCATCTTCAAGTCAGGATGCAGTCCGCCCTGCATCAAAACGCCAGTGCCTCCAAGTTCGACGGTTTCGCGGATCTTCTCATGGATGGTCTCGAAATCAAGGATGTATCCTTCTTTGGCTCTCGGTCCCTTCAGCGGACGATAGAACGCGCAGAACGTGCAGTATTCGGTACAGAAATTGGTGTAATTGATGTTGCGATCAATGATGTATGTGACCACACCCTCGGGATGCAAATTTCGCCGCACCGCGTCCGCTTCCATGCCGATGCCGATCAAGTCATCGGACTCGAACAAATCCAAAGCCTGCTGTTTTGTAAGAGACATAATTCCGTAATCTAACTAAGTTATTTTAATAGAAGTGCCGTCATGTTCCCAAATTTCAAAACGATTCTCCGCGCTCCCGAAGCCACTCCAAGAATAATTGCCATGCTTTTCTGCGTGTACCTTCGTGTCCTCTGTGGTTAAACACCTTTGACCTCCACAAATTATGCAGTCTTTTCCGCCACCACTCTTCTTTTCCGCGGAGACTTGGTTTTTCTGCCGCGCAAGTATCCCACCAGAGTGATGATCCCGCCGACCACTGCAAGTCCAACCAATACCAGCACAGCCATCTTGTTGTAGTGGCGGAAGAACGCAAGAATTGGCTTCCCGTAGTGAACTCCCAACGCGGCGACGATCGAGTAACGAATGGCCCGGCCGAGGACCAGAGCGAGCAGGAATTTCTTGCGCGAATATTGCATCGCCCCTGCCGCGATCAGAAAAGGCACCAAAGGAAACGGAGGAGGCAAAAGCGCCGGAATAAGTACGCCACCAAATCCCCATTTTTTGAACCGCTGGCACAACTTGTCGGCCCGGCGCTTCGAGAATTTGTGCTCCAGCGTCTCCTTGCCGCCTTTTCGAGCGAGAGCATATGTAATATACCCGCCGGCCACAGCCCCCAAGGTTGCCATGAATGCGTAGTAGGTCCATGTCTGCCGGTGGCTCGCGGCGAGATAGATGGTAAGGACATCCATGCTGCCAGTAAGCGGGACAACCGAGTTATCCGCGAGACCAATCAGGATTAACCCGGGCCCACCCAGCCGCACGAGCCATCTCATGGAAATCGCCAGCAGCAATGGGGAATATTTCAGCATGAATTGACTTAGTCGCAGTTTACAGGCGCAGCAATGTTATTGTGGAAAAAGCAGCTAAATAACCGCAAGCTTCTCGGCTTCCAGAAACCGCAATTGGGGCGGGGCGGGCAGGATACCGCACTCCCCGGCATACTGATAGAAAAGCTTCAATCCATCCAGACATTCGCGGTCCAGGTCGTAATAGATGTTCTTGGTGAGATAGCTCCGCACATACTCCTCGGTGAGATTCAGCCGAGGCGCCCAGTCGTTGGCAATTTCATTCAGGTTTTCGGGCTTCAATCCGTTGTCACGGGACTGCTGGAAGATGGTAGCCAGGGTGTGATCTGAAGAAAGAGTTAACGCCTCCTTCCGGACCGCCCAGAACGCGAACACGAATGGCTTGCCTGTGAATCGAATCCATTCTTCCGCCAGGTCATAAGTAATGTGACGGGAGCGGTCAACCTGCAAGGCCGCATCTCCGATGACGAGCGCCGCATCATTCTGTTCCAGCATCTTCTCAAGATTGGGAGCTACGGAGGGAAAGTGTCTGTTTCCTCCCCACCATTTCGCAAACAGGATTTGAACTAATGCCACTGACGTCAAAGAAGAGTTATCCAGCGCGATCGTTCGGATCTTTTCTAGAGGAAGCTTACTGACAAGCAGGATGGAACGGACCGCTGCCTTCGATGCAATCGCTACGCCCGGAATAATCGCCAGCTCAGGAATGCTGGCATAGGCTGCCGCTGGGATGATTCCGATATCGGCAGTGCCCTGCGCTAACTGGGCGGCGCATTGTGACGGAACCGTGTAGGAGATATCGAAAGCGGGGTACCCATGCCGAAAATCCCACATTAGAGGCGCTGTATTCAAGTAGGAAATAGCGGAAATACGAAGACGTCTCATGCGGACAGTTGCAACTATATTAACAAACTTGTGTCATCTGACCTTGACAGCATTTTTGCGCCGTCTATAGAGTTCGCAGCTTGGAGGCAACAATGTCTCAGGCGGTTGCTGTCGCTTTCGACAAAGATGAAACGCTTATTCGCCAATGGGTGGCTTTAGCGCTGACTCCGGGGTTGGGAGCCAATAAAAGCCGTCGCCTTGTGGAGTTTTTCGGCGGCATACAAGCAGTCTTCAAAGCCACGCTTACGGAATTAGAAGCTGCCGGTTTGCGCGCGGTCTCGGCCCAATCACTGGCGACCGGGCAGTCCGCCGAACTGGCGCAGGAGGAACTCGCGCGCGCGCAATCGGTCGGAGCGAATGTGGTCGTGATGGACGATCCTGCCTACCCTTCGCGGTTGAAGCAGATATATGACCCGCCTCTCGTACTCTACGTTCGGGGCAACGTAGCCGCGTTGTCACAGCCCGGCATTGCGCTTGTAGGTACGCGACATCCCACGCCGTATGGTTCAGGAATGGCCGAGCGTTTGGCATGCGATTTGGCCGCCCGAGGACTCGTTATCTTCAGTGGCTTGGCACGTGGTGTGGACACCGCCGGACATCGAGGAGCGATATCCGCCAAGGGCAAGACAGTCGCCGTCCTAGGTACAGGTATTGATGTCATTTATCCCAAAGAGAACTTGCGACTGGTAGAGCAAATCGTTGCCATGGGTGGGGCAATCATTTCCGAATTTCCCGTAAACACGTTTGCCGCGCCGCAAAACTTTCCCATCCGCAACCGGATTATCAGCGGAATCTCGATCGGCGTTCTGGTCGTCGAAGCCGGAGAGTACAGCGGCACACGCATCACCGCTCGTTGCGCGCTGGAGCAGAATCGCGACGTTTTTGCCGTTCCTGGCAATGTCACAAACAAAAACTCATGGGGTCCTAACACGTTGATTAAACAGGGCGCAAAGCTGGTGGCAACCTGGGAAGATGTCTGGGAAGAACTTCCCGCAGATGTGCGAATTGCTTTGGCCCCTGAAGGCGTCAATGAATCGCCCGGCGCCGAATCCGCATCCTTATTTGAAGAAACGGAACTGTCGCCCCACGAAAAGAAGATATTCGCGCTGCTCAAGGCGGATGAATCCACACATATAGATGAGATTGTGGAGAGGCTTGAGCCAGCCGTGTCGTCGTCAGAAATTTTCGCCGCCTTGTTCG
Organism: Terriglobales bacterium; assembly: GCA_035999525.1. Classification (GTDB taxonomy): domain Bacteria; phylum Acidobacteriota; class Terriglobia; order Terriglobales; family Acidobacteriaceae; genus PALSA-188. The sequence goes on from DASYGR010000109.1 coordinate 3,512, forward strand.
AACTCGAGCTGGCAGGCAAAGTGAAGCAGTTGCCGGGAAAGAACTTTGTGAGAAGCTTCTAGCCTCTGGCTCTTGGCTTTTAGCTCAAGGCTCAATTGTGCGGAATTACAGCTCGATGGCGGCATAGGTTTTTAGCCGAGAGCGAAGAGCTAATAGCCAAAGGCTTGTGTTTCGTGCTAGCTTCGGTGAAAGAAATCAATCATTGAGGAAACATTGGAAAAAGGTTTAGTCATCGTCGAATCACCAGGCAAGGTCAAGCTCATCCAGAAATATCTGGGCAAGGGCTATACGGTCGAAGCCTCGTTCGGCCACGTGAAAGACTTGCCTAAGAGCACGCTGGGCGTGGATGTGGATAACGACTTCGACACCGAATACATCGTTATTCCCGGAAAAGAGAAGGTTCTTGCCAAGCTGAAAAAGCTGGCTTTGGGCATGGACCATATTTACCTGGCCCCAGATCCTGACCGTGAAGGCGAAGCCATGGCCGCCCACCTTGCCGAAGAACTGGGCAATGGTGCGAAAGTGGCGAAGAAGAGCAAGAATAAAAAAGCGGTCGAAGAGAACGGCGATCGCATTCAACGCGTCACTTTTAATGAAATTACGCAACGCGCAGTGCGCGAGGCCTTCGAGCATCCCCGCCACATAAATCGGGCCCTCGTAGATGCGCAGCAGGCCCGGCGGGTGTTAGACCGCCTGGTCGGATATCAGGTTTCGCCGCTTCTCTGGGACAAAGTCCGCCGCGGCCTCTCAGCTGGGCGAGTTCAAACCGTTGCGCTTCGTTTGATCGTTGACCGCGAGCGCGAAATCAAGGCTTTTCAAAAGCAGGAATATTGGACGATTGACGCGAACCTCGCCGGTCCGAAACCACCCGCCTTCGACGCCCGGTTCATCGGGAAAAATGAAGAGAAGATCGAAGTCACGAACGGGGAGGACGCTGAGAAAATTCGCGGCGCGCTCGAAGATGCTGATTGGCTGGTCCGGACCGTTGATCGCAAGGAGCGCCGCCGCAATGCAGCGCCGCCGTTCACCACTAGCAAATTGCAGCAGGATTCTTCCCGCAAACTGCGCTTCAGCGTGAAGCGCACCATGATGATCGCGCAGCGTTTATACGAAGGCGTCGAGTTGGGCGAAGAAGGCGTGGTGGGATTAATCACTTATATGCGTACCGATTCCACCCGCGTTTCCAACGACGCCTTGACAGAAGTGCGCGACTATATCAAGGCGCAATATGGCGCGGATTACATGCCCGAAGCGCCGAATACATTTAAGTCCAAGAAGAACACACAGGACGCCCACGAGGCTATCCGTCCCACCAGCGTTCTTCGCCATCCCGATCAAATCAAGCAATATCTGAAAGAGGATGAATTCAAAGTTTACAAATTGATCTGGCAGCGTTTTGTGGCTTCGCAGATCACGCCTGCGGTCTTCGACCAGACAACTGTAGATATAGACGCGAAAGCGAAAACTGAAACATTCTGGTTCCGAGTGACGGGATCAGTTCTTAAGTTCGAAGGTTTCCTGAAAGTTTACGAAGAGTCCAAAGACGTCAAGGACGAAGAGGAGGAAGAACTCAAGCACAAACTACCGATACTGGAACCTGGGCAGAAACTGACTCTAAAAGAATTGAAGTCCGAGCAGCATTTCACCGCGCCTCCGCCGCGCTACAACGAAGCCTCTCTGGTCAAAGAGCTTGAAGAGCGGGGAATCGGACGCCCGTCCACTTATTCGGCAATCATCAGCACGATTCAGGAACGCCAGTACGTGCAGAAACTCGGCGGTAAGTTCACCCCCACGGAGATTGGATTAGTGGTAACGGATTTACTAGTGGCCAACTTCTCCGAGATTTTCGACGTGCAATATACGGCCAAACTCGAAGGAGATTTGGATCAGATCGAAGATGGTACTGAGAAGTGGACTGACACCCTCGCCGATTTCTACAAGAAGTTTCAGAAAGATCTCCGCTACGCCGAGAAGCACATGGAAAACGTCAAGCGGATGGAGAAGCCGACTGACGAAAAGTGCGAGCGCTGCGGATCGCCGCTGGTGATCAAGTGGGGCAAGCACGGATCTTTTTACGCATGCAGCTCTTACGATAAAGAAAATCCCGAGAGCTGCACTTTCACCAAAGAGAATCCCATTAATCTGCCGGACCTCGACAGCGCCGACGTTCAGGAAACCACACAGGAAGAATATTGCGAGAACTGCGGCCGGGTAATGGTGCTGAAGCGCGGACGCTTTGGTCAATTCATGGCTTGTACGGGTTATCCGGATTGCAAAACGACGCGCCGCCTCGATCAGGGAAAGAAAGTACCCGATATTCCGCTGGATGAACTTTGTCCCAAGTGTAGCCGCAACATGATGATCCGCCACGGACGCTTTGGCGAGTTTACAACTTGCAGCGGCTACCCGGAGTGCAAGTATGTAAAGCAAACGTTCATCGGAGTGAAATGTCCACTCTGTGCCGATGGTGACCTGGTCGAAAAGAAGGCGCGCAAAGGCAATACTTTTTACGGATGCAGCAATTATCCAAAATGCAAGTTCACCTCGGCCAACAAGCCGATTCCGGAGAAATGTCCTTCGTGTGGACATGAGTACTTGGTGGAAAAATTTGTGAAGTCAGAACCAGTAATTGCGTGCCCCAATAAAGAGTGCGACTACGAGCGTCCCGCGCCTCCGGGAACCGGGTCGCGCCCCGCCAATGATGGAGAGTCGCAAGCAAATGTTTGATTTTGTTTAGTGGAGAGACGAGCGTCCTCGCCCGTCCAATTTGGAAAGTTACTCTTGGAGGTATGAATGTCTAATAAAGCTACTGCCGCTGATGCTGAACTGATCCTGAAACTATATGATCTTCGTCGTGAGGCCGAAATGCGCAAGGCACGGCACTGGTGGACGACGGCCTTCTGGCCTCAAACTATTGACGATGTTTTGAAGATTTCCTCAAACATGGGAAGCCAGGAAAATAATTGGTTTCGCCAAGTCTCGAGTTACTGGAGCATGGCGGCTTCTTTTGTGGAACAGGGAGTGCTCGACAGGGACCTGTTTCTGACCCCCGCCTCGTCCGGCGAGATGTTTCTCATATTCGCCAAGGTGAAGCCATTTTTGAAGGAGCTACGCGAGAAGGTAAGTCCTACTATTTTCCTTACGATTGAGGAACTGGTGAATAGCACCGAAAAGAGCCGCGCATTGCTGCAAAGGATGGAAACGAACGTCGCCAACCGCAAAAAAGCGATGGCCGAGGTAGCAAAGGCCAGCTAGGAACATTGAGTAATTGGGCAATTTAGTAATTGAGTAATTTAAAAGCAACTGCGAAATCACCAATCAGAAATTCCCCCAATTACTGAATTACCCAATTACCCAATTACTCAATGCTACGAGATGTACTCACGGATGTATTCATCTTTCGATTGCGCCAATTCGTGCGCATCGCCGTTGAAAATAATTTTTCCGTCCCGCAGCAATAAAAAGCACATCGGAACACTTTCGCGGGCACTCCGCGACAAAGGCTGCATGTGGTTTGTCTTAGGGTCAAAGCCGTAAGTCGCCATCGTAAAAGCGTCCTGCAAACGGTGGGTCACGAAGAGCGAGCTTGTTTTGGCGACATCCCGCTGCTTAACGATCAGTTCGATGATCGTGGTGGAGGTTACAGGGTCCAGCCCCCCAGTGGGCGAATCATACAGCAGAAGTTCGGGCTCGTTGATGATTGCGCGAGCGATCGCGACACGGCGGCGCATGCCGCCGGAGAGTTCCGACGGAAACATGTCAATGGTTCTCTCCAATTCTACGAAGCTCAGCACTTCCCGCACCCGTTTCTCGATGTCGGCTTCGGAAATATTTCCTTCCTCGAGCAGCCGGAACGCGACGTTTTCCCGGACGGTGAGAGAATCAAACAGCGCACTCTCCTGGAATACCATTCCAATCTTGCGCCGCAAGGCAAAGAGATCCTCCTGACTCATATCGGTAATGTCAGTTCCCAGAACATGTACGCGACCGCTATCAGGCCTGATCAACCCCATTGCCAGCTTGAGAATAGTGCTCTTTCCTGAGCCCGCCACACCGAATATCGCCTTCGTTTCTCCGCGCTCCAACTGAAATGATATTGCGTCGAGAACTACCTTATCGTCGAACGCTAGTGAAACATCTTCAAACACGATGACTGGCGCTGCGGAATCCTGAGTGAAATGAGACGGTTCTTCGGCCACAATAGGAGGTGCCCCCATGTCAGCGGTTCCCGAAGACTGCCATGAGCAGCTTGGTGACGAAGGCATCCACCATGACAATCGAAACTGAGGCCGCGACAACGGCTTGCGTCGTGGCTCGTCCAACTCCCTGGGTTCCTCCGCGCGCTGACATGCCGTAGTAGCAGCCAACTGTCGCAATGATGAATCCGAAGATGAGAGGCTTGACGAGGCCTGTGAATACGTCTCTAAAAGCGAGAACCTGCCAAGCCGAACTCCAATATTGGTGCGCATCGAGCCCAAGCATGAGAGTGGAAACGACGGATCCCCCGAAAAGACCGAGAAGATCGGAAATAATGGTCAGGAAAAAAAGCATGAACACTGTGGAAACAACACGAGGCGTTACCAACTTTTTCAACGGATCGGTACCCAAGGCACGCATCGCATCAATCTGCTCGGTTACGACCATCGAACCAAGTTCGCTTGCCATTCCAGATGCATTCCTGCCAGCGACCATCAGGCCAGTTAGTACCGGACCCAATTCCGTCACCATTCCAACCGAAACCAACTGAGCTATCAGCGAGAGCGATCCGAATCTTTGCAGTGTATTGGCACTGTTCAGCGCCAGCACAACTCCAGTAAACAATCCCGACAGGGCCACAATGGGCAACGATCCAACGCCAATCAGGTCGGCTTGCTGGACAATGTCTCCGGAATAAACAGGCTGGCTGAACAGGTTGGCGATGGATCGCCCCGCAAGGACAGAATAATCCTGGACTGCTGTGACCTGGTCTTTGGCGAATTCGGAGGGAGATTTTAATTCCATTTAGATCGAAGCCTGAGGGAAATATAACAGATCGTTCGGCAATGGAGAGAAGGGCGTCCCCGCCCGTCATGTCGGACGAGGACGCCCGACGCTCCACAAATCCACTAGTCCCGGGTTTTCTTTTTAATTTCGATGGACAGACGCTTGATTTTTTGATTCAAGGTAGACAAAGGCACACGGAAACGCTCAGCTGCTTCGGTTTGATTCCAATTGCACTTATCGAGCATATCCAGAATGATATGGCGCTCGTAATCTTCGACAATGTCGAACAAGGACGCGTCAGCCCGATGCTCCATTCGCGGAAACGCTGTGCCCCGGCCGGCAATGTTGTCAGGCAGCAATTCGGTGCCAATCTCCGGTCCTGAGGAGAGAACGACCGCGCGTTCGATGACGTTCTCCACCTCGCGCACGTTGCCGGGCCATGAATAGGTCAGCAAAGCGCGCAGAGCTTCCGGAGTGATGTGTCTCGCGGGACGGTCGTTTTCCTGCGCATAGCGTTGCAAAAAGAACTCGGCCAAGAGGGGAATATCCTCTTTGCGCTGCCGCAGCGGAGGCAGGTCAATCGTGATCACGTTCAGGCGGTAAAAGAGATCTTCGCGGAACTTACCTTCACGAACTTGTTGTTTCAGATCCACATTCGTGGCCGCAATAATGCGGACGTCAACATGCAACTCGTGAACTCCGCCGAGATGCATAAACTTCCGGTCTTGTAGGACACGCAAAATCTTGCTCTGCGTGTCCATGCCCATGGTGCCGATTTCGTCGAGAAAAAGCGTTCCGTGATCGGCGATCTCGAACAGACCCTTCTTCGAGGCAATGGCGCTGGTGAACGCACCCTTGACGTGGCCGAACAACGTGGATTCCAAAAGGTCGGGCGGCATCGCGCCAGTGTTGACGGGCACGAACGCCCGGTCTTTCCGCGGAGAATTGAGGTGAATCGCCTTCGCAATTAATTCTTTACCCGTACCGCTCTCCCCTTGCAGCAGGATGGTTGAGCGGCTCGGCGCCACCTGGGCGACCAGGTCAAAAATGCTGAGCATGGGCTCGCTCTTGCCCACAATATTTTCGAAGTTATAGCGCTGCTTGAGTGCGCGCTTGAGTTGAATATTTTCTTCTTCTGCGCGGCGCCTGGTCACTACCCCGCGGACATCGGCGAGCAGTTTTTCATTGTCCCAGGGTTTTTGGACGAAGTTGACCGCGCCCGACTGCATCGCGCGGACTGCATTCTCTACCGTTCCATACGCCGTAATCATGATGACGCAGAGTTGCGGGTCATGATCACGAAGTTCATTGAGCAGATCAAGCCCATTGCGATCTGGCAAAGCAAGATCCAAGAGGACCAGATCGAATGCATGCTCTCCAATGCAGATAAGGCCCTGTTGAGCGGTGGCGGCGGTTTCTACATGGTACCCCTCCATTTCAAGAAGGGTTTGCAGCGACTCCCGAATCGCTGCCTCGTCATCAATGATCAAGATGGCGCCGGTCGAGGGCGTCGCAGATTCACTCAGGTTCGGATGAGCAATTTCCGCAACTTCAGACATTCACGGCCTTCTTCATCATCGGAAAATCGAGGGTGAATGTGGTGCCCTGACCGGGATTACTTTCCACGCGAATTTGTCCGGCATGCTCCTGAATGATCCCGTAAGTGACGGAGAGTCCCAACCCGGTTCCCCGGCTCTGCCCTTCAGCAGGGGCGGTCTTGGTCGTAAAGAATGGATCGTAAATGCGGCGGATGTGCTCTTGGGCAATGCCGCTGCCCGTGTCCGATATAACCACTGAAACGTTGGAACCATTTGAAGTCGCGACTCGCAGCGTGCCCCCGTTTGGCATTGCATCCCGGGCGTTGAGGAACAAATTCAGGAACACTTGTTGCAGCCTGCCGACATTTCCATGAATGGGGGGTAACCGGTCTGCGAATTCATCCTGCACCCGAATCTTGGCAGTTTTGAATTGGTGCTCAACCAGTGCGAGGGTGTCGAGAATGATGGTGGTTACATCGACACTGGTGAATTCCGCGCCACTGGTGCGGGAAAAATTCAGTAGATTGTTCACTATCTCTGAAGCGCGGAAGGTCTGACGGGTGATTTTTTCCATCAGGCCGCTCTTTTGCGGATCGCCCTGAAGCTGTTTCGAGAGCATCTGCGCGTAAGACGAGATCACCGCCAGTGGAGTGTTGACTTCATGCGCGACTCCGGCCGCAAGCAGGCCGATGGAAGAAAGCTTGTCCGCTTGGGAGAGTTGAGATTCCAATTCAACCCGTTCGGTGATGTCGTCCATAATAATCAGGCGGCCAATCACATTAAATTTCTTCGTCACCAGCGGTGCAATGGCAACATTGACCACACGATTTTCTCCCGTGGGTGTCCCCAGGCGAAACTTGTAGAGGTTGTGGATGCCTGGGCTTTGACGGACGCGGTAGAACTCCTCTACGAACGCGGCAGGGAAGACTTCGCTCAGCGGACGCGTCATCGCCTGCCATCGTGGCAATGCGTACATCACTTCCATCTGCGAGTTCCAAGATTCGATGCGATCGGCCAAATCCACAGCCATGACGCCGACGTTAATTGACTCAACGATGTTTTCGTTGAAGTCCTTCAAACGTTCGTATTCAGAAACCTTTTGCTCGAGCGATGCGTATAGCCGGGCGTTTTGAATTGCGATTCCGAGATATCCCGCCAAAGTCTCCAGCAGTTCAACGTCTTCGCTGGAAAGGAAGTCACCTTCTATAGTCTTACCCAGGCCGATGACGGCGATTGTGTGTTTGCGCGCGCGGCAGCTGATGTAATAATTTAGATCCAGTTTCGCGATAGTCGCCTGAGCGCTTGCAGTTTCGCGTGGGACCTGATGCGTGTTATCGAAAAACAAATGTCCAGATTCGGTTTCGGGCCGTGGCGCAGCCAGAAAGCTCAAGTCAAGGCCGCTGGTCTGCGTGATCCCAAAAGACTTGCCCAGCACGAATCGTGATTCTTTTTCGCCGGATGACAGGAAAATGGCCATCCGGTCCACCACCAGCGTGCGCGATAAGCGGTCGACAACCGAACTCAACATCTTGTCAAGATCGGTCTCCGCATTCAGTTCGCGGGCGAATTCAATTAAGGTTTTTCGGTAGTCATAGCGTGCGCGATAGAAAAATTGATCAATGCGCACCTGTATCCATTTGCGGACGGGATCGAACAAGAGCGCAGTGACGACGATTGCCAGCGTAAGTCCAATGGGTCCTGAACTCGGTATTCGGGCATGCACCAATTCCGCAACCGCCGCCACCACCGCGAAATAGCTTCCTGCGATCGTCCCGGCAGCAAGCGTGTAAACCATCCCTCGTTTAAAGATGAGATCCACATCCATCAAGCGATAGCGGAAGATTGCGTATCCAAACGTCAGCGGTAGTATTCCTAAAGAGAGCACGGAAACTTTCATGCCCCCGGTGTGGACGCTTCCCAGTAGGTACGGCACGACGTAAAACAAAGTGAAAGGGGTGATCGCAAGGATTGTGCCGCGAGTGACCCACTTCAATTGCTGACGCAATATTGGCGTGCTCGCGCGACGGTAGCTGTACCACAACACCCCCGCTGCAATCACAAAGAACAGGGCCAGATATCCCATTTGCAAGCGATCAAGATTCCAACGCAGGCTCTCGCTGGCTTGCAAGAATCTAAGCGCCAGAATATGGCGGACTAACAAGATCAGGCCGGGAATGTAAATGAGAGGGAGCGCCCAGTTGCGTTTTTGCAGCCAATGCCGCTTCTCAGGGAAAGTTAGAACAAAATGGAGGAACAATGCCGGCTGAAGGAGTCCCGCAACGACGTTACTCCAATAGATCGTCCAATCGAACTGATTGAATTTGCCGGTGTATTTAAAAGCATAAAAGATGAATGAGACCAGGCAGAAAATGTAGAAGTGCATGGACCCGGGAGCAGTCCATCGCCGCAGCAATACATAAATTCCGATTCCAAGGTAAATGAGGGCAATAAGCCGCAGCCAGTAATTTAGAGACTTCTCCGCCGGGACAAGGATTACGGTGGCATCAACCGGAACCGATTTGCGAACCAGCGAATAAGTCGCTTTGGACCAGATTCCAACACGGTACATTTCCCGCACTTGAGCGGCGGTATTGTGAACTGGATCGTCGTTTACGGCAACCAGTAAATCGCCTTCTTTAATCCCCGCCTTTACTCCCGGTCCACTATTCTCGACGCGGTCTGCCACCAGATTGCCACCGTGCTCAACCCACCAGATCCCGTCATAGGGGACTTGAAAGCTGCGCTCTTTCTGGAAGTTGATTGTGGCCAGGACTATGGCCGCCGCAGTCAACACAAAAAGCAGTATCGCAGGACGAATTTGGAAATCTCTGCTCATGGGTACTGTAAGCGGTGCAACACAAATATGTCCTGCTAGTTTCATTGCACGTACCCTGCCACGCCGCAAGACATCAAGAATACCGTAAACGATTATGAATAAAAGCCTTCCCCAATTATAGAAGGAGGCTCTAGGAGAAGATATGTTTTATGGAATGGTTCTGTGGAATTCGGTAAGTCGTTGCAGGCGCTACGCTTGCCCTGCAAGGTTTGTGCGGATGGAACAGATTTCTTTAGCAGCGCAACTTCCGGATTAGGCATTCTACTCTATCCATCAGCCGTATTTAGACTGTAGGAATGAGTATTTCCGTGATCAGGTGTTCCTCCGGAGTGGTTCGCGGATCGTTGACGTAATTTTCGATACAGTAGTCATCGCGAAGCTGGATTTTTCTCCCTCCCACGATTTCAAAAACACCGCGGCTAGCTTCCGCCAGGTTTGAGTAGGATCCCGTCAAAACAAAACGGCAATATTTTCCGCCGGCGAATTTGGAATATTCGACGCCTACAGGCAGTTCCTTCGCTTTCGCCGTGAGGGAAACGCCGGCCCGATAGATCTTTGGACCCACTTTGTAAAGGCTCGCGTATCCCGTAATTTTGTTATGTTCGGATATTTTCGGAACAAGCTTATGCAAAGCCTCCCAGGCTTGAGGGGCGGTATTCTGAAACGGCCCATTTTTCTCTATAAAGACGTAGTGCATTTCCGGCCACGTCACGATTTCGGGATCTTCAGTAAGTCTCATTTTTTCTCCTTGTTTCAGATCTTTCTCTCGGTCGAAGCGTATTTAGGAGAACGTTGGCAACTTCACCAGATCATTCTGCGGCACAGTCTCCACTTCATTTCCGGCTTTACGCCAAGCCGCCAAGCCTCCTACAATCACAAACGCGTTGAATCCATTCTGCCGAAGTAGCAGCGCCACCCGGGCGCTGGTGCCTTCGCGTATTCAAGTGCAATAAACGTAGATGTCCTTATCTTTGGGAAGATTCTTGAGTTCCACCTCCAGGTTATTTGGCTCGATGCGTATCGAACCTTTGATGCGCGCAGCGTCGGCATCGTAGTAACCGTGACTGCGCACATCGGCAAGGACGATTTTATCTTTCTCCTGTGACTTTAACTTCGCCGCCAATTCCCCGACCCGGACCCGGGGCACGATCATATATATCTTGCTCTTCTGGAAAATCCGTATGCGATAAGCAACGTAGCCGATCAGAGCAATAACGAGCGCGAAAGCCATGACATGTCCAGCGGTCTGAAATCCATGGGTAATGGATTTGAGGAAATCGCGAAATAGGAATCCCAACCCTCCGTAGGCCAGCACATAGAGCGACGCGCCCGAAAAGTCCAATCGTAGAAATTGCCATGTCCGCATCTTCATGCTTCCCGCCAAAGGAGGGGCCATGGTATTTAAGCCCGGAACGAATTTTGCGAACACCAGAGTTAACTTGCCGCGTTTATAAAATGATTCAGCAGAACGGAGGATGCATGTTTCGGGATTCGCTGAAACCCGGCACAAGAATCCCAGTAACGCCCAGCCGGTGTAACGTCCTAATACATAGAGCAGGGAATCTCCGAGGAGCATTGCTCCCAAAGCCACGCCTAAAACGGCTGGAACATTCAAAACTTTTGCTGCACACGCGGCACCGGCGGCGACCAATGCCAGCGCCGCTGGTACTGGGAACCCAAGCGCCTCGGACAGCACGACCAGGAACAGTAGGAGATATCCGTGATGGGCCAGCGCAGCAAAAAAATGATTCATCGGGTTTGTCGCCAGATAAACAAAGGGCGGCTCTACGCCGCCCGCAGGACAAAGTTTGCCTGAGACTACATCGCTGTCTGTTTGAGCATTTTTACGCTCATCACATGGATCGCGCCGGTATCAGAGTGAACATGAGCGCTAACTTGAACGTGATGGCCAACGTGATCTTTCAATGTTTCGGGATTCATGACGTCCCAGGATTTATTGTCTTTGTCGGCGACGAAAGTGATTTTATCTCCGTCCTGCTTAACCGTTCCTTTAATGCTCTTTAAGGGCGCCTTTGCCATGGGTTTGTCCATTGGAGCCATTTTGTCCGCCGAGGCTGGCGCTGTTCCCGTTGTGTCTTGAGCAAAAGCGCAAATGCTGACCAAGATTGAAAAGCCGAGTGCTACAACGAACAGCTTTTTCATATTCACAATCTCCCTGGAGTTGAATTGGAAGATCTAGATTGCGAGTGGCCACAGAAATTAGACTCCCATTCCAAATACGAAACAAGAGGCCCAGCGGATTGTCCCAAATGAACTCTCCCGAATTGCACACAAACATTATTTGTGCCGATTTCATAACAGCGTCGCGTACTCTGCTTTAGCTCGTTTCAGAATCGGGACATCTGGATCGGCATCTTTCCACAACGCGAAGAAGTCCTGGTATGCAGTTTTCGATTTACCGGTGTCTCCAGAAAGGACGGAAGCGCGGGCCAAGCCGAGATGTGCAAGAGCGGCGATGACCTCGTTACCCGCGATGCTGGGGTGGTCGAGGATTTTTTGGAACTCGGCAGCTGCCGCGCCGCCTTGACGCGCCTCGACATATGCTTCTCCACGCAAGTAAACCGGATACAGACCAAAACCCAGTGTCGGGCTCGGGAAACCCAATTCGTAAGGAACAGATGGAGCAAGGGATTCGATCGCCTTGGCGGGGTTTCCCCCCTTGAGGTCAATCGCCGCGTGGATCATCGGCACGTACATGAATTTCACGATCGTGTCTTCTGGAAAGCGGTTAGACAGGTCGTCAGCCAGCCGCGTGGCTTGCGGAGCGTCTCCTGCCGCGCCAAGAGCCATAGCTGACATAGCTTCAACATCTTTGCCGGTGGACAGCGAGAGTGCGGCCTGGGTGTGCTGCTTGACTTGGCTCGTGTTGCCCACGAGCGCCTCACGCACGGCTGCCTCGGCATCGTAGGTCGCAGCTGTCTCCTTTTCGTCTGCTCGCTGTGCCGACTCGGAAGCGCGGCGCGTGAGCTCCCTGGCTTTGGCAAACTGGCCGCCGAACGCCGCCGTCTCGGATTCGCCGTAGAGCATGTTGTCTTCGAATCCCGGCTTTCCCATCAGCGAAGCTGCCTCACGCTCCATTCCCGCCGCGTCGTGCTGCAGGAAATCAATGATGTAAAGAATGGAATGGAGCGCAGGGCTATTCAGGTTATGAGCTTGCGCTTCCTGAGCGCTACTTCTGGCCTCATCCAGACGATTCACCTGGAAGTACGCGAAGACGAGATTTGTGTAATCGAGTCCGCTCCCGGGATCAAGCTTAATTGCGTCCTGGGCCGCGGCGAGACTTTTGTCATAATCACCCACAATGCCATATACGACGCTCAAATTTGCCGCCGGCGTAGAGTCGTGTGGATAGGTCTGACGCCACAGCTCATAGGCCTTGCGGGCGGCGTCCAAATCTCCGGAAACGAATTGGCCGTAATGCGAAGTGATGTAGAGCTTCTCGTGTTCGCTCACGCGGTCCCGCAAGTCATAGGCCTTGCGCATATTTTCTGCGGAGCGCCCACTTTCTCCGATGTTGATATAGCACGTCCCCAGTCGCGCATAAGCCATGGCGAAATTGGGATCCAGACTGACCGCACGCTGAAACAATGTAATAGCTGCGGGGGAATCGTTTTTCACCAGCATTGCCTGATAACCCAAACCGTAGGCTTGCAGCGCCTCGAGCGATGACGTGGTCACGTTTTCGGCCGGCGCGTCAAACTTCTGCACCGAAACCAGCGATTCGCCCAGCTTCTGCCGTATCTTGGTTGCGGCTTCGCCAACTGCTTTCAGCACCTGCTCCTTGCCGCTGGCCGTTGCCTGCTCGTCCGCCAGTACATCTCCGTTGCGGCAATTCACCGCCTTCACCCCAAGCACATATTGGCTGCCGAGACTGGAGACGGAGCCTTCGATAGTTGCGGCACTGCCGGTGCGCTGGCAAACCTCCCGGGCCAACTCGTGGGTGACGCGCGCATCTTTGGGTTGTGCCATGAGGGCTAGCGTTTGAGCGATGCGGTCGTCAGACACCAAATTAAGAAATGGCGACTGCTCCAATTGCGACGACAATCCCTGCCGCAGCGTACCGTCGAAGACGGGATCACCGGTAGTATTAGTGAACTCTGATACGACGACGCTGTCTTTCTCAGTGAGTTTTGGTTTCGTTTCCGAGCGACGTATGTACCACCCCGCAATTGCCGCCACGATGACGAAGAGAACGGCGGCCGCCGCCGACCAGTATTTTCTCGTTTTCGTTACTGCTGGGCCAACGCTTGCCGCGCTACTGGATGAAGATGCTGAACTAACGCCAGCAGCCGGGCTCGAAGGAGGCGCAGCAGGAGGACTGCCGGACTCCACTTCGGAACCGATTTCTCCCGCGACCGCGACCGATCCAGACCCGACTGATGGGACGTCGGATGGGATGCCACGATGCGATTCCGTCTCCCGTTTCAGCCGCTTTAAATCAGTTCGCATTTCGGACGCGCCTTGATAGCGCATTTCGCGATCTTTCTCCAAGGCCTTGTTAATGATGTCTTCCAGCTTGGGGGGCAAGTCAGGATTCAGCCGGATCGCAGGAACTGGTTCGCGTTCCAGAATCGCGTTGAAAATGACTGCTGAACTCTCGCCGCGGAATGGCAATGCGCCCGTCGCCATTTCGTAGAGCACGACACCAAACGAGAACAAGTCCGTACGCGCGTCCAGATCTCTTGCCCGCGCTTGCTCGGGAGACATGTAAGCGACCGTGCCCACGGTAGATCCCGGACTGGTCAAATGTTCCTGCGCAGCCGTCTCCTGGGCAGTCACTCCCTCTTCAAGCGCCGTCTTGCCAGCGGGCGTCACTTTCGCCAGACCAAAATCGAGAATCTTGGCGTGGCCGCGCTTCGTGATAAAGATGTTCGCGGGTTTTATATCGCGATGAACGATGCCCTCTGCGTGGGCCGCGTCCAATGCGTCGGCAATCTCGATAGCGATAGGGAGGATCGTCTCGATTTCCATGGGACGGCCCGCTACCCGATGCTTCAAGGTCAGCCCGTCCAGAAACTCCATGACGATGAATGATTGCCCCTCGTCTTTCCCAATCTCGTGGATGATGCAGATGTTGGGGTGATTGAGGGCAGAGGCCGCGCGGGCCTCACGGCGGAAGCGCTCAAGAGCCTGCGGATCTCTGACCACGCTTGGTGGGAGGAACTTCAAAGCAACAAACCGGCCGAGTTCCGTGTCCTCGGCTTTGTAGACCACACCCATTCCGCCGCCGCCCAACTTTTCGACGATGCGGTAGTGCGAAATGGTTTTGCCGATCACTAAATAATCCCCGGTGCTTGCGAGATCATATTAGGGGCCTATTGGCGGCGCGTCAATTTAATGGAAGCACAGGTAGTGGGTCAGTTTGAAAAATTCTTCCTGCCTGCAGTCATCCTGAGGGACTTTAAGTCCCGAAGGATCTCGCGCTGGTTGGCAGATCGCCCCTGTTTATCGAATTTTCGCTACACGCGAGATCCCTCGCAAGCTCGGGATGACGCCATCTTTTCAAACTGACCCATTACCGAAGCACAAGTAACGGAGGAACGAGGGAATCCAACTATTCAACCGTCACCGACTTCACCAGATTTCTCGGACGGTCCACATCCAGGCCCTTGCGAACGGCCATGTAGTACGCAAATAACTGGAGCGGCACAATTTCCAATATCGGCAGCAAGAGTTCGGGGGCCTCCGGGATGACAATGGTGTGGTCGGCGAGTTTCTGGATTTCTTCATCGCCTTCGGAAATGATCGCGATAACCAAAGCGCGTTGCTGCTTGAATCCCTTAATATTGGCCACGCTTTTCTGGTGCCGCAGAAGAGATCCAGGATCATTGTTATCCCGCGTTGCGATAATCACAACCGGAAGATTCTCATCAATTAAAGCGTTTGGGCCGTGCTTCGTTTCTCCTGTGGGATAACCCTCGGCGTGAACGTAGGAAACTTCTTTCAGCTTGAGCGCTCCATCCATTGCGATGGGGTAATGAATCGCGCGTCCCAGGAAGAGAAAATCCTGGATCTCATGAAGCAGCTCTGCAAGCGCCTCGCAATCGGACGAACACCGAAGCACAGTTTCTAAAGTGTTCGGAAGCTCAATCAATTCCTCGATCCACTTGCGCCGCTGTTCTTTTTTTAGCCGGCCTCGCACCTGACCGAGATAAAGGGCGAAAACGAAGAGTACGGCCATTTGTGCCGTAAATGCTTTCGTAGATGCAATACTGATTTCCGGTCCGGCATGGGTGTACAGAACGCCGTCCGCTTCACGGGCGATCGTAGAATCAATCACATTTGAAATCGCGACCGTCCGCGAGCCTTTGATTCTCGCTTCGCGCTGCGCCGCGGTCGTGTCCGCGGTTTCGCCCGACTGGGTAATGACGATTGTGAGTTCCCCCGGCCCGATCTGCGGATTGCGGTATTCGAATTCGCTCGCATAATCAACGTCCACCGGCACGTCAGCGAGTTCCTGAAACATGTATTGTCCGGCCATCCCCGCGTGGCGGCTGGTTCCCGATGCCACAATGTTCACGCGGCGCAAGGCGCGAAGCTCCTCGGCGCTGATGCGGACGTCATCCAGCACGATCGCGGCGTCCTCCAACGAGATCCGAGGCCCGATGGTGTCTCGAAGTCCCTGCGGCTGCTCGAAAATTTCCTTGAGCATGTAATGTGGAAATGCGCCTTTGTCTGGCATCGCTGCTCCTAAAATTGTCGGATGTTAAATCCCAATGCTGCCGATGATTGTGTTTCGCAGTTCGCCGTCCGGGCCTAAGACTACGACGTTTGCATCCCCGCCGGCCTGCAATTTCCCCGTGCGAGGCGAAACAGCGCGTCCCGGATTCGCCGTCGCTAGAATAATGGCTTGCTGGAGATCATAATCCGCAAAATCCATAACATTGCGGACGGCTCGGTCCATTGTTAAAGTACTCCCCGCCAATTTTCCGTCAGACAGACAGATTCCGTCTTTCACGTCAAACTCAAATGTGCCCAGGTGATAACGGCCATCGGGCATGCCTGTGGCTGCGGTGCCGTCCGTGATCAATATGACGTCACGCTGTCCCTTCGCCTCGATGGTTAACTTCACGATGGACGGATTGAGATGAATTCCGTCGGCAATAATTTCAACCGCGATGCTTGGATTAGTCAAAGACTCTCCCACAATCCCGGGGTCGCGATGGCTCAGGGGCCGCATGCCGTTAAACAGGTGAGTGGCGTGGCGGGCTCCAGCGTTCACGGCTGCGTGAGTGGTTTCGAGGTCAGCATCGGAATGTCCCAGGCTCACGCATACCCCGCGCTTGCTCGCTTCGGTGATCAGTTGGAGCGCACCTTCCAGTTCGGGAGCGATCGTCATAATGCGAATATGCCCCCGCGAAGCCTCCCAAAACCGTTCGAAAACATTCAATGATGGCAGGATCAGATCTTTGGTGGGATGAACCCCACGCCGGGCATGGCTCAGGAACGGACCCTCCAGATGGATACCAACAGGGCGAGCCCGCAGATTTTCTGAACTCTGTTTGGGGGATTTTTCAATGGCATCGGCCAACCGCGCCAACGCAGCAACAGTAATGTCCACGGATGCAGTCACTGTAGTGGGGAAATAGCTTCCCACGCCATGCCTTGCAAGCAACTCTTCAACGCACCGCATTGCCTCGGGAGAAGTCTCCATTACGTCGCGGCCAGCTGCGCCGTGAACATGAATATCAATGAAGGCGGGCGCCAGAATGGCATTCCCGTAATCCACTATCCGGCAATTGGCCGGAATCTCGCGACGGTCCCGCGAACTGCTCTCGGAAATTTTTCCGTCTTCCAAGAACAGAATGGGTTTTTCTATGCGTTCCAGCGGCGTGAAGAGCGTGGCGGCTGTGATCGCGATCATGAAGATGATCCAGTATTAGATTTTGATCGGGTCTTGAGATTCATGCTGGATCATCACATGTCAACGATTGCGCGTCGCATCCTTGCATCTTTGCGGAATCTCTAACGCACGCTCATTGGCCGAACTAATGAAGCTTGGTGCCATCGAAGGGACTCGAACCCCCACACCCTTGCGAGTACATGGACCTGAACCATGCGCGTCTGCCAATTCCGCCACGATGGCAACATCAGGAAGGACTACGAACCATATTCTACAGGCGAGGCACGGGCTGTCAAACCAGAGGGTTTTCCGCAGCACGCCGGCTCCTCCGCAGGACCCGGATCACGTCGAGAAATGCCAACGCGCGACGCGACGATTACCGCCAGTGTTCTTCACGAGGGCCAAGCGAAAAGAGATTCGAAAACGAAAGCCGAGCGATTCATACAGACGAATCGCCCCGACGTTGTCCCCTTTGACATGGAGGAAAGGAGTTTCGCCGCGCTTTCTAATCTCGCGAATAAGAATTGACATCAACGATCTTGCGTACCCTTTCCCGCGATGGTCAGGATGCGTACATACCGCGCTCACCTCGGTGTAACCCGGCATCCGCAGCCGCTCGCCAGACAGGGCAATCAGTTGGCGGTCGGTAGAGAACACACCCAAATATTTGCCCAGTTCGATCGTTCGTTTACGGAATGGCCCTGGCTCGGTCAACTTCGTGAGCGCCAACATTTGCGGAACATCTGTCACGGTCAAGGTTTCAAACGCGACACTTTCTTCATCGACTTCTTCAACGTCGTGGAATGTCCCGCAAACCATCTGATGAACCGCGAATGTTTGTGCCAGCTTCCAATTCCGGGGAACTTGTGGCGCTTCGGTCAGAAACAACGCGGCACTGTCGCCCGGAGGGACCACCTGCCGCAAAGCGTCGTATGAAGCCGAAGATTGTTTTTCCACTCCGGCAAGCGGCCCGATCTCCGGTAGATACCGTTTAGCGAGCGCATTTCCCTGAGCAAATCGCCGGTGCGATGTGGAAAGCGCATGCCAGATCGGATTGTCGAGCATGGCCGCAGACGACACTCCCAAAATGGGTTCGGGCAAAGCGTTCATTACTTAACTTTCCAGCTTGGCGCTCATGGTGATTTCGGCTTTAAGGACCTTCGAGACCGGGCATCCGGATTTAGCATCCTGCGCCGCCTTCTGAAAGGCCACCACATCGCCGCCGGGAAGCTTGGCCGTAACATCCAAATGGATAGCGGTAATGGACCAGCCGGAATCCTGCTTATCGAGAGTGAGCGTGGCTTTGGTATTGATGCTCTCCGCTTTCAGGTTCGCCGCGCCAAGCTGCGCTGAGAGCGCCATGGAGAAGCATGCCGCATGGGCCGCTGCGATCAGTTCTTCCGGATTGGTTCCGGGTGCATTCTCGAAACGCGTCATGAATGAGTACGGAGTGTGTGACAATACGCCGCTTGGCGCTGAAACTTCTCCCTTGCCGTCTTTAAGGCCGCCCTTCCAAACTGCACTTGCATTGCGCTGCATTAAGAATCTCCTCAATTAAAATAGGTGCGCTTTCATTGTAGATGCACGAGACGTGTCGCGCTACGCCCCGGCGGGATCGTGTGCCTCTTGCTTCCACCCGACAATAGTTTTGCGGTTTGTAAATCTAAAAGCCTTTGAATTTCATCTAAACTCATTTGCACTCGGCCAGCATCGGTCCGGGTCTAGCCCAAAATATTCTATGTGGATTGTTGCGTTAGCTCTGCGCCGGCCGTACACGTTTGTGGTGATGGCCCTGCTCATTATCATTCTCAGTCCCATCGTCATCTTTAGCACACCAACCGACATTTTCCCCGATATCAACATTCCTGTGATCAGCGTCGTATGGAACTATGCCGGACTGTCGCCACAAGACATGGCGAACCGCATCACCACCAACACCGAGCGAGGTCTAACCACCCTCGTGAACGACATCGAGCATATTGAGTCGCAATCATTGAACGGCGTTGCGGTAGTCAAGATTTTTTTCCGTCCCAACGCAAATATCCCCACCGCGCTTGCACAAGTCACGGCTATTTCTCAAACAGCCATACGCTCGCTGCCTCCAGGAACGACCGCGCCACTGATCATTCAATATTCAGCTTCGAGTGTGCCTATTCTTCAGATTGGATTGAGCAGCAAGACGCTCCCCGAGCAGGAACTCAATGACCTGGCACTCAATTTCATGCGCACGCAACTCATTACTGTGCCGGGCGCCGCCATTCCCTATCCTTATGGCGGAAAACAACGAGTGGTTTCGGTGGATCTGGATACTCCGGCATTGCAGGCCAAGCGCCTCAGCGCGGTTGATGTGGTGAATGCGATTGCCGAGCAGAATTTAATTCTTCCTTCTGGAACCGCCAAGCTTGGTCCGCTCGAATATCAGGTAGAGCTTAATGCCAGTCCTCAGACGGTGGCCGAGCTCAACGATTTGCCGATACGAACGATTAATGGAACAACAATTTATGTGCGAGACGTGGCTCACGTGCGCGACGGTTTTACGCCACAGACGAACATCGTGAGGCAGGACGGCGTTCGCGGAACTCTGTTGAGCATTATGAAGAATGGAGGGGCTTCCACCGTTGATGTCGTCAAGAACGTCCGCGAAATGTTGCCCCGAATCGAAGCGACTCTGCCACAGGACCTCAAAGTCAGCCTGCTGTTCGATCAGTCATTGTTCGTGCGCGCGGCGATTGAGGGAGTTGTGCGGGAAGCTCTGACGGCAGCTTGTCTCACCGCGGCCATGATTCTTTTGTTCCTGGGCAATTGGCGCAGCACGCTGATTATTGCCGTTTCCATCCCGCTTTCAATTCTTGTTTCCGTGATCATGCTGAGCGTGCTTGGAGAAACATTCAACATCATGACCCTGGGAGGGCTTGCGCTCGCGGTTGGAATATTGGTGGACGACGCCACAGTTGAGATCGAAAATATCGAGCGAAATCTTGGAATGAAGAAAGAATTGAAGCAGGCCATTCTTGACGGCGCCCAGCAAATCGCTGTTCCGGCATTTGTTTCTACTCTTTCCATTTGCATCGTCTTTGTGCCCATGTTTTTCCTCGCCGGCGTGGCGCGCTATCTTTTTGTGCCGCTGGCAGAAGCTGTTGTGTTCGCCATGCTGGCTTCTTATCTGCTATCGCGAACGATTATTCCTACCATGGTGATGTATCTCTTGCGCGGGCATGAAGGAGATGCGCATACGGCCAAGACCGGCGCCTTTGGACGATTTCAGGCGGGGTTCGAAACAAGATTTGAGAAGTTGCGAGACTCTTATCGCAGCACCATCGAAAGTGTGATGAATCACAGAGGCATATTCGTAGCGTGCTTTCTGGGATTCTGTATTCTTTCGGGAGCCCTATACTTTGAATTAGGCTCAGATTTTTTCCCGACGGTGGATGCGGGACAGTTCCGGCTTCATCTCCGCGCTCGCGCTGGCCTTAGGATTGAGGAAACCGCGCGGCTGGTGGATGAAGTAGAAAGCGAAATTCGAAAAGAGATTCCTCGAAGAGAAGTCACAACGGTTCTGGATAATATTGGTTTGCCGTACAGCGGCATTAATCTTTCATACAGCAATAGTGGGACGATTGGAACTTCCGACGCGGAGATATTAGTCAATCTCGCGCAGGACCATCGGCCTACGGCTGAGTACATTCATAAATTAAGGGAGCAATTGCCGCGGCAATTTCCCGGCGTGGAATTTTTCTTTCAGCCCGCTGACATCGTCAGCCAGATTCTCAATTTCGGCATGCCCGCGCCCATTGATATCCAACTTGTGGGTCCGGCTTATCCGCAGAATTATCTAATCGCGGAGAACATTGCCAACCGTTTGCGCCACGTCCCCGGAGCGGTGGATGTGCATGTCCAACAGTTGATGAATGAACCGACTCTTTACTTCGACGTGGACCGCGTTCGGGCACAACAGGTCGGAATCAGCGAACGGGATGTAGCCCAGAATCTCCTTGTGTCGTTAAGCTCCAGTTTTCAGACGTCCCCCACATTTTGGCTTAATCCCAAGAACGGCGTCAGCTATAGCCTTGCCGTGGAAATGCCACAGTATAAGGTCAAGAATTTGCAATCGTTGATGAATATCCCAATTAATAACGGCAATTCGCAGCCGGAGGTTTTGGCAAACCTAGCGACGGTTAATCCTCAAACTGCGCCTGCGGAGGTGAGTCACTTTAACGTCACGCCCGCGGTTGACGTGTACGCCAGTGTAGACGGTCGTGATCTGGCTGGCGTGGCCAAGGACACTCAGAAAATGCTTGAGAACTTCAAGAAACAAAAACCACGGGGAACTGAGATCGCGGTTCGCGGCCAGGTTGAAACGATGGCGTCATCTTTTCGGGGGCTTGCATTCGGCCTGGTGATGTCGGTTGTTCTGGTCTATTTGCTGATTGTGGTTAACTTTCAATCGTGGCTTGATCCGTTCATCATCATTACTGCATTGCCCGGGGCTGTCGCTGGAATTCTCTGGGTTTTGTTCGTTACTCACACGACTCTGAGCGTCCCCGCACTAATTGGCTCTGTCATGTGCATGGGAGTAGCCACGGCAAACAGCATCCTGATGATTTCATTTGCCAGAGAACGCATGGACGAAGGCATGCATCCGGTTCAAGCGGCAGTAGAAGCGGGTTATACCCGCATGAGGCCGGTAATCATGACTGCCTTGGCGATGATTATTGGTATGCTGCCGATGGCTTTTGCCTGGGGCGAGGGCGGTGAGCAGAATGCGCCACTGGGCCGCGCAGTTATCGGTGGCTTGCTGTTTGCGACGGTTGCGACGCTATTCTTTGTTCCCGTAGTATTCAGCATTTTTCATGGAAGACGAGTGGATCGTGCGTCGTAAGTGCTAGAGAAATCATCATAAACACTTTGCGAGTTGGGTTTAATAAGATCACATGGATCAAATCTTGATGGACCGCAATACCCGCAGCAAAAATGACGAAGAACAAGCCCCGCGGAATGAGCCGAAGCGGAAGCGCGGTTTGGGTTATTTGCTACTGATCGGTTTGCTCGTTCTGTTCGTGATTGCTGCGGTCGTCGGCCTGATGCTACGGGCCAGCGAACGCCATGCGCTGG
>DASYGR010000111.1:0-8062 GCA_035999525.1 Terriglobales bacterium
GCTCCCACTCCAATTCGAATCTAGGCTTACCTCCATTTGCTTCCCCAGAGTGCGAATAAGTGTGTTTGGGAATCGCTGTGTTTATTGGAGGATTTGTGGAATTTGGAATCGTGTTATCTCGTTTGCGTAAGGCGAGAGCATGCCTTGCGTTTGTCGCATTCTTTGCCGCTACGATGGCTAGCGCGCAAGGCCCAGCCCCGGAAACTGCCCCGCCCCTATTTCCGGGGGGTGGACTTATTTCTTACAACTCGATATTTACTACGCGCGGCCTATCGCCCGAGGTATCCGGTCGCGTCCCGGTGACCGCACGTCCTTCGTTCTCACACGAGGGGGATTTCAATTTCACATGGGGATTTTTCCGCGATTTCGATGTGACAGTTCTTGTTCCCGTAGTCACGAATCATTTCAATCTGACCGGATCGCCAACTCTTGCCGGAACAGGCCTTGGCGATGCAATGCTGCTCCTAAAGTATCGCTTCTATCGTCGAGATTCCGAGCGCGGAACAACCCAGGCGTCCTTCACTGTCGGGCCGAAAATTCCCACCGGACGAACGGACCTGGCTGATATTCGTGGAAATCTGTTAACCGCAGGACTACAGCCGGGGTCGGGTTCCACCGATTTACTTCTCGGAGCGAACTGGACTTACACCGGCCTCTTCAACTTCAGGCGCCTTGTAGCCGACGAAGATTTTCATTCGCTCCTGCGTTCGCAGGGAACGCAGTCCACTCGGCTCGGAGCAGATCTCGAATCGCGTTTCTGGCTGTCCTATAGGCCGTACGAATCGAAGGATGTAAACCGCGAATGGTTCATCGGTCCTGCGCTGACTTGGCTGCATTCTCAAAATGATCGCATCGGCGGAATCGAAAAGATTGGAAGCGGTGGCGACGTTTTATTGGCAGGAATTACTACCTACGCAGGTGTGCGGCCCGGCATGCACATTTGGCTCGGCATGGACTGGGACATTTCGCATTCGACGGGTGCCTTGTTCATGCCAGTACGGCGTCACATCAGTTTTGGAATCACACAACAGTTCCGGCTTCACATCTGAAGAAAGGAGAAAGCATGAATACGAAATACATCGCTTTGCTGCTTCTGTTCGGTTCGTTGGCAGTGCCACCGACGCAAGCGGAAATCAAGCATGTAGAAATGCGCGTCGAAGGCATGACTTGAAACTTTTGAGCCTACGGGGTGAAACAACACCTCGGACGCCAGTCTGGTGTTCAAAACGTAGAAGTAAGTTTGATTGATGGAAAAGTTGATGTCACTCCCAAAGAGGATGGGCAGATTGATCCCGCCCAGCTTCTGAAGGCGACATACGACAGCGGTGTCACCGTTGCGGAAATGGATGTAACCGCGCGCGGAAAAATCGTGAAAGATCCTTCGGGCAGCCTCGCATTGCGAGTCGAACCGAACCGGTCATTTGCGCTAACACCAAATGATTTGTCGCAGGGTCTCGAATCGTTGGCGGATACTCCGACGATCGTGACCGTTCGCGGTCAGTTGTACAAAAAGCCGTCCGGTAAAGCAGGCAAGAAGAAAGCGGACACTTCGGTGCCGCTCAAGCTGCTGATTCTGGAAGTGCAAAAGAAGGAGTAGATGCTGAGAACACTTTTCTTTTTATTGTTGGGCTTGGTCACAGTTGGACTCGCCGGATGCGAGCAGCATTCGGCGAATCCAACTCAATCGAAAAACGCCGTAATTCCCGCCGGTGAAATCGGATCGCCCTTGCCCGATTTCTTGGTAGACGACTTACAAGGACGCAAGATTTCCGCCGCCGATCTTCGCGGCAAAGTTGTGCTTATTGATTTTTGGGCGACGTGGTGCGGGCCGTGCAAGAAAGAGATGCCAGGCTACCAGCAATTAGTGAATCGCTATGGCTCCCGCGGATTCGTGGTTATCGGATTCAAATTCGACACCATGAAAGATACGGAAGACCCCGCTTCGTTCGCCAGGAAAATCGGAGTCCGTTATCCCTTGGTCATCGCAACGCCTGAGATAAAGCGGAAATTTGGCGGCATCGAAGGGTTGCCCACAACCATGCTCTACGACCGCCAGGGAGTGCTTCGTCAGAAGATCATTGGTTTTGAATACACCAACGTCGTCGAAGAAGATGTGAAGCCGCTTCTTTGATGACTGCAAATGCCGGGGATAATCATCCTCAATGCTAAGATAAAGAGGAGCATGCCAGCTAAATCCCATACTGTTTCCGTCGTGGACGCCCCCGAATTCCTCCCGGAACAACCCGCTCCCCGTCCCACGACTGTGGGATTCGTCAGCTTGGGCTGTCCCAAAAACCTCGTGGATAGCGAAGTCATGATGGGTATGCTGGCCCAGGCAGGCGCCGAATTGGTTCCGCGCGCAGAAGATGCCGACGTGATTGTCGTCAACACATGCTCATTCATCGCCAGTGCGCAGCAGGAATCCGTGGACACCATCCTGGAGATGGCGCGTCACAAGAGCGATGGCAAGGTTCGCAAACTCGTGGTCGCAGGCTGCCTGGTGGAGCGTTTTCGGGGTGACATTCGCAAGAACATTCCGGAAGTGGATGCTGTCGTCGGTACCGGTGAACTCGAAGGAATCCTCGCCGCGGCAGGATTGTCCCCAACCTCAAACATGCCGGATTCGCCCTTCAACATTCTTACTTCCCGCCCGGAAGGTGACGCCCGCGCCGCGAAGGGGCGCTTCTCCCGCGAGACTTGGGACGGGGCAATCGCCGATCTCCCGAATTATCTTTACAACGATGCGACCCCGCGCGTGCTTGCCACACCGAAATATACGGCGTATATCAAAATCGCCGAAGGCTGCGATCATCCCTGCGCCTTCTGCATCATTCCGCAGCTTCGTGGAAAGTTTCGCTCCCGCCGATTTGAATCAGTGATCGCCGAGGCGGAACGTCTTGCCGCTTCCGGCGTGCGCGAAGTCACACTTATCGGCCAGGACACGACCTGCTATGGCGAAGACTTCGGATTGAAAGACGGCCTCGCACTGTTGCTCGAACGACTGGCCGCGATTGATGGCTTACGGTGGATTCGATTCTTGTATGCGTATCCGAATAGGATCACGGCGCGCCTGCTCGATGCGATTGCCGCGCACGATAAAATTTGCTCCTACATGGATGTGCCTTTGCAACATGCGGCCGCGCCCGTGCTCAAGCGAATGAAGCGTGGCGGCGGAGCCGACATTTTTCTGCGTTCGATCGAGAAGATGCGCCATACGATCCCTAATGTCACGCTGCGAACTTCCTTCATTGTCGGATTCCCAGGAGAGACCGAGAAAGATTTCGAAGACCTGTGTGAATTCACTCGCCAAGCTCAGTTCGACTGGATGGGAACTTTTGGATACTCCGATCAAGAGGGTGCTGGCGCATTTGGACTTGAAGAAAAACTCCCGGATCGCGAAATCGAACAGCGGCGCAAGCACTTGATGCAGCTTCAGCGCGGCATCAGTAAACGCAAAAAGAAAGCCCTTATCGGCACGGAGGTTGATTTGTTGTTGGAAGGCACATCGGATGAAAGCGATTTGCTCCTCGAAGGACGTACCGCAATGCACGCCCCCGAAATTGATGGCAAAGTTTTTATAAACGACGTTCCGGAAGGAATCGTGCCGCAGGCGGGGGAATTTTATCGCGCACAGATTGTCGAAGCCCATCATTACGATTTGGTCGCAAGAATTGTGTAGCGCTCTAGAGGGTAGGGCACAACTGAAAGCCGGGCCAGATTTCGGGTGGCTTGTCAGATCAATTGGAAAATTTGCATGGCACGCAAGCGAACCATTCAATTACATTGTCCAACCTGCAAAACAGTTGTGACGGCACGTGATCCCGAATTTCCGTTTTGCAGTGAACGCTGCCGCACAATAGATCTCGGCAAGTGGGCCAGCGGCGCTTACGTCATCCATTCCCTGGTTCACGATACCTCCGACGACGAGCCTCGCGACTCCGAATCCAATGACATCAGTGAAGAATGATGCGGCGCTAACCGCCGCCGCCGACTCCCAATTGCCCGTGACATTGCAACCTGCCATTTCGCGTTGGGCATCTGTGGTAGCGACATTTTTCGGCATCGGGTTGCTGCACCCTGGACCGGGGACATGGGCGTCGGCAGCCACCGTGATTCTATGGTGGCTGGCAGCTAGGCGCATCCCGCAGGGACTTCAACCTTGGTTGGCGCTTGTATTGGCAATGTTCGTAGTTGTCATCGGAATTCCGGCGGCGACCCGGGTCGCGCGCGCAGCATCCTTAAAGGATCCGCAGTTTGTCGTAATTGATGAAGTTGCCGGTCAGCTGATCGCTTTGATTGCGGCTCCGATTACGTGGAAATGTTTGCTAGCCGGTTTTATACTTTTTCGTGGGTTCGATATTGTGAAACCGCCGCCGGTGCGAATGCTTGAGCGTTTGCCGGAAGGCTTTGGTATCGTGATTGACGACGTGGGTGCCGGACTCTACGCATTGCTCATCATGCAATTGCTTTTGCATTTCGGAATACTGCTTCGCTAGAAGCTGTTAGTCTGGGAAACAGGGAAGTCATGGCAATTTCTGATCGTCTGGCCGCAAAGAAAAATGTAAATGGGAATCCTCACATCGAGGCACTCCATCCCAGCGCGGCCTTGCCCGGCGGAGAGGTGCGCATAGTTGGGAATAGTTTGCGACCGCATGATCTTCGCCAGCCGCGCGTGCGAATTGGTGAAGTGGACGGTTCCATTGTCATCAGCTCCGATGATTTTCTGATCGCCCGCGTACCTGCGGGGGCGTCGTCGGGTCCGGTTATAGTTTCCACCAATGGACACTCCAGCAATCCCCAACAGCTTCGAATTGCCGCGCCCATAGCTGAGAATCTGCATCCCGTAACTAGCCCCGCGCTCGATGCCGAAGGCAATATCTACGTCACGTTCTCTGGATCGCGCGGACAAAAAGTTCCCGTAGCCATCTACAAAATTGACACCAGTTACAACGTTAAGCCGTTTCTCGCGGAAATGATGAATGCCACCGCGATCGCATTCGATCGCGCCGGACAAATGTACGTGTCCTCTCGTTTCGATGGAACCGTCTATCGCGTCGCTCCCAACGGAACAGTTTCTTCCTACGCCGAAGGAATGGGAGTGGCCACGGGCATCGCGTTTGATCGCAATGAGAATTTATACGTAGGAGATCGCAGCGGAACTATTTTCAAAATCGCACGAGACCGCCAGATTTTTGTCTTCGCTACGCTCGAGGCCAGCGTCTCCGCATACCATCTTGCGGTCGGTCCGCAGGGCGATCTGTTCGTCACCGGACCTACGACTTCCAGTTTCGATTCGGTTTACCGGGTTGACCCTCACGGTGCTGTATCGGTTTACTTCCGCGGCCTGGGGCGGCCGCAAGGTCTGGCTTTCGATGCCGACGGAAATTTATATGTCGCGGCCTCGCTTTCGGGGCAGCGTGGAATCGTGAAGATCACGCTGGACGGCAAAGCATCCCTGGAAGTGGCAGGCACGGGCCTGGTGGGTTTGGCCTTTGCTCCCGGACGCTCCGCCGTTCTCGCGACCACAAGCGGTGTCCATCACCTCTCGTGGGACATCCGAGGCCTCTCGCTCGTTCCCGAATTGGCGGTCTGAGCAAACGGGTATCCGTCGTCCCCCGCCTTCACCAGTGAAATTATTGCTTCTCTGCAACAAATTGGCTGGTGGTTCCGCGTAGTTTGTCGTTCACAACCACGGTCATGGTCTTGCCGCTGGGGGCCACGGTCATGCGAAGAACCGTAATCACCTTTCCGTCGCGCTTATCGGTTTCCTCGACAGTATTCTTGCTGATTCGCTTCACCGAAACGCTGCTGGTCCCCGGATCGCCCTTGTATGGTGCGTCGGTTCCGTCCAGTTTCGCAGTGTAGGTCTGCCCGGTCGGGGTGGACATGGTCAAACTATCGCCTTCGGTCTTGAAGGTGATCGTCAGGCCATTGTCTGAGAAGTTCTCAAGCTTAGTGGTCCGCCACGATCCCGATACCGCGTGCGAGCCTGCGGGACCCTTCGCGACCAGCACCATCTGCCCTTTCCCCGTAACCGGGTCGGCGTTGGTGGCGCTGCTGTCGCTGAATTCAAAGCCCGCTGTTTTGCCATCATCTGAGACTACTGTTTTGGATGTTGTGACCGTCTTTCCGTTTTTCTTGTCGGTCTCCTCAATGCTGTGGTCGTCCACGACTTTTATACTCACGGTGTCGAAATAGGGATGCCCGGTTACCGACTGGTCCTCGCCGTCCGCTTTGATCTTGATCGCGGGTACACACGTCTTGCATTCGTACATTCCATTTCGCAGCAGGTACACGTCAGGTTTTTTGGAGAGTTGCGCCTTGTTGAGATCCGCCTTCCATGTGCCGTCAAGAGTGCTTTGCGCACTTGCCAGAACCGGCGTCAGCAACGACATCAGCAATCCGATTAGAAAGAGTTTCTTCATTGCGATTCTGCCTTTCCTCATGGGAAATGTCGATATCTGGTCCTTAACGGCAGTTACTGTACTCCTGCTCGCTCTACGAAGCAACGCACACAATCGTGTATTTTTTGACGGTTCTTCTTTTGCATAGGATTGAACGGCAGCCCGCCTGTGACTGACGTTCACACTTGACAGCGGCTACTAACCTTGGCTCAATACTCTCTGAGCCCCAATTTGCCGGGAGGCGTCCGATGCCGCAACAGCAGTCTTCAACAGAATGTGGAATGGCCGAGTTGGACGACGGAACCAAGATTTGCGGACTTCACCAAAAGCCGTTGGTTGAGATGGCAAGGTACGGCGACGGTTCTTCAGGTTTCGACCATCTTTCTGCGTGGATGTGTCCGGTATCGAAACGGCCCATTTTCAAAAAAGGATGAAGGGTGCTCCGCCAACTTTGGCGTAAAGTCGTGCATACCGTTTGCGAATGTCAGAACCGAGAGCCGACGTACCAGCTTTGACCCTCCACTTTCGATCTGGCGAGTAGTGGCGCACAGTCGCGCCAGCCCTGCAAGAGGAGTGTTTATTGATAATCGTTGTGATGGGCGTAACTGGGGCCGGCAAGACAACCGTCGGCGGCTTGCTGGCCCGTGAGCTGGGTTGGAAGTTCGCGGACGCCGATAGTTTTCATTCCGCGGTGAACAAAGAAAAGATGGCCCGAGGGATTGCGCTGGATGATGCAGATCGCGCCCCCTGGTTGGCGGCAATGCGTACGGCGATCTTGGAGTGGTCTGCTCAAGGTCAAAACGTTGTGCTCGCATGTTCGGCTTTGAAACGTAGTTACAGGGAAACGCTGGCGATTGGTCCTGAGGTGAAGTTTGTCTATCTCAAGGGAAGTTATGAGGTCATCTACCAGCGGCTACTTTCGAGGCACGGACACTTTGCCACCGAAACCATTCTGCGCAGTCAGTTCGAAACCCTGGAAGAACCCTCCGACGCAATTGTGGTGGATGTGGCCAAGGCTCCAGAGGATATAGTTGCCGAAATCCGGGAACGGTTGAAGGCAGAAATTTCAAAATGAGTCATTATTTACCGGATCTGGACAAATTTGCTTATGGTTTCAGCGTGCGCAGGTAAAGCACGAGTTGCCATCTTTCAAGTTCAGGTAGCTTGCTGAAGGACGGCATGCCGCGATCCGCATTTCCGTTCGTAATCTTCCAGAAAAGCGTTCCATCAGTTTGCTCCTGGACTTCAGGAAGATGAAAGTCAGCGGAATGTTTCTTGACCATGCCAGTTCCGTCCTGGCCATGACACTCGGCACAGTTGCGCCGAAAGAGCTTTTCGCCGCCCCGGACCGCTCCAGGCCTTGTGGCGAGAGGATTCAGCCGAGCCCTAGCGGCATCCGGCGCGTGCCACCCTGCGTCCGGCGCGTAACTTGGATTTTGCGCCAGCAAAATACTGAAGAGTCCTAAAGTGAGGGAAGCGCTAAGAATGATTCGACGCATCACGGCCTGTGTTTGAACAACCGCGCTATGCGGTCGCCCACTCCTTGGATTTCGTAGCTCAAGCCGAATCGAAACAGCATGGCGCTGCTCTGGTGGGTTAATCCAAATCCCGGCGAAAATCGAAGAGTCATGTTGTCGCTGACGAGCCATGCTACTACT
>DASYGR010000128.1:0-4840 GCA_035999525.1 Terriglobales bacterium
CAAGAACATTGAGGGGCTAAATGCTGAACGAGTGTCCGGTGATCTTCGCGATGCCGGCTCCATCGAAAAGGCTATGTCAGGATGCGACGTTGTTTTTCACGTGGCCGCCGACTATCGTCTTTGGGCTCCGGATTCAGACCAGATGTATCGTTCGAATGTCGAGGGGACGCGTGCGATTCTAAACGCGGCACGCAAGAATCGAGTGCGGCGCGTCGTTTATACGTCGAGCGTGGCGACGATGGGCTTTTCCGCCGGCGGCAATCCCGCGGATGAAGATTCTCCAGTGTTGCTCGAAAATATGATTGGGCATTACAAACGATCCAAATACATGGCGGAGGAAATCGCGATCTCCGAAGGGCGAAACGGATTGGACGTGGTCATCGTGAATCCCAGTACGCCGGTCGGCGAACGAGATATAAAGCCGACTCCTACGGGTAGAATTATTTTGGATTTTCTGAAGAAGAAGTTTCCAGCGTACGTGGATACGGGGCTGAACTTGGTGGACGCGACCGAATGTGCGCGCGGCCACGTCGCGGCCCTGGAAAAAGGCCGAAGCGGCGAGCGCTACATTTTAGGTGGCGAAAATCTAACGCTGAAACAGATTCTTGATAAACTCGCGGCGATCACCGGGTTGCCATCTCCTACTATTAAAGTACCGTACTTCGTTGCACTGGCAACTGGCGTGGTGGATGAAACGATCACAGGGCGTCTGCTCGGGCGTGAGCCGCGCGCAACCATTGATGCGGTTCGCATGGGCCGCAAGAAGATGTTCGTGTCCTGGGCAAAAGCCGAACGTGAACTTGGATGGAATCCGCCACCGGTAGATAATGCCTTACGCCGCGCTGTCGAGTGGTTCCAGAGCAACGGATACCTAAAAAACTGAAATTGGGGTATCACGAGATTCGGTACGGAGGTTGCCTGTCCGAGCCGGGCTAAACAGGGTGGTAAATGAATTGTCTAATCAAACTAAACTCGCCATCGTGGCCGCTCTCGAACGGGAAGTTCGTTCACTCGGGAAGGGATGGCTCGTTGTCAGGCGACAATGTGACGGGCGCGAGTTCAAGTTTTTCGAGAGGAACAACACGGCCTTGGTGTGCGGCGGAATCGGAGCGGAGGCTGCTCGCAGAGCAACGGAAGCCGTTATTAATCTCTACCATCCCGAATCTATCCAATCGGTTGGATTCGCCGGCGCGCTCGATTCGACGTTGAAGGTGGGGAACATCTTCATACCGGGTTCCGTAATTGATGCGAAGGATGGAAGCAGGATCGAAATCGGCACAGCAACGGGGATCCTTCTAACCGTTCCATCCGTTGCGGGAAGCGCCGAAAAAGCAAACTTTGCGCAGACCTATGGTGCAAATGCGATTGATATGGAAGCTGCAGCAGTCGCACGCGTAGCGCAGTTTCATGGGATTCAGTTCAGCGCCGTGAAGTCCATTTCTGACGAGAACGATTTCGAAATGCCGCCCATGGAACGCTTTATTAATGGTAACGGGCAATTTCGTGCAAAGATGTTTGCGGCTTTTGTTGCGGTCCGTCCCTGGCTGTGGATCAGTGTAGCCAGACTTGCGGGAAAGAGTGCAAAAGCTTCCAAGGCGCTTTGCGAATGGTTGGAGCATGGGGACCCTGGCCTCGAAAAATTGGACAATTCGCACCTCGATTCGCATCCAATCAAGGGAGCGCACCCACAACCCAGGACTTAGTAATCAGGATTTAATGATGGCGTTAGCTTTTGCAATTGAAGAATCGGCGATAAGCATACCTGCCACGATGCAGGCGGCGGTTTATCGTGGACCGAATGAGGTGCGTGTGGAAACCGTCCCGGTCCCTCAGATCGGGCCGGGAGATCTGCTCATCCGAGTGCACACTTGCGGAGTCTGCGGCACCGATTTAAAGAAGATCGCGACTGGCTCACACTCGGCCCCGAGAATTTTCGGCCATGAAACTTCTGGCGTAGTGGCAGCCGCGGGCGAGCGCGTCACTCAATTTAAACCCGGCGACCGGGTGGTCGTGTTTCATCACATCCCTTGCGGCAACTGCTTCTATTGCCAGCGTAAGACTTTCGCGCAATGTGAGACCTACAGAAAAGTGGGGTGCACTGCGGGTTTCGAGCCTTCTGGCGGAGGGTTCGCCGAATACGTTCATGTCATGGATTGGATTGTTCAGCGCGGCACGGTCCGCATTCCGGACGTAGTTTCGTTTGAGCAGGCGTGTTTTGTTGAACCGGTGAACACGTGCATCAAGGGAATTGGGCGATTGAAACCATCCAAGGGCGAAGCCGTCCTTGTGATCGGACAGGGACCCATCGGTATCTTATTGGCTGTATTGGCCCAACGTGCAGGCGCAAGGGTAATTACTTCCGATTTGTATGGGCCGAGGCTTACAATATCTGAAGAGTTCGGTTTGGAAAATTCTATTGACGCTTCGCGTGAGGATGTCATTCAGTCGGTTCGAGGGATGACTGAGGGACGCGGCGCGGACGCTGCCATCTTGGCCGTAGGTGGGAACGGACTGATCAAGACCGCTTTGGACGCTGTGCGACCCGGTGGGCGGGTGCTGTTGTTCGCTCAAACCGCCCGGGGTGACGCGACCTTCGATCCTGCAGCAGTATGTGTGGACGAGAAAACATTGCTGGGGTCCTACAGCGCTTCTGTGGATTTGCAGGAAGAATCCGTGCGCTTTGTGATGGGGAGGGAGATGAATTTAGAGCGATTGGTCAGCCACCGGTTTCCTTTGTCGCAAAGCCGGGAGGCGCTGGATTTAGCGGCTCATCCCCATCCCGGTTCGATGAAAGTTGTGATTCAGCCCGGAACTTCGTGGCCCCAATCGGGTTCTGGTTCGTGGCAGAGAAACGCCGAAGGAAATTCATAAGTGAATGGAAAGATGACCGCCGCCGTCCTCTACGGTAAAGAGGACGTGAAAATTGAAAGGGTTCCCATCCCGCGCGTCGGGGATGGCGAAGTTCTGGTCAAAGTACAGGTCGCGCTTACCTGCGGCACCGATCTCAAGGTGTATCAACGTGGCTATCACGCGCGGATGATTGTCCCTCCTGCGTTGTTTGGACATGAACTGGCCGGAGTGATCGAGGAAGTCGGCGACGGCGTTCGCGGGTTCAAGAAGGGGATGCGAGTTGTGGCGTTGAACTCCGCTCCCTGTCAGATGTGTTTTTATTGCTCCAAACATCAGGCCAACCTCTGCGAAGATTTACTGTTCAACAACGGCGCTTATGCGGAGTACATACGTATTCCCAAGAGGATCGTCGAGATCAATATGCTGGCGATTCCTCCCCATGTGAGTTTCGAAGAAGCCGCGATGGTTGAACCTCTTGCCTGCGTATTGCGGGGCTTGCATGAGACAGGAGTAGAGATCGGCGACACGGTCACGGTAATTGGAGGCGGTCCCATTGGCCTGATGTTTGTGCAAGTGGCAAACGCTGTGGGATGCAATGTTATTTCGGTCGTGAAGCGCGATTCCCAGGTTTTGGCTGCCAAGCATATGGGTGCGCACGAGGTGGTTCAGATCACAAAAGTAAAGGACCCGGTTGATGCTGTGCGGGAGTTGTCACCCGAGAAGCGTGGCAGCGATGTCGCGATTGAAGCCGTCGGCCGTCCCGATGCCTGGGAGTGGGCGATTGACATGGTCCGAAAGGGCGGCACAGTAAACTTTTTTGGCGGATGCGCCAGCGGAACCAAGGTGCAGCTCGATACCAATCGCCTCCATTATTCTGAAGTCACTTTGAAGGCCACGTTTCATCACACGCCTGAAACCGTTCGCAAAGCCTTTGCCTTAATCGCGGAGAAAAAGATTCGATCGAACGATTACATTACCGGTGAAGCGCCACTTTCGCGGTTGCAGCAAGTTCTCCACCACATGCTCAATCGCAACGGCGACATAAAGACCGCCATTATTCCAGGCCATTGATTTCGATTAGAGTCTCGATCGTCAGGATACGCGTTGACCCTGTCATCCACAGCTACAAACGATTCCCCGCTAGCCGCCGGTCCTCCTGCGCGGTTGGGCTGGCAAGTTCTTCCTGCTGAATACGCCATTCCGAATCAGCCCCCTTCGATAGAAGAATCGCAGCAATATTGCCGCCGGCTGGCGCGATCGCACTACGAGAATTTTTCCGTGGCGACGTGGTTCCTGCCTAAGCATCTGCGACAGCATTTCTATAATGTCTATGCGTATTGCCGCATGTCCGATGACCTCGGAGACGAAGTCGGCGATCCCAACTTATCGTTGCGATTGCTCGATCAATGGGGACGCGAACTCGACGTGTGCTATTCCGGCCATGCAAGGCATCCTGTCTTTGTAGCCTTATCCGAAACTATTCGCTTATTTGATATTCCGCGAAAACCGTTCGCCGACTTGTTGAATGCGTTTCGGCAGGATCAGACAATTACTCGCTATCCGACGTTCGAGGATCTGGTGGGATACTGCCAATATTCGGCCAATCCGGTAGGTCACCTTGTGTTGTATCTCTGTGGCTATCGTGATGCTGAGCGGCAATCGCTCTCCGACTACACATGCACCGCGTTGCAGCTAGCAAACTTCTGGCAGGACGTGAGCAGGGATTATGCGAAGGGCAGAATCTATCTGCCGCTCGAAGACCTTGGCGGGTTTGGTGTCATGGAAGGCGACATCCCCGATCGTAATAACAGCGAGGCGTTCCGCAAAATGATGCGTTTTGAAGTGGAGCGTACAAGAGATTGGTTTCGGCGAGGGTATCCCCTGATCGGGAAAGTGGATCGCGAGCTGGCTGTTGACCTCGAACTGTTCACTCGCGGCGGCGAGGCTGTCTTGAACGCGATTCAATCTCAGAAATATTGTGTGCTCGGAA
>DASYGR010000136.1:0-7376 GCA_035999525.1 Terriglobales bacterium
GGATCGAGCAGGATGGCGCTGGCATGTTGGGTGAGGACCTCCGTCACCAGTGACTTGAATTCCTCCATCATCGCATCGCTAACCTCGGAGCCCTTTTCTTTTGCCAGAGATTTTTGCAGCGAACCGCGCTGATCCATTGCGGCGGCCGCGATGACTCCGCGCTCGTTAGAGACTCTCTTAAGACCGGCCAGTTTTCCGGGACTAAGCTTCATGAACTCCTCCAATAATTGCGTTCGGGATGGGACTAGGTGCGAACCGCAGCAACTAATCAGGACAGCCCAACATTGTAATATGTTTTGCGCTTTGTCTGCGAAGTGGCGGGTTGGGCTTAACACGGAGTCGCCGAGGCACGGGAAAGCTAACTGTGTCTCCGTGGCTCTGTGTCCCCGTGGTATTTTACTTCTTCGTTACAGAGTCATTGGGTAAGAAGCCTTGCGGCGACGCTATGGATTAGCCCCGGAAGATGACAATTTGTGAATTGGGCCCACTTCAACTTCTACTTGCGAGTTCCTCGGAAACACCACATCGCGCCCACGAGCAATAAATCGGCTGTAAACAGTGCGTCCTGTGTCAATCATCCCAACGACTCCGCCCACCGTCCTTGACCCGGTAGAAATCGCTACAATGCGCGTAATCAGGCCGAATCCATTGCTGGCCACGGCACTGCGGCCCATCCCGCCGTCCTCATCCTCCGAGAAAGCCGACAACGCAAGAAAACCAAGAGTCAAGGGCAGCATGACTCCTTTTTTCGTGTCGGGCTCAACTCCGCCCTCAGTATCGAGTTTCAAGCTGCGGTTCTTTGATCCATCTACCGCAGCGGGCACGCCGGAAACTTGTTGTTGCGCCCCCTGCGGAAAATCCACTTGATTGAACGTGAACCGCAGCGCCCCGTTTTTGCCCCATTTTTCAGCCGCGTGAGCTTGCAAAACTCTTCCTCGCAAAATTGCGCCTTGCGGAATTTCTATCTGGCCCTCGGCGCTCAGCACGGGCTGAGTTACCATAGCGCTTACAAGATCTCCCCGTTTCCCAGTCTTGGAACTCAACTCCTGCTGCAATCGAGCGTGAAGATATGCTGACTGATTGATGTTGGGGTCCTTCTGTGCGACGCTGAGTCGCTGTCCAGGAAACTCCTGCTGCTCAATGGACGCCACCGGGGTGAGCAGAGCCACATCGTATTGCGACCCCGCTTCCACGACTTCCGGGTGCCACGGCAGTTGCGAAAATACGTACGTCTTCAGGCGATCAACTTTCCCCGGAGCGGTGACCGTGGTTACAGCCTGATTCTTCTGGGCAATGACAAAGTTCCACCCCTGCCTGATGAGCGATGGCCGTTTGGTGTGGGAACCTTGGAAGCGAACCACCTGACTGCTCGCCTGTGCGGGCAATGTCAAAATAGAAATTTGCGACCCATTCTGCAATCTCAGATTATTGAATTGAATCGCGGCTTCATGCAACGGGGTGAAATCACCGTGTGAAATCGCGTTTGCTCTTTTGCCCTTTGAAACTGGCGTGACGGCTGAGACCTTGCCAAACAAAACCGTGCCTGCCGGAATCACAATCTCATTCGAGTCGTAGAGAGGTTCGACCGTGTGAGCTCTTACAGCTTTTCCGAGTTTCACTTTCGCAGGAGTATCCAGCTCCACTCGAATTGTGTGGATTCCTGCGGTAGCGTTGTCTTGTGATTGGGCAAACCCCGGGAAGACGCCTGCCGTCAGCGAGATTAAGCACGATACCCCGACAACCGATCTGAAGCCTCTAAGCCGCAGAAATACTACTGAATGCATTAGAAAACCAATTCTACGCGACAAAATCGCGCTAAATCCATCCGATTATGAAGCCTCTTGTAAGTCATTGGATATGCAAGTAGAAAATGCAAAGACATTTATCGTGCCCAAGTGCTGGATACAAATCGCCTCAGGCAATCGGGGACGACCCGAAGAGACTAAACAAAAGTATAAGCAGTACGATCAATGTGAATACGACATACATGCGGTCACGCTCCGCGGCGAATCCAAAGACAGAAAATATTACGCGCGCGACCGGGGTAGCGATCAGCATCAGCAGTCCGACCTGAATAACGCCCCGTCCATGCAATTGGAATGCGTATCGAAAAATTGCGGGAATGCTCCTCAGGCTTGCGGGCTCTCCGTGAAACACGTGGTAGTCGGGATAAGACTTGCCATGATAGGTTAAAAAAAATATCCCCCCGCAAAAAACAATCAGCGCCGAAATAAGCACGCCAATGCCCAGCAAATTGCCGATGATCGCATCGAGTTTTTCGTCAGTCCATTTTGGTGAACTCATATCGTTCCGAATAGACCCTTCACCAGCATCTGCACTCCCAGTATTGCGATTACTACGCTGAATATAAGCCGCAACCATTTCGTTCCTGCCTTGACCAGAATTCGCGTTCCCCATAACGAACCCGCGAGCACACCCAGCATGACAGGCATGGCCAGTCCCGGATCAACATACCCGCGTTTTAAGTAAAGTCCTGCGCTGGCGGCGGCGGTAACTCCAATCATGAAATTGCTTGTCGTGGTAGAGACTTTGAATGGAATCTTCATGGCATGATCCATGGCCAGCACTTTGACGGCTCCAGACCCGATACCCAGCAGCCCGGACAATGCTCCTGCGCCAAACATCAGCCCAAAGCCTGCCGGAACCTGCTGTACGTTGTAATGACGAAATCCACCCGCGTCGGGAAAACTCCCATTCATGCGCAAACGAGTCGCCAGCGCATCCGGAGGCATGTTGCGATCGGATGCGGACCTCGGCTTGCGTGAAAGATATGCGGAGTAGAGCAATACGACCCCAAAGATTACGGCAATCGCCGCTGTAGAGACTTTTGCAGCCAGGAACGCTCCACAAACCGCGCCCAGTGTGGTGGCAATCTCCAGGAACATTCCAATGCGAATGTTCGAGAAGCCTTCTTTGACATAAGCCGCCGCCGATCCCGATGAGGTCGCAATCACCGAGACCAGAGATGCCCCGATTGCATACCGAATATCAACTTTAAAAAAAATTGTCAGCAGTGGCACCAAAACCACGCCTCCGCCCAATCCTGTTAAAGATCCGAGCAGGCCGGCCAGCAGGGAGCCAAACCCAACCAATGCAGTAAATTCCAAAACATTCATCCACCTCGCCTCCGGTGACGAGAGTTGTTCATCTTACGTGAAATTCCTATTGCGCATTCCGGACTGGATACTACAGGCATCTCCACTGGAATTAAGTTCTCTTTACGGCGAAAATGGTTCCGGTCGTTAATATTATTTATGGCGTTGCCATCAACTCATCTAAGTCAATCCAAGAAGAAACCCGGCCTCGCACTTTGGATGGAGCGTGTGCTCGAAGAGTGTGATCGCGCCAGCATGGGATTGTTGCCTGATCCAGTTCACGATTTGCGGGTCGCCTTGCGCCGCTGCCGTTCTTTAGCGGACGGAATGATGGCGATGGATCCCTACCCCGCATGGAAACAGTTGAAAAAGGCGGGAAGGAGTCTCTTTAGAAGCCTGGGTTCGCTTCGCGACGTCCACGTGATGCAGGAATGGGTGGGCCGCTTGGGAGACTCGACCGATACAGTAACCGTAGCGCTGTTGCAATATCTCTCCACTCGCGAGCTTCAGTTGAATCAGGAGGCGGCGAAGGCTCTTGTAGACTTTGACCGGAAGCAATGGAAAAAATGGGGCGCCATTCTCCCGCGACGGGCTGCCAGGCTCCGCCCCGGCAACGTGATTTTTCTGCATCTTGCGCTCGAACGCTGGAGCGAGGCTCATGAATTACATCGCAAGGCACTTCGAAATCGTTCCAAAGTCGCCTTCCACAGTTTGCGGATTGGACTAAAACGATTCCGCTACATTGTCGAGAATTTTCTTCCCCAGCAACATGCTGCCTGGTGCGATGATCTCAAAGAACTCCAGGATTTACTGGGGGAAGTTCACGATCTCGACGTTCTCTGGGCGACCGCTTTACAGGTGAACGCGTTCCCCACGATCGAATCGCGATCTCTTTGGCACTCACGAATCATCGAGGAACGCACTCGCCGCATTGAGAAATATCGTGGCAAGATGCTCGGCGAGAATTCGCTTTGGCCAGTATGGCGTGCGGCATTACCGAGCGGAAAAGAAGTCGCGGTACTGGCGTTAAAACGCCTTAAGCTTTGGGCCTCCGCACTCGATCCCGACTTCCAGCATTCCAATCACGTGACCAGGCTGGCGCTCCAACTCTATGATGGATTGCCGCCCAGAAAACAATTCGCCAACGCAGCGAACGCTACCGGCCTGCGTGGAATTCTGCAAGTTGCTGCACTCTTGCACGACGTAGGCCGTTCAAAACGAGAGAAAGGGTCGCACAAAGCTACCTATCAACTGATGGATCGGTTGAGGCCGCCTCTTGGTTGGAGCGCAGCGGACCTGCATCTCGCGGCCGTTGTCTCCCGTTATCACCGAGGCACGTTACCCGATATGGGTCAGGCGCCATTGCGCGGTTTCAATCCCTCACAACGGCAAAGCGTAGTTTTTCTCGCAGGAATATTGCGTTTAGCGGATGCCTTTGACGCCGATCGCAGCGGCCGTATTCAGCGGCTTCACGTCGAACAGCAAAACAATTTGCTTGTCGTAACCGCTCAAGGCTACTCGCCCCGTGATCACCTTGCAGAAGGTATCGCGGCGGCGCGGCATCTCCTGGAAATGGTGTACGGAGGTCCGCTGATAGTGAAGCAGGAACGCGTGAAGCCGAGACGCAGGGCAGCCTAACGAGCATCTCTCTGGATGCGCAATTCATAAATCTTCGCCTTGATATGAAAGAACTGTATTCCCTGAAACCCGCAGTAGATAAGTCCCGGAACGCCATCCAAAAATCCAAGGCACGCGACATACTTGTACAAAAAAAACAGCACCGGCGAACCTGGAAGTCTGAATAATTTTTTCCTCAGCCAACGCCGCCGCTGTGCCTGCCTGCCTGTCAATGATGGCGTCAGTTCCGTGTCGGTTTGCCCGTCAACCCAGACCCTCGCTTCCCAATTCGAATATTCATCGTGCTTGTGAATGTAGCGGGAAAGCGATTCAACATTGTGATGCATCAAGGGATGTTTCAACTTTGCCGTTCCACCATCAACCACCACATGCTCGTGAACTTCCATGTCGCACATGGAAGTGTCCTGGTCTCGCAGCCTGCACTCAAAATGTCCTTTGCCACGCCTGAGAAGCGACAGCTTTTCAAAACGTGCCCCGCTGTGTCTTAACCTTCGGCCGAGAAAATGCATTTGCAGCTCGATATAATAGCCGTTGATTTCGCCATTCTGGATGGCTTCGTTCATTTCGTCGGCCAATTCCGTTGTCACTGCTTCGTCAGCGTCCAGAAGTAGAATCCAATCGTGGGCGAACGGAAGAGTATCCATTGCCCACTGGCGCTTCTTCGGCCAGCCGCCTGGATAATGAAATTGCACGACTTTCGCGCCATAGGAATTCGCAATTTCGACCGTCGCATCTGTGCTGCGAGAATCAATCACGAAAACCTCTCCGAAACCACGTAGCGATTCGAGGCAGCGCGACAGATTGTGAGCTTCGTTGCGAACAGGAATAATCACACTGATGGGGATAGGGACATTGGCTGGTCGCGCTCTCTCAGTCAGCATTTCCCGAGCTTCGGTTTTGAGAATTGTAGCGGTCAAATTCGTGACGACATTTTACCCGAACACAGCGCCCTTCAATGTACGCATTTGCCGCATTTATGCGGCCGACACGGCAATGCTTGCGTTGGGTTGACCGCTCTTGCATTAGTCGCGTGGAAATCTCTGGCTTTCGCATTCAACATGGCTAGCACTAACCTACGCCACTTCCACATGGGATGGGAGTTCTGCGATGATATGGATTGCACGAA
Organism: Terriglobales bacterium; assembly: GCA_035999525.1. Classification (GTDB taxonomy): domain Bacteria; phylum Acidobacteriota; class Terriglobia; order Terriglobales; family Acidobacteriaceae; genus PALSA-188. The sequence goes on from DASYGR010000136.1 coordinate 5,881, forward strand.
ACGCAGTTAGCAGAATTTCGTCTCGGGGCACGAACGCGTCCGGCAGCCGCGTTCAATAAAATGATACAGTAAGCGTTTATTGCGGATGAACCGTAGGGCTATATCCCAAGATAAACATAAATGCGCTGCGCGCTGGAATATGTTCTAAGATATGCGTCAACTGCATAGCTATTGACTAATCCGCGTTGACGGAGTAAATACAGCAAGGCAAGTAAGCGTTTACCGCAGCGTTGCCGGAAGTCACTCCGAGCACAGTCGAATCTCAACAGGGAGAAGCGCTCTTGAAACAATTGATCACGTTTTCCTCGTCAAGACGAAAGTTTCTACAACAAGCCTCTGCTGCGGGTCTCGCCTGCTCAACCAACCTTATGCTGGGACGGTTTGCGGCTGCTCAGGTCGCGCCTTCCACCAGCACAGTTCGCGTTTACGTGGATTCCCGGCGGACCATCGCGCCGCTCGACCGCAATCTGTTCGGCTCCTTCCTTGAACATCTGGGACGAGCGATTTACGAAGGAATTTATGATCCAGGATCGAAGCTATCCGATTCCAACGGATTCCGCACCGATGTCTTGAATGAAATCAAAAAAATGGGAGTTCCGATCATCCGTTATCCCGGAGGAAATTTCGTCTCGGGATACAACTGGCTCGACGGCGTCGGCCCGAAGCAGGACCGGCCAGTCGAGTTGGATAAAGCATGGAATTCACTCGATTCCAATCAGTTCGGAACCGACGAATTCATGGCCTGGTGCAAGATGGCCGGCGTTACGCCGCTGATGGGTTTAAATCTCGGCACTGGAACCGCCGAAGAAGCAGCCGCCCTGGTCGAATATTGCAATGTTGACAAAGGCACAAAGTGGAGCACCCTGCGCCGCAAAAATGGCATAGAAGAACCCTACAAAGTTCAGAATTGGTGTTTAGGCAATGAAATGGACGGTCCCTGGCAAATCGGCCACATGCTGGCTACCGAATACGGCCTCAAAGCTACGGACGCGGCCCGTCAGATGCGTTACGTGGATCCGTCCCTCAAATTAATCGCCTGCGGATCAAGTGGCCCCTTCACTCCTACCTATCTCGAATGGGACCGGGAAGTCCTCGAGCAGTGTTATGACTATGTGGACGCACTCTCCCTGCACAGATATTTTGAAAATACCCCGGACACCACAGGGGGCGACAGCTCCAAGTTCCTGGCGATGAATCTCAGCATGGAGCAACAAATCGCCGAAACGCTTGCGGTCTGCGATATGGTGGGAGGCCGGCGACACTCGCCCAAAAAACTTTGGCTCTCGTTTGATGAGTGGAACGTTTGGTACCGCGCGCGAAGCGGTTCCGACGTAAATGGGAATAGGCAGAAAGCCCCGCATTTGCTTGAAGAAGTCTATAACCTTGAAGATGCGCTGCTGGTTGGAGGGCTCATCAATTCGCTTCTCCGGAATGCCGATCGCGTGAAAATTGCCTGTCTGGCCCAGCTTGTAAATGTGATTGCTCCGATTATGACC
>DASYGR010000247.1:0-13535 GCA_035999525.1 Terriglobales bacterium
TCGAGTCCTTCGACAGAGCTCGAAATAAATCTCCGCGCGTAATAACCCCGGCGAGTTTGCCCGCCCCGTCCACAATAAGAATTCCTTGATGCCTGCTTACTGTGGGGTCATGTTTGGCGAGGCGGTCAGCAAGTTCCTGGATTCGCATATCGCCGGTGATGGTAGGTGGTTCACTATCCATAGTTTCGGAAACTACCATTTGTTGCAGCACATCGGTTTCGTAGTTCTGGTCAATGCGCAAGCCACGCCTGGCGAGTTTCTCAGTCATAATGGATGCTCGTGGCATGAGCAGCATGGCAATGCCGTCCGCAATTACGCAAACCAGCATGAGCGGCAGAACAGAGTTGTAATCACGGGTGATTTCGAAAGCGAAAATGATGAAGGTAAAAGTCGCACGGGAAGCTGCCCCAAAGACGGCGCCCATGGCCACCAGCGCGAACGCTCCTGGGGAAAGCTGTGCGGCGGGAAATATTTTGTCTATGCCCATGGCGAACAATCCGCCAAGAGCGGCGCTCGACATGAACATAGGCGCCAGCAATCCTCCGGAAGTGCCCGAACCCAATGACACGACCAGAGCAATTGCCTTGGCGACCATTACGATAACCAGTAACTTAAAGGCGAGGTTCGCGTTAAGAATATCGCCAATCGTGTCGTAACCGACACCGAGGACGCGAGGAACGAAATAGCCAATAATTCCCAGGCCCAGCGCGCCTATTGCCGGCCACCACAGTTCGTCAATGGGCAGCTTTTCAAATAGATCTTCCGTCCAGTAAAGCAGCTTGCTGAAACCCACCGCGGCCACTCCGCAAACAAGCCCGAGGATCAAGTAAAACGGCAGGGCATGGGGAACTCCGAAATCCATTGGAGTAACCCGAAACATAGGCCCCGCGCCCAAAAGCCGCATATGTACCGCGGTCGCAAGCACGCTGGCAATAACCAGCGGAATAAACGAGCGCGCTTTAAATTCGAACAGCAAAAGTTCGATGGCCAGAATCACGCCTGCAATCGGCGTGTTGAACGTGGCGGACATACCCGCCGCCGCTCCGCACGCCAGCAGAACCTTTCGTTCCGACCCAGTCGTATGGAAGATCTGGCCAACTAGCGAGCCGACCGCGCCACCCGTCTGAATGATGGGCCCTTCGGCGCCGAACGGACCGCCCGTGCCAATCGCAATAGCTGCTGAAATCGGCTTAAGGATTGCCACTCGCGGAGCAATGCGGCTGCGGTTGACGAGAACTGCCTCCATGGCTTCAGGAATCCCGTGCCCCTTGATCTTTGGCGTGCCGTACTTGGCCATAATGCCGACAATAATGCCGCCAATCACCGGCATGACAATCACCCATAGACCCAGTTGATTGTGACGGGCGCTGGTGAAGTCCGCGACAAAGCGATGGTAGAAAACAATATTGGTGAACAGTCCAATCAGCCGGTACAAAAGGAAGGCAATCAGACCCGCCATCAAACCAACTCCGGCAGCTAAAAACGAGACTATTACCATGCGAAACTGCGCCGGTTCTGCTGCTCTTACATCCCCAACTTGCGTTCCTGTGACTCCAATGGTTGCGGGAGGGAAACTGGCGCTGTTGCCTGTCACGTTGGCGGAATTGTTTTTATTCCTGAACATTTCTCGATCCTTTTTCTCTTTTTCCGATTTTCGCTGCCAAGGATTGCTACTCGAAGCTCATCCAGTTCCATGGCGAGATTGTCTATTGGATTGAATGACCCGTTTCAACGCAGCGAACAACTCAGGGCCCTGCGTTCGGAGTTCTGACTGATGATGGAGTGACAGGTTTCGCAGAACGCGATCGCCCTTGGGGGTCAAAAGGAGAAAGACTTCCCTCCGGTCAAAATCTCCCCGGTGGCGGCGCACAAAGCCGCCTAATGCCAGCCGATTTACCAGTTCGACCGCGCTATGATGTTGAATTTGCAGGCGCTTCGCCAGTTCGCCAATCGTCGGCCGCACCTCCTTCGGCAGCCCCTTAAGGGCAAGCATGAGTTGGTGCTGTCGTGGCTCCAGGCCGCTGTTGCGGGCTGCTTCCTCGCTGAAGTGCAGGAAAAGGCGTACCTGATGACGAAGTTCTGCCAACGCCTGATAATCAGCCAGAGTGAGTCGTCTTACCATGGGCAAATTGGGTCGTATCGCAACTATAATTATATCGTATCACGACATATAATCCGATCATAAAAATCGAGATGCAGCTCACGATAGTCATCATGACCTTTCCGTTTGTGGAAATTTCAAGACCATCTCGCGACTCGGGAGATACGAACCTTCGGCCTGCACTGGTCATCCGCATCCTCCTGCATTTAGAATCCCTAGTCCTTTAGTTTTTATGGCAAACTAGTGAGGGAACTTTGATCTCACGCTATACGCGCCCCGATATGGGCAAGATTTGGAGCGAGGAGAATCGCTTCCGCACCTGGCTGGCAGTTGAAGTGGCCGCCACCCAAACTCTCGCCGAAGCCGGATTGGTCCCCAAAGCGGCGGCGAAGGTTATCAAACAACGCGCCGGCTTCAAGTTGCACCGCATTCATGAGATTGAAGCGGAAGTGCGCCACGATGTGATCGCCTTTACCACCGCGGTTGCCGAGATCGTAGGTCCCCAGGCTCGCTGGTTTCACTACGGGCTGACTTCGAACGATGTTGTGGATACCGCTCAAGCGCTATTGATCAAAGAATCCTCGGCAGTGATTGCGGGAGATTTGTTAGCGCTGGCAAAGGTTCTGGAGCGGCGCGCGTGGGAATTCAAAGACACGCCGATGGTGGGCCGAACTCACGGGGTTCATGCTGAGCCAATTACGTTCGGATTTAAGCTGGCCAATTGGCATGCGGAAGTTCAACGCAATATAGTTCGCTTCGAGCGCGCCGCTGAGGATATGCAGGTGGGAAAGTTTTCAGGGGCGGTCGGAACATTCGCCCACCTCAGCCCGGAACTGGAAGAGAAAATCTGCAAACGCTTGGGATTGAATGCGGCTCCGATTTCATCTCAGGTTATCCAGCGCGACCGTCACGCGAACTATATGGCGACACTGGCCGTAATCGCCTGCACGCTGGATAAGATCGCGGTTGAAATCCGGCACTTGCAGCGTACCGAGGTGCGTGAAGCAGAAGAATACTTCAGTGAAAAACAAAAAGGCTCGTCGGCGATGCCGCACAAACGCAATCCCGTGACCTGCGAACAAATTAGCGGATTGGCGCGGGTCGTGCGGTCGAATGCGCAAGCCGCCTTTGAGAATGTTGCCTTGTGGCATGAGCGCGATATATCGCATTCGTCGGTGGAGAGGGTAATCATCCCGGACTCCACAACGCTTGTGGACTATATGCTCCACAAAACCACCAACCTCATAGACACGATGTTCGTTTATCCCGAGCGAATGAAGTTGAATTTGGAAAGTACCGGCGGCTTGGTTTTCAGCGGCCAGCTTCTGCTGGATCTGGTTGAAAACGGACTGTCGCGCGAAGACGCCTATCGTTTGGTGCAATCTCACGCCATGAAGGCCTGGAAAGAAGGCCTAAACCTGCGAGATCTGGTGTTAAAAGACACGGAAATCACCAGCCGGGTTCCTGCGCCGCAAATCGAGCGCGCGTTCGATTTGCAGCGGCAACTTAAGAACATTGACAAGATTTTTGAACGGGTCTTTAGAAAGAATCTCTCTGCGAAACGGGCAACTATTAAGCGCCGGATGTAATCCATACGACCCGACTATGAATCGAGCATCTTCGTGGCTAGCGCTTTGAAAGCCGCCAATGTTCTTCTATTGGCGGCATGTGTTTTCTCCACCTTTCTCGATGCTCAGGTCACGCCGCAGCCAGTCACAAAAACAGAGCCCAAAACCACGCTCGCAAGCAAGGCATGGGATCTTCTTCGATACGGAACCAAAGAAAAGGGAGCGGATCATCGTGCTTCCGCTGTCCGCGCTCTCTCGCTCTTACGGGGCGAGAAACGGGCCATTGCGCTTGCGACCTTGGCTCTGAGTGACCCCAAGCCCGAAGTGAGAACGGCCGCTGCAACCGCTTTAGGAGAAATGCACGCTACTTCTGCCATTCCAAGCTTGAAAGACGCACTGGCGGATAAGGAATTGACCGTGGTATTAGCTGCGGCCCATTCCTTACTCACTCTCAAAGATACAAGCTCCTACGACGTGTACTACGCAATATTGACTGGAGGCCGAAAGGGCAGCGGAATGATTTCCGGTCAGGTAGCAATATTGAAAGATCCGAAAAAGATGGCGCTTCTCGGACTAAGAGAGGGAATTGGATACATTCCATTTGGTGATATTGGGTATACCGCCGTGAGAACGGTCACCAAAGATAGCAGCGCGCCAGTTCGCGCCGCCGCCGCAAAGGTTCTTGCCGACGACCCCGATCCGGTGACACAGAATATGCTGGCGCAGGAGGCTGTCGCCGACAAGAGCGAGCTCGTTCGAATTGCCGCGCTCGAAGCCGTAGCCAAGCGCGGCGACCCATCTGCCATCGAGAAGATTGCCGATGCCCTGAATGATCCCAAGTATGGCGTCCGATACGCGGCGGCCGCCGCCATTCTGCACTTGGACGATCTATCCCGGCGTAAAAGGAAAATGAGAAAGTAGTTGCTGGCCGTCAGGACTTTCTGTGAAAGATTCCATCGGCCGACAGTGCGCCAGCACCCACGAGCATCAGGCACAGATTCGCAGCAAGCAAGGTCAGGGGAAGCTCGATTCCTGCAGGCACGAAAAAACCATTTTTCGCATGAACAAATAGAATTGCACCCGCCATATCAATGGCCAGTAACGCTGCGGCAACCCGCGTGCCCAATCCGGCGATAAGAGCCAATCCTCCCAAAAATTCGACCAGCGTGACCACGACTGCCGACACTGCGGGAAGAGGAACGCCCATATGGGCGAACATTCCACCTACCCCGTGAAAGCCAAATGTAAACAGTTTTTGCCTGCCGTGAAACAGAAAAACCACACCCACAACCACGCGGAGTATGGCAACGCCCCACGATCGCATGTTCGAATTGTCCATTCACTTCTCCTCTGACGCAGATTTGATCAAGAGATCATCGAAAAATTATCTTGGCTTACCGAGCGTTCCTTCACACTCATCCAGCATTCTGATTAAATTTCTGAGTCGTTTGTTGTTTACACGGCCCAGTAATTGACGATGAAAAGTCTCGACCGGCCGGTCCATTGTCTCAAGCAAAGTGAGACCAGAAGAAGTGATAAAAGTTTTATTGATCCGGCGGTCCTTCTGTCCTCTTTTTCGCGAAATGAGTCCGCGGCGCTTCAACCGGTCTAGCAGTCGCGTTATGTCAGGATCGTGGTTAATCATTCGATCCCCGATTTCGCCACACGCTAACCCGCCAGGCCCCCCACCGCGAAGAATCCGCAGAGCATTGTACTGGGTTGCTGTGAGGCCGTATCCCTTTAGCATGGCAGCGGCCTGCTGCTCCAATCCGTCGGCAACGCGCAGTATAGCGATAAAAGCCTTCTCTTCCAAAGGTGCGCTGGCGTGTCTTGCAGGTGAAACACTCATTGTTATGAGTATAATCGTGATAACGAATAATGTTCAACAAGACGAGATGCGCAGAGCGGGAAAACCTTCACAGGCGGTTGATCAGCGACGCCACGTAACCGGCCCCAAACCCATTGTCAATATTCACCACGCTTACATTCGATGCACACGAATTCATCATGCCGATAAGTGCCGCGAGGCCCTTGAAAGATGCTCCGTATCCAACGCTGGTCGGCACGGCAATGACTGGAACACCGACTAAGCCGCCCACGACACTCGGGAGGGCCCCCTCCATTCCCGCGCACACGATCAGGACGCGGGAGCGGGCCAAAACGCTTCGATTTGCCAATAGGCGGTGAATGCCAGCGACGCCGACGTCGTATAGGGACTCGACTTCATTTCCCATGATCTGCGCCGTGATCACCGCTTCTTCGGCGACTGGAATATCGCTGGTTCCCGCGGAAATGACAGTAATTAACCCCTTTCCATAAATTGTTTCATCCTTATGCAGGATGATGGCGCGGGGTGATTTGTGGTATTTGGCGCGAGGGACTTTCTTCTTCACTGCCGCAAACTGTTTTTCATTCGCGCGCGTGGCTAGGACGTTGCCGCCGTGTTTCGCCAAACTAGCGAAGATATGAGCTACTTGTGCGGGCGTTTTCCCACGGCCGAAGATCACTTCCGGCATCCCAGTCCGCAATCTTCGATGGTGATCAACCTTGGCGAATCCCAAGTCTTCGAATGGCATGTGTCGCAATTGTTCCACCGCGTCGTCGGGCGAAACATGGCCGTTGCGAACCTGCTGAAACAATTTTCGAAGTGACTTGGAATTCATCGGGACACCCGCACTTAAGATAGCGGGATTCTACAGCACGAGCAAAGGTTAGAATTTCAGTGAAGGTATAAGCAGTTACGGAAACAATATTTCAAGCCTCACGGCACTCGTATTTATATAGTTCTCATCTTCATATAGTTGTCATCCTGAGCGCCTGTTCTTCTTCGGTTGCGAAGAAGAGCCAAGTCCAAGGACCACTACTCTCTATGTTTGAAGCATCTGGAAGTTCGTATGGGATGCGGCCCAGGCCTGTATCTTTAGATGCTCAATCGCAACCTCTTACAGAGTTGTGAGCAAAGCTCAGTGGCCCTCCCAGGTTCTTTGATGGAGAAGAGGAATAGCCGCTTAAGATCGGTCCTGACCAAGTCACCACGAAGGTGAGCCGCATACAAGGCAGCGCCAAGCGCATGGCCCGATTGGCAAGAACGTGGCGGGTTGTTGTTGGAAGGTGCCGCGTCCCTGCATTCCGCTGGTGAGTCCGCCGTCACCGCTCGCCAAAGTATCCGCGAACCCAAGTAAACCAGCGCATGTTCAAGCGCCTCCGAATAGAACTGATCTTCCGAGTCAGCCGTCCTCCACCTGTCCGAACGCAGAGAGAACCCTTGGCACGCGTGATGCACGAAACGCGCAGCCTCTTCGGCGACGACGTCAATCCGGACTTCGCGGGCAACAAAAGTATTGAGTTGGGGACAATACAGACATCCCCGACCTTCTAATTGCTGAAAAATGATGTTTGATGCCTCCTCGTTTACTTTGTCCCGAATCAGCCGCTTCCGGAACTCGGTCGTTGACGGCCCGTAGACTTCAGGCAACAAATCAATCAGGAATTTTGGCTGTTTCCCGTTGCGAGAAGAGTAGCGATCAATGTCGAGGAATCGCAGCAACTGGTCAATCAATTCGTAAATTACGGGTGCGAAATCGAGTTCTTCATCCTGATTCCTTCGCCATCGGTTGAGGCAAAGCCGGTAACTCTCGTACTTCTCGAGCGGCGTGGAATTGAACACGCAAACTGTGTTTTCGTTTAGGCGCACAGCTTGAACAACGTCTTTCTCTCGAGATGCGCTCCAATACAGAGCATCCACGTTTTGCAGAACCTTAATGACATTCTCTTGCGGCAAATTCTTGCCTACGAGGGCTGGCAAATGTGATGGCGCTAGATGGGACTCGCCGATTAAAGCAACTATGACTGCGTCAGGGCGGCGCTTGCGAATCTCCGCGATCTTCTGTGCCGCATGCCGGTCGCGAATGCCAATCTTGCGCAAATCCTCCCGGGGCATGCAATCGAGGCCGAACACGGCACTGGCGTACTTACGGGCTGATATCAGTAACTCGTAGAAGGGCTCCCAATCGTATCCCCAGTCCAAGTCGAACCGAATGCGCTGGCGCAGTTCTCGTTCGCCAATCTCTCCCTGCCACCATTCATCAAGAATATGTTGATCGCGCGCGAAGACCGTTTCCACTGCCAGGACCACCGGACGATCTTTTTCCTGTGCACAGGCTTTGATCAACTCTGCAACGTACTTCTGGCAAGCAGGCAATGCGTGATAGTCGCCGACTAGAATTGTGCTGGCATCGGCAATCATTGCGTCGAGTTCTCCGGATTCGAGGACAGTCTCGTAAGACCGGAAAGCTTGGGTGTATTCCTGAAGATATTTTCGCCGCCAAGTCTGGTCGCAGGCTCGAACTTCAGGCTCAATCGCAGCCAAAGCCCGAACCTGATCGGCGTTTCTACGAAATCGCGAACTGGTGATTGTCGCCATTTATATCTTCTGGACCGAACTACACCGTTGGCATGCGGCGATCGAGCGACGGGCGTCCTCGCCCGTCCTGCGGAACGTATCTCCTGCCACTTTTCCCGTTCCTTGACTTCTTCTCCGCCGCGTCCCTATGCTCAGAGATCGTTTGTCCGACTTCTTACGGAGAATCGCTTGTCCACCGAACCGCCCGCCAATCTGACCGTTGCTACAACTGGCGCCAGCGGATCGCTTTTTTTGAAGCACTTCCTGCTCGCGGCCGAACGCGACAAGCGAATTCGGAACGTAAACTTCATCGCGTCCGACAGCGCTCTACGCGTCATGGCGGTGGAACTCAACTTGCGCGGCCGCGATAAACTCGTTTCGCAACTCCTGGAAAAGTCTTCCCGCAAAATTCATCAGCAATCGAACGCCGATATTGCCGCCAATGTCGCCAGCGGTTCTTACCCCGCGGACGCGATGGTCGTCATTCCATGCAGCGTCGGCACTTTGGCGCGCATCGCCAATGGAATTGCTTCACGGCTAATCGAGCGCGCCGCCGACGTAAGCCTCAAGGAAAAGCGGCCCCTTATCCTCTGCATTCGCGAAACCCCGCTCAATAAAATCCATATCCGCAACATGTACCGTGCGGCGGATGCCGGTGCTACTGTCTTCCCGTTGATTCCTGCCTTTTATAACCACCCGGCCACTGCTGACGACATGGCCCGCGAATTCGCGAATCGTGTGCTCGCCCATATCGGCTTGCCCCAGCCAGACGCATATCGCTGGAAAGGCTGAGCAGTAATCAGGGGAACGTTACTTGCGGGGAGAGTTAAGTTTAGGGGTGTCCCGGCGACGCGAAACAGATTCCGAGCGGTCATGTACCGCGGGGAACAGCCAGCAATCAGCACTCAGCATTCGGGAGAGTCGTTCTCGATAAAACAAACGTGGCTTGACATCATGATGTCTATGAATATAGCATCATGATGTGCGAACTACTCTTTCCCTCGATGACGATGTCGCCCGACTCTTAAATAAAGAAAGCCGGAGGTCCGGCGCTTCTTTCAAAGAGGTCGTCAACCACTTTCTCCGTCTCGGCTTGATGGCTTCGAAGCGTCCGCAAAGAAAGCCATTTGTCGTCACCCCACGGAAACTTGGGCTGCCTTCGGGACTCTCTTACGACAATGTTGAGGAGTTGATCGAGGTCTTAGAAGGTCCAGAGCACCGGTGATCGTCCTCGACGCGAATATTCTTCTTTACGCTTACGATAGCGCTTCGCCTTTCCACGCGAGAGCCCGATCGTGGCTGGAGCGCGTGTTTTCTGACGTCGATCCCGTCGGATTGCCATGGCAGACTATCTCTGCATTTCTGCGGATCATGACCAATCCCAGGCTGCCCGGAGAACGGTTCTCTCTCGAGGAAGCAGTGCAGATCGTGGACCAATGGCTTGCGCAACCGAACGTTCGCTTGCTAACGCCTGGCGATGATCATTGGCTGCTCTTCCGGCGGATGATCACTGAAGGGCATGCTAAAGGAGGTCTTATCACTGACGCGCAACTGGCGGCGTTGACTATGGAATATGGCGGTGAGTTCAACACCGCGGATCGCGATTTCGCCCGCTTTCCCGGGCTTCGCTGGACGAACCCACTGGCGTGATTACGCTCGAAAAGACGCGCCCAAGCAGAGCTTGGACGGGTCTCCCAAGAGAGTTTTATGGTTCAAATCTCCAATATCACCGGCATAATCAGCGGCCGCTTCTGGGTTTGCTTGGAGATGTACCGCTTCAAGTCGGTGCGAATCTTTTCTTTGATTACGCCGTAGTCGGCTTTTTCTTCAGAACTCGACATGTTGAGCGTCTGCATCACGATCTGCCTAGCTTCGCTCATGAAGCCGTCCTCGCCTGGGGAAAATCCACGAGTCACGATTTCCGGGGATGTTTCGACCCGCCCAGTCAGCTTGTTGATAGCAATGATCGGCAACACGATTCCGTCTTCGCTCAAATGTCGACGGTCTTTTATTATTAAATCCTCCACAACATCGGTGCGCGATCCCGAGTCAATGCAGACGCGTCCGACATTGATGCGTCCGGCTTTCCTCGCGCCCAGTTCGTCGAATTCGAGAATGTCTCCGCTTTCGATCAGCATCACGTTTCCGACTGAGCCATGCATCGCGCCCGCCAATTCGGCGTGTAATTTAAGTTGACGATATTCGCCGTGAACCGGAATAAAGTATTTCGGCTTTACCAGATTGATAATCAGCCGCAATTCTTCCTGGCTGGCGTGCCCGCTCACATGAACCGGCGGCGAAGATCCGTCGTCGTAAATGACGTGGGCTTCACGCCGGAACAGGTGATCTACCATGCGATAGATCGCCTTCTCATTGCCGGGGATGATCCGCGATGAGAGCATCACAGTATCGCCCTTCTCGATCTTGGCGTGTTTGTGATTGTCCACCGCCGCGCGCGACAATGCCGACATCGGTTCGCCCTGGGTTCCGCTGATCATCACGCAAACTTTTTCGGGGGCATAATTCTTCATGTCGCCGGGATGGATCAGCAACCCCTCAGGAATCTCAACGTAACCAAGATCCTCGGCAATTTCCGCCGAACTGTTCATCGAGCGCCCAACGAAGGCAATCTTGCGGCCGTGTTCGAACGCCATCTCCACTGCCAGCTTCAGGCGATGAATGGAAGAAGAAAAGCAGGAAATAAACAGCCGTCTCTTTGTATGCGCAAACACTTCATCGAACTTGCGGCGAACCGCGCGCTCACTGGGTGTGTATCCCTTGCGCTCGACGTTCGTGGAATCCTGAAACAGCGCCAGCACACCTTCTTTGCCGTATTCCGCGAATGAGTGCAGGTCAAAGAGCTTATTGTCCGTCGGCGTGGGATCAACCTTGAAATCCCCAGTGTGAATGATCACACCGAGCGGCGTGTGAACGGCCAACGCCACACAATTCACCAGGCTATGCGTGACCTGAATCGGATGAATGGTGAAAGGGCCAATTTTGAAACGCTCTCCCGGCGTGATTTCGTTTAACTCGGCATCATCAAGAAGTCCGTGCTCATCCAGCTTGTCTTCGACGTAGGCGAGCGTAAACTCCGTGCCCCATACCGGAACATTTAGTTCGGAGAGGATCCATGGCAACGCGCCGATGTGATCCTCGTGGCCGTGAGTCAAAACAATTCCACGTACCCGCTCGCGATTTTCGATCAGGTATGAGATGTCGGGGACCACGATATCCACCCCGAGAAGTTCGGCTTCGGGGAACATCAGGCCTGCATCAATGACGATGATGTCATCGCCCCAGCGCACGGCCATACAGTTCATGCCGAACTCGCCAAGGCCCCCGAGCGGTATGACGTGAAGCTTTCCAGTTGGCATCGAAAGAAGATTGATCGTAGCACAAGCCGATCAAGACGCAGTTAGCCAAGGGAGTAGGATAGTCATTGAGGATGCCTGTGCGAGCCGACCACCGTCTCGACGCAATTTTGCATCCAAATGAATGATTATGATTGAGCAGATTCGCAAGTCGTGGTTGCGGCGGAAGGTTGAGAGCGCCCTTCAGTGCGGCTTTCAGCGCGCTTACGAGACCGTCAAAGTCAGTCCCGCAAAATTTCTTCGGCAGTTACAGACCGTCTATGGGGTTCCTGTGGTGAGTTTTGAGGGACTTTACTCCGTTGAAATGAATGTGTTGGATGAACTGGCGGAACGAGTCATTCGCAGCGGAATGAAGGTTGCAGCCGCCGAAGGCGCAGGTCTCGGTCTGGGCGGAATTATGACGATTGTTCCCGATTTGAGTTTTTTGGCCGGAATTACCCTGAGAACGATTCAAAAACTCAGTCTTGTGTATGGTTTCGAATACAGCAATGATGAAGAAATCGCCGAGCTCTGGATCGCAGCCGCCAGCGCCGCAGGTGTGGACATCAGCCGCGATCTGTTGGAAAAGGAAGTCATAAACAAGTTCGTGCCTCGCGTGATTCAGCGCATTGCCGCGCAGGCCAGCAGGGAAGTTGTCGAAAAATGGGCTGGTCGCCTAATTCCGCTCGCCAGTTCGGTTATCGGCGCGGGGCTGAATTACTATTTTGTGCGGGCATGGGGAGAGAGGGCCCGGAAACATTTCCGCGAACGCCATCTGCAGGCTCGAAAGCGTATGGCACTTGCCCAGGCTCAAGTAATTCAACTGCCCGCCGTCACTTCTTCGTAAATCAAGAAAAAGAATTGTCATGTTGAGCGAAGTTGAGCTTCCGCTTGGGGAAGCTCAAGAGTCGAAACACCCCTACTTTTTCGCGAATTCGTTGGGTGCAGGTAGCATTCAGAAACTGCTGAATGAGAGACCCGGGTGGCCGCAAGGTACTCTTATTTGCTCCCTGCTGTACCATTCTTGAACAATGCCAACATTCAAATGTTCTGCAATTCTCTTCGACCTTGACGGCGTTCTCGTGGACTCCACTCCCTCGGTTACTCGGCAATGGTCTCTATGGGCGAAGGAAAATCATATTGATCCGAAAAAAGCGGTTGAAATCGCCCATGGACGGCGCACCATCGAAAGCGTCCGAATGCTTGCTCCGCACGTCGATGCCGAAGCCGAGACGAAGAAAATCGAGCAGCGTGAAGTGGATGACAACGAAGGTGTTGTAGTCATGCGCGGGGCGGACAAGTTGTTGGAGTCGCTGCCTGCCGCGCGATGGTGCGTGGTCACTTCCGGGACGCGCCGGCTCGCAGCATCCCGCTTAAAAGTCGGAGATCTGCCTGTCCCGAAAGTATTGATTTCCGCTGACGATGTCGTAAACGGAAAGCCCCATCCCGAGCCTTATTTAAAGGGAGCCGAGCGCTTAAAGATGAATCCCACAGAATGCCTCGTGATTGAAGATGCTCCCGCAGGAATCGCCGCCGCCCACGCCGCCGGAATGAAAGTAATCGCGCTAACGACAACTTATCCAGCCTCGGCGTTGCAAGAAGCCGACGCAATTGTTCCCGCGTTGAAAGATGTGACGGTGAGTGTTTCCGACGGCGGTCTCACAGTAGAGCTGAATGAATCAGATTAGGTGCCCTGGGGCCCAGCCCTTGTCTCTCCGTTTTTTGGAGAGACAGGACGGCGATTGGTTCTAGAGATTGTTTTCGATCACCCACGTCATTCGTTTCTCGTCGCCGCACTCAGGAATATGGTCTGTCCCACCGCTAGCCGGCCGATGCGAGTGACCGCGCCGTAGATTCCCGCGTTGTTCTGGTTCGCACGGAGAGTCGCCTTCATCACTTCTGGCGCCGGACTTGCTGAGTCGGGATCAAGGTTCACCATCGAGCAGCGCTCATCGCGCATCGTCACGATGATGGCGGGAGCGTAGTCCTCCTCGCCAAATGAGAGCACACCGCCCAACCACTCGTCCTCCTGAAAGGGAACCGGTCGCAGTAAGCGAACCACAACATTCGGGCGAAATCGTCGCACGTCGAGACTCTGCACATCAAAGTTC
>DASYGR010000299.1:0-5359 GCA_035999525.1 Terriglobales bacterium
CCGCGCAGGAGCTTTGTATCGGCAGCGCGCATCCACGACCGCGATGAAGCATTGATCCTTTTCTTCCATGTCGCGGTAGGAAAAGCCGAGCTGCCGCAGCAACTCCACGCGTCCAACTTCGAACCAAATAAAATGATTGGCGTGGTAGACGACTCCCATCTGGTCCGTTTCCGCGTAGCGAACTCGCAACCTGGTCTCGCAGACGGTGGCCGAATGATTCATTGGCCCGTCCAGCGCGGCTTGCGCTTCTCAAGGAATGAAGTGATTCCTTCGCGGAAATCTGCGGTGGTCCGGATGCGCGCATTCTCTTCGATGGCTTCCGCGATTTGCTCGTCCAGTTGCGCGGAGATAAACCCATTGATCAGCCGCTTCGTAGCCGACATTGAAGTAGGACTGTTCTCCATAAGCTGCATCGCAAGCTCGCGGGCGCGATCCATTAGTTTGCCGGCCTCAACCACCTCATTGACCAATCCATAACGAAACGCCTCGCTCGCGTCGAACAATCGTCCTGTCAGTAATAAGTCGCGAGCAACTTTGTGTCCTACCTGCCATACAAGAATTGAAGACACGATTGCGGGAACAAATCCAATGCGGACTTCGGTGTATCCAAACTTTGCTTCCGGCCCCGCCAGCGTGAAGTCGCACATGGTTGCCAACCCAGTCCCTCCTGCAATGGCCGCTCCATTTACCGCAGCAATCGTGGGAAGAGGAAATTCATAGAGCCGCCGGAAAATCCGAGCCATGTTCGTCGAATCTTGGACATTTTCGTGGTGCGTCTTTCCGGCGAGAGATTTGAGTTCATCAAGATCCATGCCCGCGCAAAAAGCTTTTCCCGCGCCTGTAAGCAACAAAATGCGAGCATCCGATTTCTCAGTTTCATCGAGCGCAGCCATCAATTCATCCAGAAGGTGAAAACTGATGGCGTTTCGCTTTTCGGGGCGATTCAGGGTGATGGTCGCAATGTCGGAGTCATATGCCAGCCGGATTGTTGTGTAATTCATTTGCGTGTTCGCGGTAACCCGCTACCTCGTGGCCTTCGCTCCTTGCAGAATCGAATAGAACTCGTTCAAGAGTGCCGGACTACCCGAGAAAAGAATTAGCGTGCCCTTCCCGCTGCAAAAAACCGTATTTTGAGGTCCGAACACATCAGAGTGGTCAATGTAAAGCTCAGAGCATTCGAAAGGCTTTCCTGCGACCTGGATTGTTTTAGATCCTACCAGCCTGTTACCGGCCCGCTCGTAAGCAGCGATTAATCGTTTTCTCCCCTCGTTTGTGTGCGACTGATCATAATCGTCATCTTGCGCATCTACACTAATGGTCGAAATGGGTGAGTGAAACAATTTAAAACGCACGTGTCCAACCCCGCCGAATAACGAGAGTGATCGAGGTTCCTCGAGGACAGAGTATCTTAAGGGAACATCAAATTGAACTCCGCAACATTGCGCTTTGAAACCATGCCTCAAGTGCCACGAGAGAGCCATGGTTTCCGGCAGGTTCAAATCTGCGAGTTCTGCCAATAACACCAGCGAGAACGATGCGACTAGCGCGTACTTCCTTGTCTTCGAGACTTTGAACTTCATCGCCACTTTAATGCATCGTTAATCAGCGGCGGACGAATTTGTGTAACGTGCAGCGATTTCCGCCGAAGCCCGCAGCAATACGTCGAAAGATTTTAACGCAGGCAACTCGGCTCCGCGTGCCTTGAGCGCCTCAATCACTTTTTCTGTCGGAAGATTGCCCACCAAAGCGTCCTGGGCGAAAGGACATCCTCCCAATCCTCCCAATGCAGAATCAAAGCGCCGGCAGCCAGAGTCATATGCGGCAAAAACTTTTTCGGCGGCCTGCTCAGGGCGGCCATGCAGATGAACTCCAATTTCCAAATAGCCGAACTTTGCAGTCACAGCTGAAACTGTTTCGCCGATCTGGGCAGGAGTTGCAAGTCCCACTGTATCTGCCAACGAGATCGTCCGTACTCCATAAGATTCCAGAAGGTCCACAGCGTTGACGACTTCTTCCACAGTCCACTCGTCGGCATACGGATTTCCGAAAGCCATCGAAATATAAACCACCGTATCGAGTCCCGCGTCTTCCCCTTTATTCTTGATCTTCTCCATCTCATCAATCGCTTCGTCTAAAGTCTGCCGCTGATTGTTCTGCAAGAATGTCGGCGAAATAGAGTAAGGAAAGCCCAGAGTTCGGACTGAATTCGTGGCGATCGCGCGCTGCGCGCCCTTTTCATTGACCACAATGCCGATCAGTTCCACATCATCGGGCGGATCCAACTCTTTCATGACTTCTTCCGAATCCGCCATCTGCGGGACTGCGTTTGGAGACACAAATGAAACCGCATCAATATGCTTGAATCCGGCGCTGATGAGCGCGCGAAGATATTCAACTTTGATGTCGGTGGGAATTTGCGTTTTTAGTCCCTGCCACGCATCTCGCGAGCACTCTATGAGTTTGATCGAGTCAGACATTCGGGTCGGATTGCCTAATCTTCGGATTGAACGATTCGATACCAAAATCATGAGAGCGGGTCTTAAATCCGACAATACGACCATCCGCAAATTCGACAATCTCAATCACGTCTGTAGCACTCCAACCTTAAACTCTGGCACATCCGGGTTTAAAGCCGCGGCTTCCAGTGCGTGAACAATAGCGTCGCGCGTCTCGATTGGATCAATGATCTTATCTATCCACAACCTCGCCGCGCCGTATCTTGGATCGGTTTGCTCGTCGTATGTCCGCTTCACCGATTCGAATAATTCTTTGCGTTCCTCTTCGCTCAGTTTCTTGCCACCACGTTCCAGCTGACGGATCTTAATTTCCACCAGGGTGGACGCAGCAGAGTCGCCACTCATCACGGCATATCTGGCCGTGGGCCATGCAAACACAAAACGCGGATCATACGCCTTGCCACACATCGCATAGTGTCCGGCTCCGAATGAACCGCCGACAATAATGGTGATCTTTGGCACAACCGAGTTTGAAACTGCGTTTACCATCTTTGCCCCGGCCTTGATAATGCCGCTCCACTCTGCATCACGGCCCACCATGAAGCCATTGACATCGTGCAGGAAGACCAGCGGAATCAGGTTTTGATTGCAATCCATAATGAATCGCGCCGCTTTTTCCGCCGACTCGGTATAAATAACTCCGCCGAATTCGATTTTCTTGTTCCCATCATGGTCTATGCTTTGCGCGTGCAACTTTTGATTCGCCACAATTCCTACCGCAAAGCCACCGATTCGGCCATAGCCACAGATCAGCGTCTTGCCATATTCCGGCTTGTATTCGTCGAAGCGGCTTCCATCCGTGAGGCGTCCGATAATTTCCTTCATGTCATAAGGACGCGCTGGGGACGAATCATAAATCCCATAAATTTCTTCGGGCGCCAGGGCCGGGGCTTCCGGCTTTTTCCGTTCCCACGGCGATTGCCTCCGGTATCCCCACTTGTCAACGATGGCGCGAATGCGCTCGAGGCAACTTTCATCATTCGGCTCGCGAAAATCTACGGTTCCGCTAATCGCCGAATGCATGGCGGCGCCGCCCAATTCGTCGGCCGAAACTTTTTGGCCAATCGCAGCTTGCACCAATGCGGGTCCGGCGAGGAACAGCCCACTGCCATCCGTCATCAAAACGTGATCGCACATTACCGGAAGATAACCGCCGCCGGCGACGCACATGCCCATGATGGCAGCAATCTGCGGAATGCCCATGGCGGACATGACGGCATTGTTGCGAAATACGCGTCCGAAATCATCGGTGTCGGGGAAGACGTCTTCTTGTAAAGGAAGGAATACGCCGGCAGAATCTACGAGGTAAATCGTGGGAACATGATTTTCGATTGCGATATTCTGTGCGCGAATCACTTTCTTCGAGGTCATCGGAAAGAAAGCCCCCGCCTTGACCGTGGCGTCATTCGCGATGATCATCACCATACGCGTTTGAATGCGTGCAAGTCCGGTAATCACGCCTGCTGCCGGAGCGCCTCCCCATTCTTCATACATGCCCTGTGCCGCATACATTCCAAGTTCGAAAAATGTCCCTGGGTCTGCCAGCAGCGCGATCCGTTCGCGGGCCGTCAGCCGTGACTTTCCGTGTTGGTTTTCAATGGCCTTGGCTCCCCCGCCTTCCCGTATGGTTTCTTCTTCGTTTCGTATCTGCGAGACGAGATCCGCCAGGAAGCGCATGTTGGCTTCAAATCGCGCGGATGTGGGGTCCACCCTGCTCTCTATCGCGGGAGATTTTGGTGTTGTGACGGATTCGACGCGCTCGGGCATAAAAATTGCTCGAAAGTGTTTACGCTATACCGTTCATCAGATGCGCGCAACGAGGGGGTTATGGAACTCGATCAATCCATCTATCAAAACGACAGCCATCCTCTTCAAGCAGAAAAGTGCCGAGTTTGAAACCATCCCCAAAAATACGCTGAGATTCCGGATCGCGATCCGCTCGCGTGATCCATTGATATCCAACGTCATATTGGCTCTTCGTGAACCATTTCTGCGGCAGAACTTCCAACAACCCGGCCTGGAGATAGAAAATGTACAACGCAAATGCGGGATCGTCATTACTTTTAGCTGGATAACTTGTGGGCACGATCAGTTCATCCACACTTCGAAACTCAGCCGGAACTTCGACGTTATGCATTCCCACTGGCATTGCAAGCGGTATTTCAAATTCGGCAATAGGCGCGGTCGTTGCGTAAATCCGGTCGCTCGACTGTTTGAACCATCCAGCAATCTCGGCCAAATCAAAAGGCTTCAGGAGTGCCGAATCAAAACAGACCAAACGAATATGGCGACCTTCCGGGCACCAAACTCCCAAGCGCGAAGATGAAATAACGAATGGCCGGCAATACGTATTTAGTGCGAGAAGCGGTTTCTCGGATTCCCCGTCAACATTCAGCGTGACCAAATGGGCCAACGCGCCCTCCTCACCATGATGGGACCAGCCGAATCGCCGGTCCGGCGAATCAATTACAGGAAAAGTCTTCCAATACCACGGCGCCGGACCAACGGTTCTGGCCAGATTCTCGCGCAGTCTCGATGAGTTGATTTCGCCCGTCAACTGGATGCTGGAACTCCGCGGGGCTTAACGTTCGAGCGAATGAATTGAACGATTTCATCCATTGCGGTGCCGGGAAGGAAGATGGCCGCAACTCCGGAGTTTTTTAAATTTTCAATATCTTGATTCGGAATAATTCCGCCCAAAACAAGCAGCACATCGTCCATTTTATTTTTCTTCAGAAGATCCAACACCCGCGGGACGATCGCGTTATGCGCCCCGGACAAAATCGAAAGTCCAATCACGTGCACGTCTTCCTGCAACGCCGCATTCACAATCATTTCTGGCG
>DASYGR010000028.1:0-4300 GCA_035999525.1 Terriglobales bacterium
ATCGTGAAGTACTCGAAGGTCTCGTATCCGCCCGTTCCGACTTCGAGACCTAGCGGTCCGATTCGTTCTGGAGCGGGTTGAACGGGAAGAAATGAGAGCGGGATCCAAGCGTCCAGCGACGTCGAGGATGATGGATGAGTGTTGTAGTTCATGCCCACACCTTCAGCGCGTTCGGAGTCACACTCGCCTTGAACGTGGTGGTGATCCCATCGTGAATCGAATCGAAACGCTCTTTGATTCGATCAAGGCTGAAGGCTTCGCGCGCGTCGCTCCACCCGTCAGTGTCGATGAGCGCATGGCGGCCGTTCAAACCACGGAATCTGTCGGGCACCGACAAATTGAGGCCCATGAGATCGGGCGGGAACGAGAGCTCGCTGTCCTGAATGATCACGCGCGACCGCACCTGAATGTCTTCGCGCTTGACCAACGTTTCCGAAAACGAGTGGACGATCGTGTCGTTGAGTTTTTCGGTGAGACCGAGGATCGAACCTGAGAGATAGTCCTTCACCGCTTCACCTGTCTTCGGAAACACCGCGTCAAGGTAACGAAGCCCGAGACGATCCGTGAAGTCGAGCGTGACCGCTTGATGGACCGCCTCGAGACCCTTCATGAAGTCGGCGAGGAAAGTCTCGAACACGTCGTACTGCGTCGTCTGAAACGAGATCGCTCCCTGATCCAGAATGAACGCCGCGGTTCGCTCTCTATTCCCGAACGTGATGCGTGGAGTTTGCGCAATCGGGATCTGAGCGGGAGATCCTTCTGCAGATGGTGCGCCGCCCAGCGTCAGGTTGATCGTGGCTACGAATCCCTTCTGTGCGTCGGGGAAGCCCTCCTTTCGCAAGCGGTCCTGTATTTGAGGTACGTAGGCATCGAGGGTTAGGATCGGATTAAAGCGCACTTGCATAATCGTAAAAAACACCGGCGCTGCATTTAGCTTCTTTCCCATAACGCTCCTCCAGTTGACCGTCAACTCCTTACTTTACACCATACTTTACATTAAATCCACCGGAGTCTCCAAGGCGGAAACCCCTTCTATTGGTATAGTTTGGCGGTTTTTTGTGGTAATCAGTCGGTGTCTTTTGCGCGGCCTGAAAATACACGGACAGACGGGACGCAGCGTTGCACAAACCCTACGAATAGATCCCAGGCGCCTCGTGTCCGAGCTTCTGCACGTACTCAACGTACGACCCAGGATAAACCGTGGGATTGCGGTCGGTGCCACTCTCGCCGCCCAGTTCCAGCACGCGTGAGCCGAGACCGCGAAGGAACATGCGGTCGTGCGATACGAAGATCATGGTGCCTTCAAAATCCTTCAGGGCGTCCACCAGCATTTCCTTGGTCGCAAGATCCAGGTGATTCGTCGGTTTGTCTAGCACCAGGAAGTTCGGTGGGTTGTAGAGCATGCGTGCTATTGCCAGCCGCGACTTTTCTCCGCCGGAGAGTGCGCGAATCTTCTTGTCCACGTCATCGCCAGAGAACTGGAAAGCTCCCGCCAGGTTGCGCAGCGACCCGAGACCGTCTTGCGGAAAATCTTTTTGTAACTGTTCGATGACGGTGAGATCGGAATTGAGCAATTCCAAAGCCTGTTGCGCGAAGTAGCCCATATGGCGAAAAACCGGGAAACGTTCGGTCTGTCCATTTTCCCAATTTCCCTACAAAACACTTTTCAACCGCCAGTAACCTTCCACCTTGTGACATCTGACCTTGCCGTCCACCTCCGAATCGTTCCATCATTGTCCAGCACGAGGACTAGGGTCGATCTCGTCCCGAGTCCATGATGAAACGAGGCGGCAACTACATGATTCCAAAGAACTCAGGATTTAACTTCTTTAGAAATCAGTAGTTGGCAGTAAAAGTCCGCGAACTCTATGACTTTTAATTACTTTACGAAATGGGGGGACTAGGGGGTGCCCGTCCCCTTGTGCCAGCACTGGATGGACAACACCACCCGCTGCGCTTCCCCCGCCATGCGCCGCACCCGATACTGCTACTCCCATAAGCGTGCGCATGGGCAGAAAGTGAGAAAAATTGCTGAGCGGACGCGCCAGCGCTGGTTCGAATCCGAGCCGCTGAGAGACTCGGAATCCGTACAGCGCGCTCTGATGCGAGTCCTGAACCGGCTGCTCTCCGGCGAGATAGATCACAAGCATGCGGGGCAGATCATCACTAAGCTCCAGTCGGCGAGCGCCAACAACCGGCAAATTCCGTCGGGGACGCCAAACAAATAAATGGAAAACGTGAAAAAATCACGAGATGCGCAAGAGGTTTACCAGAAAGCCACAAGCGGACGAGCCCGCGACGCCAGTCAAGAACTACATCACGCCGAGCGGGCTGGAGCGCCTCAAAGATGAGCACCGGTTTCTGCTCACCAGGGAACGCCCGGCTGTGACGGAGGTGGTGGCGTGGGCTGCCGGCAACGGCGATCGCAGTGAAAACGCTGACTATCAGTACGGCAAGCGGCGGCTGCGGCAGATTGATGGGCGAATTCGCTTTCTCACCAAGCGAATTGAAGCCGCGGAAGTGGTGGACCCGGAAGCTCCCAGAACGGGAAAGGAAAGACCGGGGCAGGCGGCGACCAGGGCATTCTTCGGAGCGACCGTGCGCTATGCCAATGCCGCGGGAGTATCGCGAGTGGTGAGCATCGTGGGCACCGACGAAATCGATCTCGACCGCAACCACATCAGTTGGGTGTCACCTCTGGGGCGCGCGTTGATGAAGTCGGCAGCGGGTGACAGCGTAGTCCTTCAATTGCCGGGCGGCACAGAAAACCTGACCGTGCTGGAAGTGGGTTACAAGCGCATTTCTGTGGAACCGTTCCGTGAACCGGCTGGATCTGAGGCCTCGACAAAGAGACTCCCTCGCCGACGCTAAACCGCGTGACAAAGGTCTTCATGCTAGAGTCCTAGGATGAAAACTCCTGGCTTATTCGATTTGACCGGACGGGTGGCTGTCGTGACTGGTGGTAATGGTGGAATTGGCCGCGGTATCGCGCTCGGATTAGCCGAAGCCGGAGCTGCGGTGGCTGTGTGGGGACGCAACGACGAAAAAAACCAGCGCGTGCTTTCCGAATTGAAAGCAATCGGCGTTCGTTCCATGGCCTTGCCGGTTGACATGACAAATCGAGCCGGATTAGAGCCTGCTTTCAACAAGGTCGAGAGTGAACTAGGAAGCGTCAACATACTTGTCAACAATGCCGGCATCGCTTCATTGAGCGGCGGCGTCATGAACGAGAAGCCTGGAGATTGGGACTGCGTCATCGAGACGCAACTCAACTCGGTTTTTCTTCTTTCCAAGCTCGCTGCCCAATCGATGATTCGTCAAAAAATCGGCAAGATCATCAACATTGCCAGTATGTATTCGTTCTTCGGGTCTGGGCTCGTTCCTTCGTACAGCGCGGCGAAAGGAGCGATTGTCCAACTCACCAAATCCATGGCCATTGAGCTCGCGCCGCATAACATTCAAGTCAATGCCATCGCACCCGGGTGGATTGAAACCGATTTAACCGCCCCTGTCCGCGCGTCGCCCATGAACGACGAGATTATTGCGCGGACACCGGCTGGCCGGTGGGGTCAACCGGAAGAAGTTGCTGGAGCAGCCGTGTACCTGTCGTCGCGCGCGTCCGATTTCGTTACCGGCGACACCATTAGAGTCGATGGCGGTTACGCAGTTCGATAAAGTAGGTTGTTAATTGTTTTTCCCTTCCTCGTCAGGCGTAATCGGCAGCAGGTATGAACCGGAGGAACCAGAATCAGCAGATGAGCACAGTTGATCGGAATTGGAGTCGTCCATGAGCAGCGTACAAATCGAACAGAAGAACTATGAGATGCCCCCGCGAGAGGGGATCAGCATCGCGCAATTTCTCACCGTCGCCGACATCGAGCGATCGGCTCGGTATTACGAAAAGGTTTTCGGCGCTCGCATTCTGACCCTGGGTGATGGTAACGCGCCTGCGTACCTGCTGCTTGCGAATATCTGGATGATCCTGAACGTTGGCGGCGGGCCGACTCCGGATAAGCCGACGGTAACGCTCAGCGTCCCCGACCCGAATCACATCAATAGCTTTATGAATTTCCGCGTTGCCGATATTCAAGCGTGCTATGAATTATGGAAAAGTCGAGGAGCCGAGTTCATCACCAAGCCGATACCCAAGTACGGCGAGATACGGTGCTACATCCGCGATCCTGATGGCTACATCATCGAAGTCGGACAGAGCACCGACCTCACCTACGGTTGATCGTGGGACGGATGACGGGGCTGGTGGCTCACCTCTCCTCCAAAATTTCGACGGTGCCCCACATCT
>DASYGR010000036.1:0-8863 GCA_035999525.1 Terriglobales bacterium
TCGGCATGGGTACGGAGCCTGCGCCCGCTGCATATGCGTCAAACCTTGTCAACACTATCACCGCGCCACGATTCTCAGTGAGCGGCAGGTCCTCGATGCACTCATCAAGGGCATCGAAATTGCTCCCAAAGTAATCCGGTAATCGCAGCACACGTGCAAGATCAGAAAACATGTCGTCTTGTGATTTCCAGGTTTCGCAAGCCAGCTCGAACACATCGTAATCATGGTTCGCGAACCATTCTGTGTCCTCGATCAAGAATTCGCGGCGCCAGTAGAGATGGATTCCGCCATCGCGAAGGATTTGCCAATCAAGCCTCTGCCAGTAGTCGGGAGTATTGTTGAAGAAAGGCATATCGGCAGCGATGGTAAGCTACTCCGAAGCGAAAGCCAATCGCCCCGAAGATACGCGCCCCTAGTTGACGAAAGCAAGCAATTGCACTTGTAGTGTAAGGCGGTCGCAACATTTTTCGACCACGAGGCCGAAACCTGCCAAATCAATCTTCTATTTCCTCAAATCTTTCGATATTTCACGCGCGGCGTTCGCCCCCGATGCGCCTGACAATCCGATCCCTGGATGAGTTCCGGAGCCGCACAAATAAAGTCCCTTGATGGGTGTTCGGTATCGGGCCCAATCTAGCAACGGCCGCATCGTGAAGAACTGATCCAGGGAGAGCTCGCCGTGGAAGGGATGACCGCCTGTCATTCCGTACGTCTGTTCCAGATCTTTGGGAGTAATTACCTGCCCCCCAAGAATCATGCCAGGAAGGTTCGGAGCATATTCAGCCAGCGTTTTAACTACCGTGTCAGCCAGGTTATCGCGCTGGTTGTCCCAATCCGTTCCGCGCAATTGATAGGGCGTGAATTGCACGTAGACCGACATGACGTGCTTGCCGGCGGGTGCCAGCGTGGAATCTGTGAGCGTCGGAATGACAGCTTCAAGATAAGGCTTCTCGGAAAACTGACCGTACTTGCTGGCATCGAATGCGCGTTCCAGATAATCAATTTCGGGACCGATATGGATTCGACCACGCAGCGCCGCCTCATCGGGAGCTGCGGTGAATTTCGGCAGGCCCGAAAGCGCTAGATTCAATTTCGAAAGCGTTCCATGAGTGCGATAATTTCTGATTTTTCCCAGGAAGCCGGGCTCCAAATGTTGGGCATCCACGAGCCCAAGCATTGTGGCCTTGGGATCGGCATTGGAGATGACTGTGCGAGCAGGGATTTCTTCTCCGTCGTCCAGCACAATGCCAGTAGCCGCGCCATCTTTAATGCGGATTTGCGCGACGGCGGCACCGGTACGAAACTCGGCCCCCGCCTCGCGACATGCCGCTGCCATCGCTTGCGTAACCGCGCCCATGCCGCCTTCCGCAAACCACGTCGCTCCACAAGCTTCTCCGTCGCAAGCGGCGCGCAGCATTAACGTCATCGCGCTTCCGGCCGACCACGGACCCAAATTTGTTCCAAAGATTCCGCGAGCCGCGATGGTTGCCCTTAACAGTTCAGTGTCAAACCATTCCGCGACCAGGTCGGCCGCGGCCATGGGTCCCCATCGCAGCAATTGATACAACTCTCTTCGGCCAAGACCGCGAGCCTTCTTTCCAGTCTTGAGCAGAGACCAAAGGTCCCCGGCGCTGGGATGATCAATATCCGGCGGAGTCAGCGTGAGCAGATCGCCAATTACATCGGCAATATTGGCTAGTGATTTTTGAAAGTCGGGATACTTGCGCGCATCTTTGGCGGAGAATTTGGAAATCTCTGCGCTTGATCTTTCCGCGTCGCCATAAAGAATCAGTGCGCGCCCATCGGGAGTCGGGGAGAAAACGCGAACGTCCGGCTGCGTCATCTTCAACCCATGCCGGGCAAGACCCATGTCGCGAAGAATCGCTGGTTGCAGCGGTGCGGTCGCGTGGGCGAGGGTCGAGCAGCGAAATCCAGGATGAAATTCTGCGGTGATGGCCGCACCACCCACGACACTGCGGCGCTCAAGCACCAGCGGTTTGAATCCCCCCTTAGCCAGGTAAAAAGCAGTGACCAATCCGTTATGGCCGCCGCCTACGATGATGATGTCTTTTTGCAAAATGACTGATCCGAATCGCGTCAAACCGATGACGAAAACTTTTATGCCTTCCCCGCTTTGTAATCCTTCAGGATTTCTAGCGCCGCAAGCCTTCCGCTGGCGCCCATAATTCCGCCGCCGGGATGCGTGGCCGATCCACACATATACAAATTTTCGATTGGCGTTCGATAGTGTGCCCATCCCGGTGCGGGACGCAGAAAAAATAGCTGTTCGAGCGACAGTTCCCCCTGAAAGATGTTGCCTTCCGACAATCCCCACTCGCGCTCCAAATCGAGTGGCGTGATTACTTGTTTACCGACGATTAGACTTTTTATGTTAGGAGCATACGCGGCAATCGTGTTGATCACATTGTCGCCAAACTCTTCTTTCTTTTCATCCCAAGTGCCTTCAGTCAATTTGTACGGGGCGTACTGCACGAAACACGACATCACATGCTTGCCAGGAGGCGCCAGTGACGGATCAGTCAGACTGGGAATCACCATATCTATATAAGGACCGCGAGAGTATCTTCCGTACTTGGCCTCGTCGTATGCGCGCTCCATGTAATCCACGCTGGGAGAAATGGAAATCGCCCCGCGCAGATGCGCCCCGGGGCCTGGCAAGCAGCTGAAGTCAGGCAGTCCATCGAGCGCCAGATTTACTTTGCCGGATGAACCGCGAAACTTATAACGATTGATGTCCTCCATAAACTCGTCAGGCAAATTCTCCGGCTCGATCATTTTCACAAACGTATTGCGGGGATCTACGCTAGACGAAACAATAGCAGTACCGATCTCGTCGCCATTCTCGAGAACCACCCCCTGAGCTTTTCCATCCTTCACGATGATCCGAGCGACGCCGGCCTTCGTTCGAATCTCAGCTCCCGCCTCGCGGGCAGCATCGGCGATCGCGTTTGAAATCGCGCCCGTTCCACCTCGCGCAAATCCCCACGAACGAAATGCACCATCAATCTCGCCCATGTAGTGATGAAGCAGAACGTACGCCGTTCCCGGAGAACGCACGCCCAAAAATGTTCCGATTATTCCCGACGCCGACATCGTTGCCTTCAACACGTCGGTCTCGAACCATTGATCGAGAAAATCAATGGCGCTCATGGTCATCAACTGCACCTGGTTGTACTGATCGCCGGAAGGGAGATCGCGAAAGCGCCGTCCGAGGAAAAGCAGCTTCATCAGCTCCCTCGGATTCAGCGTGTAAGGGTCAGGAGGCACCATGCTGAGAATAGGTTTCACGAAACGGCACATCTGCAACATGGCCTGGCCAAAGTCGTCGTAGGCTTCAGCGTCCAGCCGCGAGTGACGCGCAATTTCCCGGCGAGTCTTCGCGTGATCGTTCACCCGCCAGAGATAATCGCCATTCGGCATGGGAGTGAACGTACCGTCGAGAGGAAGAATTTCCAGCCCATGACGCGGCAGATCAAGATCGCGAATGATCTCCGGACGAAGCAGAGAAACTACGTAGGAGCAGACAGAGAATTTGAATCCGGAAAAGATTTCCTCGGTGACAGCCGCGCCTCCTACAATGTGGCGCCGCTCGAGTACCAGCACTTTCTTCCCGGCACGCGCAAGATAGGCGGCATTCACCAGGCCATTATGCCCACCGCCGATCACGATAACGTCGTAATTTGTTGATGATGCCATTAGCTTTTGGCCCTGGGCTCTTAGCTTTCCGGAAAGTAGTAAGAGGAAATATTCGTCGGAGTATAGGAAGCTAGAATCTAATCAGAGTCCGCTGGGAAGAACCCGCCATTGCGTGAGACGGCGCATAAAGGAAGTTTGACCGCCTCATTCTATCTCAGCAAAGCGGGTGAATGAGTTTATAATACACAAGCATGCGCCGCCGCCTATCACAGGCGATTTTGTTAGCTGCAGCTTTCGCTCTGGCTTTGCAATCTGGCTTTGCTCAGCAGTCCGATTCCGCAGAAATCCCCGAGTCTCAAAACGCCTGTTCCGCTCCGCCTTCCTCTGACGAGGACGTTTTCGGTCCCACAATTGCCATCGCCGAAGTGCAGTTTGACGGCGACCTTCGCTTACCAGTTGCGGATCAGCAGCAGATCGCTTCTTCGCTGCGGCAGCTTAGTTACCCTCTGGGTCTGGATAGAGCTACAGATGAACTTGTAGAGCGAGTCAGGGAGGCGTGGCAGGACCACGGTTACGTGCAAGTGGAAGTAAGTGGCGAGAATCGAATTCTCAGCAGCAGCCCGGTTAGCGAGAGCATCGCTGTTACGGTCCGAGTAAACGCGGGAGAGCAGTACAGGTTGGGTGAGATTGCTTTCAAGAACAATAAAGCGATCACCGGTGTCAAGAAATTACGCGACCTGTTCCCGATCTCGGACGGCGAGATATCAGACCGGTCTAAGATCGCAAAAGGGCTAGAAAATCTGCGCAAAGAGTATGGAGAATTAGGCTACATTAACTTTACTGTTATTCCCACTCCGCGCTTCAATGAGGACAATCAGACCGTGTCATTCGACATGGACATTGATGAAGGCAAGCAGTTTGTAGTAAGCAGCATCAGCTTTCTAGGTCTGGATCAGCGTGTTTCCGATGATCTGTCGAAAGAGCTGTTACTAAAGCCCGGGGACGTGTTTGATAAGCAGCTGATTGATCTTTTCTTCAAAGAACATTCCTCCTCCCTGCCGCCGGAAACGTCGAGCGATTCCGAAGTTGGTTTTCACATCGATGCACGAGCAGGGACGGTCGCAATTGCATTTGACTTCAGGCCATGTGCCGCCGAATAGTTGCTAAATAACCTGCGCACAAATTTGCGAGTTGTTGAATTCCGCACGCGGCACTAGAATGTCCTGCGTCAATCCAGTCCATTAAAATCTGCTTCTGAATCGGAGAAACTATGAAAGCAAGAACTACTATTTTGACTCTCTTGTTGTGCTTGGCTGTAGGCGCAACGTGTTTTGCCAGTGATGTGACTATGGGCACATGGAAACTCAATGATGCCAAGTCGAAGATCGCCCCCGGAACGGGCAAGAATGACACCGTTGTCTATGAGGCTGCGGGAGACAACGTAAAAGTCACGGTGGATGGAACGGATGGTGCTGGAACGGCCACGCACAATGAATGGACGGGCGCGTTCGACGGGAAAGACTACCCCGTCACCAGCGATCCGAAGGCCGATATGCGGTCATATAAGAGAGTTAATGCTCACACGTTGGAGTTCACCGACAAGAAAGACGGCAAGCCTACTATCACGGGCCGAGTTGCCATATCGGCCGATGGCAAAACCCGCACCGTAACCACCAGGGCCACGGATTCTAACGGAAAGATGGTAAGAAGCACTGCCGTGTACGACAGGCAATAGCCGCGTCCCTCAACCGGATGCCCTTGCGCATGTTCCCCGGCGCGAGGGCATTTTTAGTTTGACATCTCTACTTCAGGTGTTCCACGAGAAACAAATCTGACAGATTGCGGACGTATCCGAAGACATAGTGGTCCTCGTCGGCGGCGATTCGGGGGCATGCGACGGCAGTTACGCCAGCCACGTCTGAAGGGCGTACCGTCTTCCATGGCGTTCTCGCGCCAGTTGAGATGTCCAGGCGGGATACCGGACACGACGTTTCACCGCGGCGCCCGACCAGCAATGCATTCCCTCCCTTGACCCAGCGAATGGGCGTTTCGCCGGGTTGGGAGCCCGGAACCAATTGCGGCTCTCCGCCATCCACCGGGATAATAGCAATCCCGTTGTCGGTGACCGTCGAGATTCGCCGTCCATCAGGGGAAACACCGTGGGGATAAGGCCCCAAACTAAAGCCTTCCGGTGAAACCGCCCGTGGCTGGCCGCCGTCCAGATTAGCCGCGTATACTCGCGACGCATGCCCAGGCTCATGACCATCGAACAACAATCGTTTGGAATCAGGAAAAAATTCGCCAAACGATGGAATAATCCCACCTGTCGAAACTTTCCGCTGCTGTCCTACGCCGGTAGGAAGCAGCACAAAGTCGGGAGGGGTCATGTTCTGACGCAAGACGAGGGCCCAATTCCCGTCCGGTGAAAGCGAGTAGGCGGAACCCTCTCCCAAACGGACGGCGGAATTGCCACTCGTGTCGCGGGTAAATACCGCATATTCTCCACCTCCCGCCTCTCCGGCCTCGATCAACAGCATGAGTTTTCCGTCTTCCGAAAGGTCAGTCGGAACGGTCCAGTCTTGCCAGCTGAGGTCGCGTTCTTTGCTTTCGCCGGGAGCCAGGCCGATGGCTCCCGCGCGCAACGCATCCCGTGAAATCAAAGCCCGTCCGCCTGGACTGACGTCGTGCAACGTCAAAGTTCCGGGAGCGCTCAGCAGTTCGCGAACCTTACCCGATAAGTTCACGCTTCGCAGTGAACGACTGAAACCCGTCGCAGTGGCGGTGAACCATATCTCGTCCCCTGTCGGTGCCCATGCCTCACCCAGCGCGGTAACCCAGCGCTCCGTCAAATCGGACTTCTTGCCGTTTAAGTCAACGACACTGACGGTGCCTCCGTCATCTCCCAGGAGATTGTGATCAATAAATGCGAGCCGATCACCCTTGGGAGAGAAGCGCAAATTACTGATCCAGCCGGCGGTTTCGTACAACACCTTGCCAATGGGATATTCGATCCGGCTTTGCCCGTGCACCACGTGGTCCACGGCAAGCGCATTTCCGTCCGGCGTCCAATCCGCAGCCTCGACATTGTCCAGCAGATCGCGCGGCGCATCGGCTCCGATCGAAACCTGAGCCAGCGTTCCTCGATGGGTAAAATGATTGGGACTCACGCTAAAGCGGCGCAAAACCGCCATCTGTCCACTCGCTGAAACCGCCAATACTTCCGTTTCAGGCAGACCGAGATCGCGGGACTCGGTCGAATTAGGAGAACTGATAAAGACTTCTTCCGGATTGCCTTCCCAGGAAGCGCTATAGACCGCCGATCGGGGATCCGGTGCAAACCGCGCCGCCCGCAGAGCACCACGGCGAAAGCTCAGCTCGCGAAATGTGGGCACGGGCCGGATAGCCGATCGCTGGCCTAATAGAAAAGCGGCGATGCCAGTTGCCGCCAGACACAGCAACGCAATACCGGCGAAGACAGGGAGTTTCGTTCGCTTCGGTTTACTCAGAACATTTATTTGCGAAGTCCCGGCTGCCGCGGCAGGCGTCGCCACGCCCGATTCGGAGGACGCCGCAACCATCCGTTGCGAAGACGGATGCCAGTCGCGCTGCAACCTCCTGAGATCGGCTTTCAAATCCGCTGCACTCTGATATCGCAGGTCGCGGTCTTTTTCAAAAGCTTTGTTAATAATGCGTTCCAGCTCCGGCGGAAGCGCGGGATTCAAGCGGACAGGCGATGTGGGAACCTTATTCAGTATCGAATTAAATATCGCCGCCGAAGTGTTCCCTTCGAAGGGCAGGCGAGTGGTGCACATTTCATACAGCACAACGCCGAAGGAAAAAATGTCGGTTCGCGCGTCCAGTTCCTCGCCGAGCGCTTGCTCGGGACTCATGTAAGCCACCGTGCCCAATGCGGCGCCCGGCGATGTCAAGTGCTCCATGCGCACGTCAAAGTTGGCTCCGGCCGTGGCTTCGGTGGGGTCGAGGACTCTACTGCGTTCGAGACCGACCTTCGCCAATCCGAAATCAAGAATTTTGGCGTGGTTGCGTTCCGTAATGAAAATATTCGCGGGTTTTATGTCGCGATGAACAATGCCTTTCGAGTGAGCCGCGTCAAGGCCGTCTGCGATTTCAATCGCTAAAGTAAAAAGCAATCCAATCTCGAGCGGATGAAGGGTGATGCGATGCTTCAACGTGGCCCCTTCCAGAAATTCCATCGCGATGTAGGATTGGGCTCCGTGCTTGCCAACCTCATATATGGTGCAGATGTTGGGGTGATTCAGTGCGGACGCGGCGCGGGCCTCGCGCCGAAACCGCTCGAGCGCCTGAGAGTCCTGTGCAAGCTCGTCGGGAAGAAACTTTAATGCGACGAAGCGGCCAAGTTGGGTGTCTTCGGCCTTATAAACCACGCCCATTCCGCCGCCGCCCAACTTCTCCACAATGCGGTAATGCGAGATGGTTTCGCCGATCATTTTCAGTCAGGCCAGTCGCGCCATGTTAGGCGGGATGTGGAGTCAAAGTCAACGCAGAGGTGGGCCCTAGAGCATTGCGCTGCGCAGAAACGGGATCGGCAATGACCGGCCATTCCACCAACCACAGGGGAAAAGGCTGCCGATGCCGCTAGTTTGGATCTGCTATCGCCACTCCGCTGCTGGTGAGTCCATCGGAACAGGTGGACCCTATCTTCATGGGACTGTGGTTGGGGAGTGTCTGAGTCCGCCCCCGCAGAGGACCACGAGTGAATCGGCAGGAGTGACTGGTGCGCTCCGCAGATGTTTCGTCATCCGGATCGCGGACCGCAACTCCGCTGCTGGTGAGCCCATCGGAGCAGCTCGAGCCGACCCTTGTAGCGCTACGATCCAGAAGTGTGTGCGTTTGCCCCTGCAAAGGTCCTACATTGAATTTGCAGGTGTGGCTCATGGGCTGCGCTGCCTCCGGGGTGTCCGGGTCGGGGACAGCAATACCGGTGCTGGTAAGACCGTCTGAACAGCTCGATCCCACCACCGTGGCGCTAAGATTCGGAAATGTGTGAGTTTGACCCTGCAAAGGACCTCTCCTGAATTTACAGGTATGACTCATCTGGTCAGATGCAAAAGCAGCGCTCAACAAAAGCACGCAGAGAATCAGGTTCCTCATTAACGAGAAGCTGAAAATAGCGACGGGCCTATATGGCACAATCCCTCCTGAATACGGCTTAGACGGTTTTCTG
>DASYGR010000045.1:0-4457 GCA_035999525.1 Terriglobales bacterium
TGCTGCCTCATTCGCCGTGATACGCGCCAGCTTGATATTGGGAATCGCGATTGCCGCGATAAGAGCAATAAGCGCCAGCCCAAGGATGAGCAAGCCACGCCGATTCGGCGAGCTATGTGTGCTCACCTCCGTCACCAGCCGCGGGTTTGCAACATATTGGCTTGATCGAGGGCTCCCACAGCAAGTCCTTTCATGCCGCTCAGGTCCGCGCTGACTTCGAGTAACACTTTAGGATCATTGAAGTGCGTAGCGGCTTGCACGATGGCTTTCGCGCGAAGAGAAGCTTCGGCGGGATCAGCAAAAGTCGTCGAATCTTTCATGAAGATTCCGGAGCCAACGAACACTGCCTCCGCGCCGAGTTGCATCACCAGCGACGCATCAGCTGGCGTGGCGATGCCGCCAGCGGAGAAGTTCGGCACCGGCAGCTTCCCTTCTTTCGCGACCAGTTTTATCAGTTCATAAGGAGCGCCATGTTCTTTGGCCTTGGCGTAAAGTTCCTCTTCGCCAAGGACAGTCAGGATTTTCATTTCTTGAACAATTTGACGAATATGTTTCACCGCATGGACAACATCGCCAGTGCCCGCTTCGCCTTTAGTGCGAATCATGGCTGCGCCTTCCGCGATGCGGCGAAGTGCCTCGCCGAGGTTGCGCGCGCCGCATACGAATGGCACTGTGAAGTCATGCTTGTTGACATGATGCGCTTCGTCAGCCGGCGTCAGCACTTCGGATTCATCTATGTAATCCACGCCGAGCTCCTGCAAAATTTGCGCTTCGGCAAAGTGGCCGATGCGGCACTTCGCCATCACAGGAATCGAAACGGCAGCCATGATTTCGCGAATCTTCTTCGGCGACGCCATGCGCGCGACTCCGCCCTCCGCGCGAATTTGCGCCGGGACGCGCTCCAACGCCATGACCGCAACCGCTCCCGCCTGTTCGGCGATGGTGGCTTGTTCGGCGTTCGTAACGTCCATGATGACGCCGCCTTTTAACATTTCGGCAAGGCCGGTCTTCAAGCGAAGACTGGTGGGATTTCCATTGTTTTGGGACATGCGCAGACTCTTTTCTGGAACGTTGGAGAGACGTCTATACCATCAGACTACTTAGCTTCTATTTTACAACGGGAGGCCTCAGTGGATGACAACGTTACTGTATGTCAGTTCGTTGTCGATGTCCGGCACTTGGAAGCTCAAGTATGCCGCGCTATTTGGGAAACGGATTCTTAGCGTCCTCCAATGCTTTCTCTAACTCAGGATGCTCTAAAAGAACCTCAGACATGGAATCGCGCCCTAATTGTTGGCCCCATTGTCGGCCTGCGACCTGTGACTCTTGAGTCACTTGGGGCGTCACGCTAACCATTTTTTGCCCTAGTGGCGTCTCGTAAAATTGGATTAATCCCTTGATTTCTTCGCGGCTGTAATACTTGTCGTAGATGGGAACAACTAAATCGAGAAGATCGCTGGATTGCATCTTGGAATGAAATTTCGCGAAAAATAGATCAAGTAACTTTTCGCGATAATCCCCCGGAGGCAAAGAGTTGGTCATCAACGGCCGGATGTTTTGTTCCATTCCTCCCATAAGCTGAGTAACCAGCGCTCCGGCTTTCATAAGATCGAGCAGCCGCCGGATATCGGCTTCTTTTGCAGGGTCAATCTTAGTTTCTCCCGGCAGTGCGGTGGACGTAGGCCCTTTTGAAACGTCTTGCCCCTTAACAACTGGAGAAGGAGACTGAGAGCCGCTTTGACTTTGGGCAGACAAAGAACATGCAAGCAGAGACACCAACACAACATGACAAAGCTTCATAGTCCTCGATGTTAACTGAACGTCGTGTCTCGTCTAGAACGATATCTGTTTTTTGGAGTGTGCTTAGCGAATACCGGCTCAGTCAGTCACGACAAAGAGGCTCAGGATTGGGTGCATGCCGTTGTTTGCGTGAAACTCGCAAGGTCCGGTCACATGCAAATTTTCGCGGGCCGCCACTAGTCAATGCGCCATGACCGGGCCGCCTTTTTTCGCCTTACGCATCAGGAAAATTAACGGACACATCACGACGAACATCGCGGCCAGAAAACGGAACACGTCATTGTAGGAGAGCATGGTGGCCTGCCTGACCACGATTCCCCATATTGCTTCGTAAGCCTGTTTGGTTGCTGTGCCAGGACCGCTTCCGTGCGAAAGAAAAACCGCGGTCATCCGTTTGATCATCTGCTGAGCCTGGGGGCTGGTCGAAGTCACATGCTGGGCCAGTATGTTGATGTGCATTTGCTGTTTACGCACCTGCAAAGTTTCGACCATGGAAATTCCGATGCTCGCGCCGACGTTTCGCATCAGGTTAAAAATGCTGGTCGCGTTTCCCATGCGTTCTTTCGGAACCGGATCGTTGGTGACGGTCGTCAGCGGGACAAATATCAATCCCAGGCCGGCGCCTTGCAGCATAAGTGGCCACCAGAAATTCCAGAATCCAACGTCGAGGCTGAACTGGGAGATCCGGTACATGGCGAAGGCTGTGCCCAGAAAACCGAATCCCAATAACTTTCTTGAATCCACCTTGCCGACAAGGAAACCAACGACGGGCATGAACAAGAATGATGCGAAACCGCGCGGCAAATTGGTAATACCCGCATGAGTAGCTGTGTATCCCAGAACCTCCTGCATGAGGAGCGGAAGCAAGACGGTGCTGCCGTAAAGAACAAAGCCCACAGTCGTCATGAGAAACGTACCGACCGCATACGACCGGTAGCGAAACACGCTGAGATCAATCACGGGATGTTCAGCCTTGAGTTCGCGGATGATCAACGCGGCAATTCCAAGCACTGCCAAAATCGCGAGCGTGACAATGAACTGTGACCCGAACCAATCATCTTCCTGGCCCTTGTCCAGCATGATCTGCAAAGAGCCCATGCCAAGAACCAGCAATCCGATTCCCCAATAGTCAATACCAGTTTTTTCTTTACGCAGGTAAGGAGGATCAAAAATAAAGGCCTGAGTAAGCAGGATCGCCAGAATTCCAATAGGCACATTGATATAAAAAACCCAGCGCCAACTGTAATTATCAGTAAGCCATCCTCCAACCACCGGCCCAAGCATAGGCGCAACAACAATCCCCAGCGCCCAGAATCCCATAGCCTGCCCGCGCTTCTCCGGCGGAAAAGACTCCAGCAATATCGCCTGCGAAAGCGGCTGGAGGCCCCCGCCGGCGGCGCCTTGGATTATGCGGAATAGGATCAGAAATGGGAGCGAGGGAGCGAGGCCGCAGAAGAAAGACGCGACGGTGAATCCGGTTACGGACAACATCAGAAGACGTTTACGGCCGAAGCGGCCGGCGAGCCATCCGGTCATGGGTAGGACAATGGCATTTGCGACTAAATAAGAAGTGAGCGTCCAGGTGGCTTCATCGGTGGTGGCGGACAAGTTGCCGGCGATGTGAGGCAGAGAAACGTTGACGACCGTTGTGTCCAGGACTTCCATGAAAGTGCTGGACATAACGGCGATAGCGATGAGCCACGGATTGATGTCCTGGGCTGGGGTCTTGGGCGGCATTCACTTACCTTGCGAGACGCATGGGAATGAATAACAGATGAGGGATTGGGTTCCTACGATTCTTGCAAATGACTGAACTTGTCAGCCGTGCTGGATGGCGCGACAGGAATCCGTCTAGTACATAAGTTTGCCGGTAATCGGGGAATCGCTGTATTGTGCAAAACCTTGTCCTGCACCAAAATAAAGCTGAAGACGTGTATGTTCGTGGTGATGAATGCCAGTAAACATTTTGATCGCCGATGACGATGCCCCGATCCGGCGCTTGCTTCGCAGAGTGATTGAGGAGCATGCGGAGTGGCACGTTTGCGGCGAAGCTGAAAATGGGCGTGAAGTATTGACAAAAATCGGCGAATCCTCCCCCGATCTTCTTGTAATGGATTTGGCGATGCCGCAAATGAACGGGCTTCAGGCGGCAAGAGAAATCTGCAAAGTTGCTCCGGAGTTGCCGATGCTTCTTCTTACCGTGCAACAGGTATCGAAAGAACTGGTACATGAAGCGCGGTTGGCTGGATTCCACGGTGCGGTTTCAAAGAGTACCGGCAGCGAAGTGATTCGAGGAATTGAAACTCTGTTGCGCAAAGAAGATTTCTTCGCGTCTTCATCCCCTGAAGTTTCCGCCTACGGGGCGTGATTTTGTTAGTCGTATCTCGACCAAGCCCCTGATCAGCGCGAATCAATGACTGGGAGCGAAGATCAAAAACGGCGGCGCGGGCTGCATGAGTTCCCACCTTTACAAAAAAAAGGTAAAGGTGGGTCAGCCTCCCACTCATCCGCAAAGAACGCGAATGAGTGGGGCACCCGGCATCACTACTATCGGCGCCACAGTTTCGATCACTACATGCTTTTTGATGTAGATGTAGCAGAAAAGGACAAAGTCCCGCCTGGTGCCCCGACCTCGGGACCGACGGCAACAGCAGAAA
>DASYGR010000079.1:0-6213 GCA_035999525.1 Terriglobales bacterium
GCGGCAGTGAGTTGACCAGGCTTTAAACCGTTAACAAATTGAATTTCGCGAATGTTACGCGCCCGTGCCAGGAATTCCAGCACCGCCCGTTCCACAATCAGGTCTTCCAAGTCCCGCCTCAATAATTCCTCAACGCTAATACGAGGAATATATTCAGACGATGGATGTTTTTTGGGATCAGCGGCGTAGAGTCCGTCTTCATCTTTTACATAAATCATCTTTCGTGCGCCAAACACTTCGGCGATCAAGAAGCAACCCGTGTCAGTACGCTGGGGAGGAATGCGTCCAGCAACAGGGTTAGGTTCCCAAAGTTTGTAGGGTGGCATTCCCTGGCAGACCACTGCGCCACGTTCCAGCAAATAATGCGGCAACGTGCTAAACCCTTCCGGTTCGACAAAAGGGATACCATACTGGGCCAGCAGATAGTGCAGCATTTGCGCATTTTGCCACGCCACAGCCGTGCCCAGCACAGTTAGAACTCCAGTGGGAAGTCCAAGATCAATGGCCAGGCTGTAGATATGCCGTGCTCGTGTTCCTGCACCCGTGCCCAGAATCATCTTGTGTCGGGAAAGGTTGTCCACGATTTCTTTCACGAGCGGATACACCGCGGAACGTCCGCGATCCATAATGCTTTGCCCACCGATCTTGACCACATTGACCCAGGGCAGAATCGCGAAATCAGGTGTATCTTCAGTGGCCTTTTGCAGTGAAGCGTCTGTTAGTGAGTTCAAGACCAGTTGTTTCCCGAGTCCGGTAAATAGTACGTTCTTGTCTTCCATGTCTTTCATCGCGT
Source organism: Terriglobales bacterium (assembly GCA_035999525.1). Lineage (GTDB taxonomy): Bacteria > Acidobacteriota > Terriglobia > Terriglobales > Acidobacteriaceae > PALSA-188. The sequence goes on from DASYGR010000079.1 coordinate 794, forward strand.
GTTTTTTTAAGTGCCTTTCAGAATTCAAAAATGTCCAATTCAAAGCTGCGTTGTTCGGCTGATCCGTTCTCCAATGACCCAAAGGTTTCTTTTGCCCACGCGCTTAGTTTTTGAAGAGCTTGTTCCTGCACATCAGTTGGCAATGCAGCAAAACGCGCTCCGGAACGATGGCGCGAGATAAACTCTTGTGCAGTTCCCGAGTGGTCCCATGAAGCTACCTGCGAATGGACGTGCCGCGTGGCCAGAGACTTCAACCAATCCAGTGACTGTCGATATGACTCCTGTGACCGATGCCATGGAATTCCCATTTCTTGCAAAATCGTCTTCAATTGATGTTTTAACTGTAAATCGATGCCAGCCTCAGAGCTGACCGTGCGACCGACTGCCACAATTCCGTCAGCACGACAGACGCGCCGCACTTCATTGAGCATAGGCTGCCAGTCACCTGTTCCGCTCAGAACGTGCATTAGCAACACTACGTCAAAAGAACCATTACGGAATGGCAGTCGCCGTCCGTCAGCCTGGGCAAGGCAGGCGTTCGTCGTGCTGTCTCGAAACTCCCGCAGCATGGCAAGAGATGTGTCAACTCCAACATAGGTATCCCCGGCCTCGACAAAGGTCCTTCCAATTCGTCCTGTTCCCGCACCAAGATCCAGTATTCTTGCGGCTGATGAACTGTGAACGGCTGCAAAGATCGACGCCCGAATTGCCTGAGGAACACCATCAGGCAGAATGCGAAAGCGCTCGAAATTGGAAGCAACGGCATCGAAAGCCGATGTCATCAGCGGTAGCCCTCCGCCTGGAGTCGAAACAATTCGGCATACAGACCATCCCTTGACAACAATTCGGTATGTGTTCCCTGGTCAATGATCGCCCCCTCTTTAAGAACAATGATGCGGTCCGCCATCCGCACGGTAGAAAAACGATGTGAGATGAGAAGTGCAATCTGCCCCGAAACCAAATCGGCAAAGCGTTTAAAAGTTTCATACTCCGAACGAGCGTCTAGTGCTGCGGTTGGCTCATCGAGAATGATGATCTGGGCTTTGCGTATGTAAGCGCGTGCTAGAGCAATCTTCTGCCACTCGCCGCCCGAAAGCTCGATTCCACCTTCAAATCGCCGACCTAACATTTGCCTGTACCCTAGTGGAATTTCTGAAGCTAGAGTATCCACTTGGGACTTTTCGGCTGCATCAATAATTGCTTGTGCGGTCTGTCGATTGTCCAGAGATTCCTGCACCTGCTCGATCGCGCCAACTCCAATGTTTTCATCGAGCCGCATATCGTAACGGACGAAATCCTGAAAAATCACTCCAATGGCGGGCCGCACGGAATCAAGGTCGTATTCACGAAGATCAATTCCGTCAAGAAGGATCCGGCCTTCCGTCGGGTCATAAAGCCGGGCCACCAACTTCGCTAAAGTTGTTTTACCAGCGCCGTTCTCACCAACCAGAGCAATCCGTTCGCCGGGAACAATCCGCAGATTGATATGGCGCAGGGCCCAGGCATCACTCAAAGGATATCGAAATCCGATATTCTCAAAGACCAGTCCTTGCTTGAGCTGAGAGGGAACATGAAGCGCACCAATGCCGGAGACGATTGCGGGCTTCATCTCAAAGAATTCAAATAGATCGCGCATATAAAGCCCCTGTTCGTAAATGTTGCCAAGAGCAAGCAATGACCGTTCGGTTGCGGCGCGGCTTCGCGCAAAAGAGGCGGCCAGGAATGTGAGCGTTCCTATACTGATGAAGCCATAGAACCCACGCCACAGAATGAGCACATAACCGGCATAGTATCCGGCGATGCCAAGCAATGAAAACAGAATTGCAGCGACACCTTTTCGCAAAGCAAGATTTCTATTGGCCAGGTGTAAACGATGAGCCAGATTTCGATAGCGACTCAACAGCCATGCCGAAAGCCCGAAGAGCTGTACTTCCTTGGCCGCCTTATCGCCGGCGCTGAGAGAACGCAGATAATCCAATTGACGGCGTTCCGGGGTCATTCGATAAAACAATGAATACTCAAGTCCACTGAAATGGGTTTCACTCAAGAAACCCGGTATGACTGCTATTACAAGCAGCATCAGCAGCCATGGACTGTAAATAGACACCGCTGCCGCCAAAGAAATTAAGGTCAGGGAGTCTTGCGCGACCGAAAGCAGTTGCGTTAACAGGCCGATACGTCCGGTGGTTTGCCTCTGGGCGCGTTCCAGACGGTCATAAAATGCAGGGTCTTCGAAATGCCGGAGATCAAGTATAGCAGCGTGAGAAATGATGCGTTCGCTCATGTGATTCGAGCAGAGTTCACTGAACAGGGCTTCAATGGCGGTGGATGCTTTGTCCGATATCTCACCAATTGCAACGATAGCGAGCTCGATTCCCACCAGCAGCCAAAGTCGGGAGATATCCGTCCGACCAGAGCGTGCCATCACCACGGCATCAATAATCAGCTTAGCCACCCAGAGCGTGGCGACAGGAACCACGGCACGCAACAAACGTAGAGCCACTGTCGCAGCCATATATCCGTGGTGAGCTGCCCAGGCCACGCGAAGGAACTGCGGGATGGCACGCAGCGCAGCGAACTTATGGCGCCATGTGAAGGCAATGTCCCTCCGGAACCCGCGAGGAGATTGTGGCTTGGCGACTGTAGGTTCCAAAGTACTTGTATTGTAATCTCCCTCCGCATTCATCTTCTTTTGACCGACATATTGATGCCGGATGAGGGCCGACAGGCGGTCGCAGAGAACTGTTTGTCTGCAAAACTTTCAAGAATAGAAATCCAGTAAACAAGGAACTTGGCGACCACTGTCATTGAGACAATTCCAACCGCGACGCTTATCCAGTGCATTTTTGTCGCACCCCGCCTGCATGAATCAGATCCACTTCCCGATCGGAGGAACCGCGCCGAGCATGGGATGGTCACCAAACAGTGCAAATGTCACTAAGTTGACGTTGTCGTTGAGATATTCTGCGATTTTTTCCGCCCGAGCATGCGTCGCGCCTTTGTTTAATTCAAAGGACAAGAATGCCTTCTTGCCAATCAATCTTGTGTAACGCGCTGAAGTTCAGCGGTGATAAACGGGGTGCCATCTCCAAATTCTTTCACGCGGAATCGGAAACTTCCTGCCTTTGTGCGTGCCTGACTTCTGAATGGTACGTCTGCTTGATTAGACCACTGCTTCCTCAAGCTATCTGCTCGACTGTCGTCTCATTTTCGTCCCCATCTTCATTTTCTCGACCGGACATATTCGCGCGCTTTCTGAGAGGCGGGGGCGTGCTTGGGCGGAAATACAAAGTTTTGGACAAACCAAAGCCCTTCGGCATTCAGACGCCGCCCCACCACAGCGCGACCGTGCTGCTTTACGAAATCAGCGAAATCATGAGGATCGATGATTCGCTCCTCCGGCTCGTCGTCGGTAGGAGGCGTCTTGTAGAAGATGTCCGGTAGTTCGTGTTCTCGGTAATGCTCGACCAACGTGGCAATGCTGATCTGCTTGAGCTGCTGGCGAGGGGTTTGTTCGTTGATGGTTATTCGCAAAGCGTCTACCGCTCTTTGAGCGGAGGACTCGTTGGGATATTCTTCGAGTGACCCGATTACGATCTTCGGTCGATTCTTGCTGCCGTCGATTCGAGTTTGCCACCATCGGAACTCCCAGACTTTTTGACCGTTCTTGCGCTCTACGAGGCGTAAACTGCCTTGTTGATACCGCGTCCGCTTAAACATGCAAATCTCCCTGTTTAAACGGCACGGAGGGCAAGTTCAGACTAGCCCAATGCTCGTACGAAGTCGAGATCGACGGCACAAAATCCTCCGTCTAGCTGGCAATTTTGGCTTGGACGAATCGGTTGAGCTCGGAGACTCGAAATCTCCATGATTTGCCAACCTTCACGCCAGCTATCCTTCGCTCACGGGCCAGTCTTTGCAGCGTCTTTGGGTGGATACGAAGCAATGCGGCTGCTTCATGGCTGTCCAAAAGCCGCTCGAAATGTTCCGCTGAGAACGACTCATTCGCCATTGCCTTGCGCTGACCTGCCCTAAGATCAATTTCACTGATTTCCTGCATTACATCACTCCTTGTGTCCAAGGTGCGTGCCTTCTCCAGAATTCTTGCCCTGAACCTCGCCCTTGGAAGGGCCGCTTGCGGACTATTTTTAGAGCAGATTTCTCTTTCGGTCAAAAAACGCCCACGGGTGGTCAATTTGTCCAGTCGCGGCCTCGTTCTTCAAGAAAACGGAGCAAATTTGACCGAAATTTCGTTCGCCTTTAGCTCTTCTCGCCTGAAAAGTCCCCGAGGCTCCGAGGCCAGGAGAAGAGCGTGTTTTCGTCAGTTGATGACGTTCATGCCGAGTTACGTTCAGCCGGTTACATCACCGATGAGATCACGGCGACGATCGTTTTGGGGCGCGAAACCTGAAGTATATGCGGGCTTTTGCTGAAGCTTACCCGGACGAACAATTTGTGCAACAGGTTGTTACACAATTGCCTTGGGGGCACAATGTACGCATCTTTGAGATGGTCAAGGCCCCCGAACGCCGATCGACTGATCTCGTCATGCGCTTTCTCCATCCCTGCTCTGAGCGTTTTACGCCGAATCTGGATTTCAAGCAAAAATCAGCCAAATCGAAACGCGATTTGACCGAAAGTTCATTCAAATGTAGTTTGCTGGTGCTCGGACGTGAAAACGTCTTTGGGCGCAGGAGTCGCAATGTTTGCGTCACTCGAAGAACTTGAGCATGGCTTGCGCGAAACGGGCTACATCGCCGATTCGATCCTCCATACAACGGTTTACCTCGCCGGAAAGCTGCATAAGCCTCTCTTGCTGGAAGGCCCGGCGGGCAGCGGAAAAACTCAGTTAGCGTATGCGGTTGCGGGCGCCGCAAACACAGCGGTCGAACGTTTGCAATGTTATGAGGGTATCAATGAAGAAAAGGCAATCGGCAAATTCGACGAAGCCTTGCAAAGCCTTTGCGTTGAGCTCAAAGCCAAGACAGGCGATGTCGATTGGGCTTCGTTGCGAACCGAGTTACACAGCCAGGATTTCTTCAGCGCAGGTCCGCTAATGCGCGCTTTGTTGTGGGCAAAGCCTTGCGTCTTGCTCATCGACGAAATTGACAAAGTTGACCAGGAATTCGAGGCCATTCTGTTGGAACTACTCAGCGAGTGGCGGCTCAGCATCCCGAAGTTGGGCACCGTTGAGGCTCGCAGTATTCCTTTCGTCGTGCTCACCTCCAATGAGGAGCGGCGTATTGGCGATCCCCTGCGCCGGCGGAGTTTCTACCTGCGTGTTGAACACCCCAGCGCGGAACGAGAAGCGGAAATTGTGGCACTTAGGACTCCAGACTCCAGTCGCGAGTTCCATTCCGGGATGGCAGGATTGGCAAAAGCTCTGCGTGGATGGAGTATGGAAAAACCGCCATCTGTGT
>DASYGR010000143.1:0-3470 GCA_035999525.1 Terriglobales bacterium
GACAAGCACACCAGATCACTTCAATCCGAATTGCACTTGCCACGACGTGGTCGCGGTGCTCGTAATTGACAGGCTGGGCCGACTTTGCTGAGATTTTGACCTGCTTGGCATAATGATAAAATTGGCTGCCCTAATCGTCCGGTTTCGGCGGGTGGGCATTCGTGCTCTCAACTTCTTGTTCACTGATCACATCGAAACCGAGATCGCGGACTCAAAGTCGAATGGCAGTATGAGAGAATTTCCATTATGAGGCGATGGAGGCCCCACCTACTTTTCGGCGCGATTTTGTTCTTCGCCGTCTCTAGCCAAGGACAAACGGCGGTAGAAAATCCGCAACCTCCGCCAGTTGACAAAACGGTTCAAGTGTTCCTGACGGCGTCAGACAAGCAAGGTTCCCCGGCGACAACTTCTCAGTCGGAAATCAGCGTTTCTGTGGATAAACAACCAGCTCAGATTGGTGGGCTGCGATCTGCGAAGAATGATCCGTTGTTGTTCGCTGTACTGGTGGACACAAGTGGGTCGAGGGCTCGCGCGGCGGAAGAGATCAAGCAAACAACTTTGGAGCTTTTCCAAGGTTTAGCGACAGCGGGCAATCAAGGCTACCTCGTTCTATTTAACCATTCTATTGCAATCAGCACGCGGCCTCTTCAAATCTTAGAGGTGAAGGGCCTGTTGGACAGTGTGAGGTTTGGCCCGGGAACAGCACTCTATGACGCAATCGAACAAACTTGTGTCCAGAAGCTAGGCAGGCTGGGAAATCCCGATAATCCTCGCCGCGCAATTCTGCTGATTACCGACGGAGATGACAATCAGAGCCACGTCACGCACACCGACCTTGAAGCCGCAGTTGAGAAAGAAGGCGTGGCGGTCTTCTCAATGGCAACCTGGTCATCTTTGGAGGGAACTCGGGGCGAGAAATTCTTGAAGGAAGTCAGCCATGACACTGGCGGTCAGGCAATCATCGTCAAGAATCTAGCAGATGGCGTCGCGCCTCTACTTTCTGCTATTGAGAACCAAGCTTCTCTAACTTTCGTGCCTGCTCAATCGCTCGGCCAGGGGGTGCATTCGCTTGATATAAAGAGCTCGGAGAAAGACGTCCGCATTTCTGGTCCAGCTCACATCTTTGTTCAATAGACTCGCGGCGAACATTGTAGACATTGGTTCCGGGACCGGTTGCGACAAGCTCACTACCAGATCAGCTTCAGTCCAAATTGCACTTGCCGTGATGTGGTCGCGGTGCTTGTGATTGCGCCTGCTGTTCCTGAGACTCCGGAGGGAGTAAACACAATGAGATTCGGAGTGTTGAAATTCGTCCGGTTCAGGAGATTAAAAATCTCCGCGCGGAACTGTAATCTCATGCGTTCGTAAATCGCGATGTCTTTTAGCGTGGAGAAATCCCATGTCGCGAGACCCGGGCCGATCAATGTATCTCTTCCAAGGTTGCCGTAGAATCCGCTATTCGCCGGCGGTTGAAGGAATGCGTGAAGGGCCGAGACAAACCGATAATATGAGGAGCGAAAAGAATGAAGTTGCAAATTGACGCATTACTTCCTCGCAAATTTTATTTTTGGATGCGAACGCAAAATGTATATTACATGCGGTTCCTATGTCTAATCGTGTGCGTTTACGGTTGACTTTGTTGTTCGAGAACATTCTTAGGCAGTCGGCGGAACGCAAGTGCTGATCCAGATTTATTGACGGTCACAGGGCTTGGTTGTAGGATTTTGTTCGAAATGGCGGGAAATTCTAAGCGTCAACACCCAAAAGAAGAAAACGAAGACCTTCTAAAACTACGCGAGGCGGCCCTCGAACTCTGCGTCAGCTTCCCTACAATCAAGCAATGGATTTACAAGCGAAAAATCCGCAGCGTCCGCACGGCGGGCGGGCATCACCGCATTCCGCAGAGTGAGGTAGACCGGCTCCTATTTCGGACGACGGGCAAAACGGCTCTCGAGCGAGGCCTGGTGAAGCGTCTCGTCAGCGGCAGAAATCAGCTGGTGGGTCGGGTGGATAGCGTACGGATAAGCGGATTGATGGCTGAAATAAAAATCTCGATCGGCGATCAGCAAATCACTTCAATCATTACCGCGAGTTCGGCACGCGAAATGAAACTCAAGCCAGGTCAGACCGCTGCCGCTCTTATAAAATCCACCGAGGTGATGATTCTGCGTATTTGAAACCGGGCTGGATGATCCACTGAATCCGGAAGAACGCTAAGACGGCGGGGCAGAAACCGGATTCAAGCGAGCCCCGATTTTCTCAAGCAGCAAGGATGCCGCTTCGCCCGCATCGAGCATCGAAAAATCGTCCCCGAGTTCCACAGTCGGTACTTTAGCGCAAGCCGACTGGAACGCCTCTCGGGTTGCCGCGGACCCTAGCAAACCCCCGCCCACTACCAGCAAACCGGGCGGCGTTACTCGCATCAGGAGCAGGCAGTCATGCAAATTATTGCTGGTGTACGTTTCGTATCCGGCCCGCCGCAATAATTCTCGCAAGTAGGCAAGGACGTCCGCATTGGAATCAATACACAAAACGCTGGGGCCGGAAGTTTTGAGCTTCTCCCAGGATCCGCTGAGCCGGTAAAAAGCCGCCACTGCCTTCTCTTCCGAATCCTGGGTGTCGAATAGCTTGTCCAAATGCGTCATCTTCAAAACGTTGCTGATGACGGCCGGCACATTGCATAACTTCACGTCTCCGTGCAACTGACGAGCGGTAGTCAGCGAACGCACCATGGTTCCCAGGCCGCTGCTGTCTACGAAATCTATTTCCTCAAGATTCAGGACGATCGCTTTCCGATCGCGCAGCAGATTCACAATATGAGCACGCAGCGACTCCGTTTCAGCGCCCGCAGTGATACGTCCCTTGCAGCGGACAATGGTGACTCGACCAACCTCGCGTGTATCCAGCGCCAGCCGCATTTGGCCTCCAGTCGAGCAGATAAAGAGCTCGCAAGTCGGGCACATTATATTCGAGTTTCCGCGAAACCGGGTTAACTGAAATCAAAACCAGGTTAACTGAGATAAAGACCGCTGCATTATCTGGTATGCCTGTTCGGCTCGCGGCAATCGGAGATTGACAAGCTATTGTCTCAGGCATATTGTCGCCCGAACACTGAAGATAAAAGTTGAAATCAAAACTTCCCGCTCGATCCGCGGAGAGGACACCATGCGAAAAGCCGTACTGGTTCTTATCCTTTGCATCGCGCTCCCGGCTTCGATCAATGCAGAGCAAAGCTCATGGTCCAACCTGAATCGCCTTAAACCTGGCCAGGGAATTATCGTGATCGAGTCCGGAACGAAACATCACGCCGGAAAATTTGTCAGCGTGACCGATGAATCGCTCACCCTAAATGAAAAGGGCTCGGAGGTGTCGGTGAAACGCCAGGATGTTGCGCGGGTGTCGACATCGTCCAATCCCAGGCGCGGCGAGCACGCCGTGATTGGCCTTATAGTCGGCGGACTCATTGGAGC
>DASYGR010000157.1:0-15630 GCA_035999525.1 Terriglobales bacterium
GGTAAATACGCTCTGGCTGGTTTGTGCTTCGCTACAAGGGGCCATCGGCTATCGCATATGGCAGCGCAAAAATTATCGCGACTATCCACTGTTCTTCGCTTACATTTTGGAGCAATTAGTCCGGTTCGCGGTCCTCTTCTATTGCTATCAGCTGCATCTCAAAACTAATTATTTTCACGCCTATGCCGGCTTTCTGGCCATCGAGGCAATTCTTCAAATTGGAGTGGTGTGCGAATTGTCTTCGGATGTGTTTCGTCCCTATGAGGGAATCCGTCAAATTGGACCTTCGATCCTGCGATGGGCCAGCGTTTTCTTTCTGTTTTCCGCAATCCTCGTGGCAGCCTATAGCACAGGATCGGATTCATACAAATATTTAGGACAAATGTTCGCCATGGGCCGGAGTGTGGAAATTGTACAGGCAGGTTTGCTACTGCTTCTTGCACTTACTTCTTCGCTTCTGGCATTGGAATGGAAGTGGCAGAGCTTGTGGATTGCTTTGGGGTTTGGATTATTCACCGGCGTAAATCTGATTGCTTACACAATCAGGTTCGAGTTGGGCATGGCGAGCCAGCAAGACCTTTCTCTCCTTTCTAACGGAGCTTATGCCTTGGCCGTGCTCTGCTGGGTGCGGGCGTTCTACTTCGTTCCCGAAGACACGGGACCGTCTCGCCAAGAGCCGGGCCAATGGGATGTGCAGTCATGGAACAAAGCCTTGCTGCAATTGTTACGCAGATGAATTTAATGGTGATCATTGCGGTCACGCTGCTGGCCACTTTGCTGGGGCTCGCACTCTATCGCGTTGCCATGGGCTCCACGGGCGGGCGTGGGAGAACTAAGTCCAAGGCGCTAATTGAGCCTCTCGATGTATTGGCGTTTAACAATCTGATTGATCCCGGGGAAGAGAACTTTCTCAGAGAAAATCTGCCGGCATCAAGTTTCAGGTACATCCAGCGATTGCGCATGAGGGCCGCTATTGAATACGTCACGTGCGCCAGCCGGAATGCGGCTTTGCTGATCAGGTTGGGGAAAAGTCTTGGTTCCGCGGCCGGGGCTGCGCGGCCATCGCAAGCCCGGGAGTTGGTGACGGCGGCGGTACAGTTGAGGCTGTTGTCAATTCTCGTGTTGTGTCTACTGTGGATCAAGATCGCATTCCCGGGCCTCAGGCTGTCGCTGAAGGAAGTTTCGAACATGCACGAGCGCCTCGTACACCAGCATGCGTTTTTGGATCGGGTTCGAGGCAGCGATCATTTATTGCAGCCTTCCAGCTAAAGTAACTCTATTATAATAAGCAACTTACGGTTAGATTTTCTTTTATTACTAATTAATTAGTTACTTTTGACAACTTTGTGCGTCTAACTAACTGAACGCAGGAGAAGCTGGTGCCTCCAAGAAAATCAGCGACGCTTACCGAAGCAGAGTTAAGACTTATGGACGTACTGTGGCAGAAGGGGAAAGCTACGGTGCAGGAAGTCGTCGCTTCACTTCCGGAAAAACGCCCGCTCGCTTATAACTCGGTTCTAACTACGATTCGTATCCTCGAGAAAAAGGGATACGTCGGTCATATCAAGGATGGCCGGGCGCATGTTTACATGCCTGTCGTAGAGCGGCAGGATGCGACTCGCTCCGAAGTGCGGCATTTGATCAGCCGCTTCTTCAAAGATTCTCATGAACTCCTGGTTCTAAACATTTTGGAAGATAAAGATATTGACGCGGAGGAATTGAAGCGCCTGCGCGAACTCCTGCGCGACGGGGATCGCTCATGATCTCGCCCATGCACCTTCAGGAGATTTCGGAAACATTAGTGGCTGGAATTTTGGTTTGCATTGCGGGGGGGATCCCAATTGCATTCTTCACCTGGGCAGCATTGCGAGTGTGGGGGCGCCATAGTTCCGGCGCCAGGTTCGCAGCTTTGTATAGCGCGTTGATCGCCATTTCGTTGCTGCCTTTGGTCGAGGGTATACGGGAGAAGTCCGTTTCTGCTTCGATGAACGCCGAACCGTCCGGTTCACTTATAACGGTTTCGAGTTCATGGGCCGTGTTTATTTTTTCGGTGTGGAGTATTTTTGCTGCCGTTGCACTGCTTCGAGTTATTACCGGGCTCGTGAGATTGCGCCGGCTGCGCCGGAATTGCAGAAGTGTGAACTTCGCGGGCCTGGATCCGATCCTCCAGCAGACACTGGGTGAGTTGTGTTGCGAGAGAGGCGTTAACCTTTGTATCTCAGATGAGTTGAACGTTCCGACTGCGATTGGCTTCCTCAAGCCGCTGGTGATATTGCCCACATGGGCACTGAATGATTTGTCCGCGTCGCAACTCAGGCCGGTTTTGTTGCATGAGTTGGCTCATGTCAGGCGATGGGATGACTGGACCAACCTTTTGCAACGGGTTATTCAGGCGATTCTATTTTTCCATCCGGCAGTGTGGTGGATTGAAAGGCGGATTTCGTTAGAAAGAGAAATGGCGTGCGATGACATCGTGCTGGCTCAGACAGGGAATCCGCGAGGATACGCTGAGTCCCTGCTCTCAGTTGCCGAGAGAAGTTTCATGCGAAGAGGATTTTCTCTGGCTCAGGCCGCGGTGAGCCGTATGCGGCAAACGTCTGCCCGAATCGCACAGATTCTAGATGGCAATCGCAAAAGCACAATGGGTACCTGGAAGCCGGCGTCGCTGCTGGTGGCGGCATCTTTCTTGGTGGGCTTTGCAATTCTGCCACGCGTCCCGAGCCTCGTAACTTTCAGGAATGAAGCGCCAGTTGGCTTGACTGCGGCGAATCTCAACTTTACGGCGAAGGCGCCAGAACATTCAATGCAGATTGCGACGGCCAAAGCTTCTTTTCCCCGCCGTGAAGTTCATACGGCCTCCTTCAAAACGAAACGGAGTGTCTCGTCCGCAAGAACCGTGAATGAGAACACTGCCGGTAACAACGTCCTAGAAGCTAAGTTCCACGGGAACCAAAGCTTTGGACCTCCATTGCAAAACAAGAACACAGCAGGCCAGCGCCAGGGGCTAGTTACGCAAACCGTGCTAGTTGTAACGCGATTTCAGCGAGGCGCTCAGTCCCCAGAATTTTGGACCGTTCACATTTGGCAGTTAACAGTTTTCAAGCCGACCCCATCAAGCGAAAACACTCTTCCGGCAAAGAAGGTTTAAGAGGGATATGTGCAACGAGATTGGGCAAAAATTTAACTTTAGGAACTAAATAATTAGTTAGTAGATAAGGAGAATAGAAAATGAGTAGCTTGAACGAAAACACACCAACGAACATCACAGGCGCAAATGGCACAGAGAACGGAAATGTCAAAAAGAAAACCTTCAGGCGCCGGTTCATAGTTCCGGTGCTGGCGCTTGCTGCGGTCGCATCCTTGGCTGGGTTCGAAACTTTAAAGCCAACGATGGCAAAAGCCGCATCCCCCGCGCCAGCCGCTGCTGCGTTAGACGACAATAGCGTCGGTCCATTGCTTGCACTCGACCGCGCCATGGAAACGGTGGCAGCTCGAGTTACGCCCGCGATCGTAAATGTCGCGGTAACTTCAAAATCAAAGCAAGATGTGGCGGACCAGGGAGAACTTCCTGATGGCATCCAGCAATTCTTCGGACCTTTCTTCGGTCAGCACATGCAAATACAACCGCAGCAGCGAATCGAGCATGGCATTGGCACCGGCGTCATTATTTCGCCCGATGGCTACATTGTTACCAACAACCATGTTGTGGATGGCTCAATGGACATTCGAGTCACAATGGGTGACCGAAGAATTTTGCCGGCAAAGTTAATTGGGACTGATCCTTTGACCGATCTGGCTGTGATCAAAATCAATGCTAACGATCTGCCGAGCGTGCCTTGGGGAGATTCCACAGAGTTGCGTCCCGGAGAAACCGTGCTGGCTTTCGGCAATCCATTTGGATTCCGGTTCACGGTTACGCGTGGAATTGTGAGCGCTTTGAATCGCCCGAATCCATACTCGGACGACGCACGCAAGCCGGGTGAATTTATTCAAACCGACGCCGCGATCAATCCTGGCAACTCGGGAGGTCCGTTGGTGGACGCTCGGGGTGAAGTCGTGGGAATCAACACGTTCCTGGTTTCACCTTCGGGATCGTTTTCAGGAATGGGCTTTGCAATTCCAACCCAAATCGTGAGACCCACCGTTGAAACCTTGATCAAATATGGCAAGGTGACGCATGGCTACATCGGAATTGGGATCAGCGATATCACCCCCGACAACTCCAAATTTTTCGAGGTGAAGGATAACCGCGGAGCTGTTGTCACACAAGTCGAACCCGATTCGCCGGGCGCAAAAGCTGGCTTGAAAGTTGGGGACGTAATCTCTGAAATCGATGGACGAAGAGTCAGTGACGCCGGCGAATTGCAGGTGGAAGTTGGGCAGAAGCGTCCCGGCACCACTCTTAAACTAGTAGTGCTTCGCGATGGCAAAGATGTCACGATTCCGGTCACGCTTGAAGAAATGGGAAAACGTGACGTTGCCGAAAACGGCAGCGTTGGCCAACATGGCAAGGCCCGCTGGGGATTAGGCCTTGCGGATGTGACTCCCGAAAGCCGTCAAGAAGTGCAAGCTCCGAGCAACGTGCAGGGCGCGGTTATTGAGCGCGTCGTGCCGGGCAGTCCTGCGGACAATGCAGGATTGCAGCCTGGAGACGTAGTGGAAGGGGTTAACCGCCATGAAGTAAAAAGTGCGGCGGATGTGCAACGCGCGTTGTCGGCAGTTCCGACGGGACAAGACGCTTTGTTGCTCGTTTGGTCGCGAGGCGGCAACAGCTTCCGAGTTTTACATTCACCGGATGCCTCCTAGCTGGGTGGATGCCGCGCATCGTGGATGAGATTGGGCCCTCATCCACGACGTGGCTTGAGTTATGGATCTCGCCCTTTCAAGGCGCTACAGGGCGTTGAGCTTTTTCAATCCAAAGCCTATTCATTCAGCCGAACCACTGAAAGCCCTTCCAAAACTCGGGCCAGGGCTGAAGTAAATGACGACATAAATAGATGTTTGGGTGGTATTGGCTTTCTTCATTGATCACGCCATAGGGATTCGTATTGTGAGCTACGAGATCGCAGTGTTCGAAGTGTTTCGCCAAGTAGTCAGTGTCGAAGCCAACGGCAATCAGAGTTTGGGGCTGGCTCTGAGGATAGCTCCTGTACCACGCGGAATTGGTGCCACCAATGGCCGGCGGAAGATTGTACTTCGGGCCGTATAGGTTGATGGCGCCGGCCTCGCCATAATTTCCGACGATGATTCCGATTTGCGGGCGCTGATTGAGTGGCAAGGATTCGTAAATGTTGGCGACGGTTTGGACCAGGTCCGGCCATCCTATTTCTTCGACGAAGTTTTCCTGGACCTTGCTCGTAATCTTCCATATTCGGGAATTGATGGGAGCAATTGGAGTCAGGAGTGCGAATGAAGTGATTATGGCGATCGCAGCTAGCATCCACGTTCTGATCTGAATTGCTGGAGAGAATTCGGTTCGAGTTTTGATGATTGCGGAGCTTCCGTCCGCTGGAAAGCCGGGGGTGGACGTTTTTACGCGAGCCCAATTCTCCCAGACCACGCAGCCCGCGGCGATCAGCATTGGATACATGGGGCCAAGGTAGTAGGAGCGGGCTTTCGCGATAAGGAATAATGCGAAGGTTATGACGAACATCCAGTCGAGCAGACGATATTTTCGCTCACGAAAGTAAAACCACAGTCCCATAAGGGGGAGAGGAAAAAGCAACGCGTTGGTGCAGATCCATAACTGTTCAGGCAAGAAGCCCTTCGTGCGGCCCCAGCGAATATCGCGGGCATGAATGTGGCGAAGAAATTCGAGCGAAATAAAGCCATGCTGCCATTGCCAGATAAAGTTTGGCATGAAGATCAGAAGCGAGACTGCAACGCCGATCCATGGCCATGGGCTCAGCAAGTGACGGCGAATGGGAGTAAGTACGAGGGCACCAACCAGGCTAACTGCGAAAAATGCCATAGTGTATTTCGTCATCATTCCGACGCCGATGACCGCGCCGATGGCGATCCACCAGCGGAGATTCTCTGAGTTGATAAGCCGCATCAGGAAATAAGTGAGCAGAACGCCCCAGAGATAGTCGAACGAAACATATTGAAGAACGCTGGTTTCAATTACAACGATTGGCACCACGGCAACAGCGAGTGCGGCGAGAAGCTGAGCGCGACGATTACCGCCGAGTTCGCGCGCCATGAGGCCGGAGACGAATATCGCGACAGCCAGGGCGATGTTGGGCAAAAGCCGAATTCCGATGAGCGAGATACCGAAAAGGGAGAGTCCGAAGCGGCCCACGAGAGGCGTTAGCGGCGGATATGCAACGAATCCCCATTCCAGGTGTCGTGCATCGTCGAGAGTGGCAAGTTCATCGCGATGGAATCCATAATGGCCGCTAGTCGCGACGTGCAGCACGAGGAAAAGCAATGACAGCAGAATAAGGAGAATATTATCGGTGCGAACCTCCCTGCGGGATTCTTGCGTCATTTTATTAATTCGGACCCACTTGTTTGCACCGCGAATCATACGATAGCTCGGTCGTCCGCTCCATTATTTCCTATCGGGCGCTGTAGCGGCTCGAAGGCCAAGCCCCTCGCTACCGTCCACGCATGATTTCTCAATGTGCGCACAAGCGGGTATAATCCATAGAGCCTCGGCTACCAGGACGTTATCCGTGATCGCGATCTGCGACCGGGAACTTGTCTTATTACAGAGGCTGTGCGCTTCATCGGGCTAGCGCAACTAGGTCGAAGTGTAACCAGACAGGAAAGAATGTCGCAAATTAACGGAGACAAATCGCGCTTTCACCGGGAACGAAAACAGAATATTCAACGCCGGATACGGACGCGGGAGTTGTTGGAAGCCGCAGGAAAGAAAATTCCCGTAGCGACGGGCGATAAGAAAATCAAAGCAGCGCCGGCGAAATGACCGAGTCATTAATGGATCGCAAAAGCTCTGCACGATAGTGTAAGAAAAAAAAAGAGGAATAACATGAAGAAGCTTTTCGTTGGCAATATCCCCCACAGCACAACCGAAGCAGAGCTGCGGACACTTTTTGAGCCTCACGGAAAAATAGATCAGGTTAGCGTAGTAACCGACCGCGAAACTGGCCGATCCAGAGGGTTTGCCTTCGTAGAGATGGCGGATTCTTCTGAAGCCGAAAAGGCAATCGCCGCACTGAATGGTAAAGAACTCGGCGGCAGGGCGTTGAACATTAACGAAGCGCGGCCGAAGACGGAACGCAGCAGTGGCGGTCCTCCGCGGGGCGGTGGCGGCGGGCGCCCTGGCGGTGGTGGTGGTGGACGTTCCGGCGGCGGTGGACGCTCAGGTGGCGGCGGCGGTCGCGACGACTATCAGGGTCATGCGCGTCAGCCCCGCGAGCCGCGCTGGTAGCGGTCTACTTTGGTTTCTTATTGAAAGGCTAAACTAAGACAAAATTGTTCCCTCAGGAGGTTTTTATGGCTGGTAGAAGTCGCTCAAGTTTCAATAAACGTCTGAAAGAGCGCTCACGTCAGGAAAAGCAGCGCGAGAAAGCCGAAAAGAGGGTTCAACGGAAACAAGAGAAGCCAGAGCAAGGCCCCGAAGACGACATGTCGTCTATAGATTTTTCCGCAGCTCAGGATCAGCTCGCACTTCCTAATTCCATGATTGAGGACTAGGCGCGCTAAACAACGGGGGTTTGTGGCTCATCCGAGTGAAGTTTTTCGGGACTAAGTTCCTCAGGATGATGTCGTAGTAGGAATCTGTTCAAAATGAGCCACGACCCGTCGGTTTATTCGCTGACCGTGACCCAAGCCTAATAATCCGCCGCCCAACGGTGTAGAATGTTTTTCCCTCCGTTACTACCTTTGAGCAGGATTTTTGCGTCCTGGTTGAGGGTGTGCAAGTCCCAGCGCTCTAAGGGCGTTGTAACTCGTTGAAATACATGGCTTGGCTGGCGGACTGTGGCCATAAACTTGCACTCTGTTAGTTCCCCCGCACCACTATGGCTCCAGTAAAGTTCAGATCCAGTGATCGCCGCCACCGGATTCACATGTCGACTCCGGTTGGACACGAGGCCGCGGAAACTCCGAATCTTGCGGAACTAGCTGCCTCGGAAGTGCATCCGGAGGAGGTGCTACCTCCAATCCTGGCCGTGTTACCGCGAATTCCGCGTGCCGGAGTGCTTATCTCACAGGCCGTTCCTGATCCAATTCCTCATGTCGAGACAATTGTCATAGAGGCCGTTCCTGAGAAAGATCTGCCTGAAAAAGATCTGCGAGCCGAAGTCAGCCCGACGCCGGCCCCCGTCGCGATTCCGCAAGCTGATATTGTCAGTCCCAAGCCGGCGCCCGACCTTGCGCTGGACCTGGTGTTGAACGAAATCGTGCTGCAAGCGCGTCTCACGACTAACGCAACCGGCGCCGTGCTTGGCTTGGCGCGCTCCGGGGAGTTGGTCTGCCGGGCGACTACGGGCGCGACGGCTCCCAATGTGGCCGTTTGCCTCAACGCAAAATCAGGCATCGCCGCCACCTGCTTCTCAACGGGCGCGTCACGACGCGTGGATGATCTTGGACCGGATCCGAATGCCGACGCGGTCGCTTATCGCGCCAGCGGAGTGCGCTCGATTCTAGTGGTTCCAGTACAAGGGGAAACCGGCCCGGTGCTGGGCATTCTTGAGATTTTCTCTCCGCGCGCAAATGCCTTCTGTGATCGAGATGTGCTGACACTTCAAGCATTGGCGCGACGAATCGCCACTAATATTGAGCTAATCCAAAAGAGTTTCGATCAAGGGAATTACAGCCCGGTAAATGCCGAGCCGCGATATTCATCTGCTTCAGAACACAGAAATTCGAAAACCGATACATTGCAAAGGTCGAAGAGGAAGCCTCGGAGACCTCACATTGCTCAACTTTGGAGCCTCACCTCTGCGCAACGTTCCCGATTGGCTTTGCTTGATTGGATTTCAATCCTCGCAAAGAGTGCGATTGTCTTGATTCTGATTGCCGGTAGCATGTCAGTGCGAAGTTGTTGGCAGCGCAATGGAGATGCAAAATTCATACAGCTTATCCGCGAACCAATGTCGCATCCAGCGCCGGCTCCGGTGCAGCATAGGGAGAGTGATGCTGCCGCCCCTCTTGCGCTTAGTCCACAACATTCGAGCCCGGACCCTTCGGCGTGGCCATCTATAACCCCAGCCCGTCCTGGGATTGGGCCGTCCGTCACGATTCAGCGGGTGCCTGTTGATCCCGCGAAACCGGAAATTGCTGTTGAGAAATCCGCGGCGACGCCTGATCCTCACGGCGATATTGTTTTATTCGATAATCACAAGACGGTTTCGAAGCATATCGGGCAGCAGGCGTTGCCCTCAAAGGATCCCGCCGCCTCCGTGCTGCCGAACAAGACCGGTGACGCTGGACCCGATGTCATACCTACCCGGGCTGCAATGGCGCGTCTCGTGCAACGGATTGAGCCTGAGTATCCGAATGCGGCGCGACAGCAACACATTCAGGGTACGGTGCTAATGGATGTAGTGGTGAATGCAACAGGATCAGTAGAAGCATTAAGCCTGGTAAGCGGTGAATCGCAATTGATGGCGGCCGCAGAGCAGGCCGTAAGACAATGGAAGTTTCAGCCGCTGGTGAAGGGTGGAAAAGCTGAGAGATTCGAGAGCCGGATCGCAATAGATTTCACGCTGGCATTCGAAGGATCTTCAGGGAACCATTAGCTTAAGAAGTACTTTTGAAGTGCAAACTTTTGCAGTCGGAGATTGCAGGCCTCATAAATTTATATTGATTCATATTGACACAGAGCCAAAGGCATCGGAGACTAAACAAGCCCACCCCCCAGTAGAACCTTACGACTGGTGAAATTACATCAGCCGTGCAAATCCCCCAAAGTTGCAGCTTATTAAAAATTGTTCAACTGGAGTGTTTCTGCATGCATGATGAAGTTTCGGAAAAGGGCTTTCTCTTACTCGACAACAAACTTAAGCTGGTGATGTTTAATTCGGAAGCGGTGAAGATTTTGGCGTATCCGACCGCGCCGGAGAACATCAAGCAACTGGATGTATTCCTCGCCGACCGGGTTAAGCTGAACCTGATCGAGGGGCGCGTGGGCGACTCGCTTACGTTCTCGAAGCAATTCAAGTCGGGGAATCGGCGTTATGTTTGCCGTACGTTTGCCATGCAGCCGAGTGTGAGCGCATCGTATCAGCAAACTGCCGCATTGCTGCTGGAACGCAATACTTCGGTCGGAAGCGCGTTGTCGCAAGCCACCGAGATGTTTGATTTTACTCCGCGAGAAAAAGAGACGGTCGAACTCCTGATGCAGGGACTAACCAGCAAAGAAATTGCGCAGCGTCTGAAAATCAGTCCGAATACGGTAAAGGCATTTGTGCGCCTGGTCATGGTAAAGATGGGTGTGACCACCCGTTCTGCTGTAGTGGGAAAACTATTTGGATCGCACCTGGCGGGAAACGCCCAGGAACAAAACTTGAATAATCGCACATTCAGCAGGCGGAGCTTCGATTAATTCGTAGCTGGTAGCCTGGCATCCATTCATATTGTTGTTTGCTCAGTTGGCACGTTCAGTGCCAGTCTCTCTGTCAGTTTTGTCATTAAATTTGACATCCCTCCCGGTTTGGCCTAGTCTTGGCTCCACATCTTCCAACACGAATTGACTCTCGCCTTTTTCTTTTCCACGAACGCAACGTGGAGAGATTCAATCCCGCTTTTGCTGAAAGATAAACTTATCGCGCGAGCGTTCCGCTTCCGGCGTAATACCCGCTGCAGGCAGTAGACAGAAAGGCTCGCATTTGAATGTTCATCTGGTGAATCCGAGTAGTGTGTCATTCGGAACCGCAGTAATTACTCCTCGCTGGCAATACGTGCTGGCAGCAGCTACTCCCAAAATCTTTGGAGACCCGATTCTGGTGGACGAGACGCTTCACCAGATTGATCCCGAACAAATCAAAAAGGGCGATGCCGTAGGCATCGGGATTCATACCGCAAATGCTTTGCGCGGATACGAAATCGGAAAAATGGCGCGCGAACGGGGCGCGTATGTAATTTTCGGCGGCATTCACGCAACCCTTTACCCGCAGGAAGCGCACGAACTTGGCGGAGCACACGCGGTAGTGAAGGGAGACGGTGACGTTATCTGGTCAAAGGCTCTGACCGATTGTCGCGATGGTGTACCGAAGCCCGTCTATGAAGGAGGGCGCATCGAAGCCTCCGACTTCATGCCAGCACGGTGGGATTTGGTTCCACGGAACCGCTACATGTGGGCATCGGTGCAGACGGTTCGCGGCTGTCCTAAACACTGTTCGTTCTGTTCGGTGTGGCGCACTGATGGGCAGAAACCGCGCCAGCGATCTTCTGACGTCGTAATCGAAGAGATTGTGCAGTTGCGTCGCCTTGGATTCCGGTTCATCGCGCTCGCCGATGACAATTTTTACCCGGTCACCCAAACCGATATCAAACTGGCAACTGAGCAAAAGAATCAGACGCGCCTGGGCGAATTAAATTCGATTCGCGCGGAAAGATTTGAACTGATGTCCCGCTTGGCGCAACTTCCAGATGACATGGTGTTCTTCACGCAAATCACGATGGAAGCCGCCGAAGACACGGAATTTTTGGATGCCATGAAGGCAGCGCGTATTAAAGGCGCTCTGGTTGGAGTTGAATCGGTTACGCCCAGCGGATTGAAAGATGTTTACAAGGACTTCAATCTTTCCGGCGACGCGCTGATCGAGCGACTACGCACTTTCCGCGCGCATGGTGTGCACGTGCTCGGCTCATTTATTTTTGGCCTGCCCAGCGATGTTCCGGCGACATTTGATGCGACGGCTGCGGCAGCCATCAGCGCAAACGTGACTTTTGCGCAATTCGTGACGCTCAGCCCCTATCCGGGGACGGTGGATTTTATTCGCTGGGAAAAAGGCCTTGGGGAGCACCCGCCAATGATAGGGGGCATACCTCTAACGCGGCGATGGCTTATCCCGCAGGCGCTGCGGCCGAAACTATATTGGGATCACCCGGTAATGTCGGCGGAAGAGATTCGCTCACGCACCCAAAGAGTTTGGGACAATTTTTACAGCATTGGACCAATCTGGAGGCGTTCCAGCTTTATAAAATCAAGCCGCGGACGGCTGGCGTTTGTTTTGATTTCGAAAATTTACCGGCAAATGTACGCGGACACTGGTATTGCAACAGACAGCGCACGCGTGACATGGTCAGGCCGTTGGGCGCGCTGGATGGCAAAGCCCTGCCGCCTTCTTTTCGCGGGAACGCCAATGCCCAATCTCAAGGTCCCTGTCGCGTCCTTGCCTGCTCTGAAGGCTCCTGCGATGCCTTTGGAAGCTTAGTGTCGTCTCTGCGAAAGCGCTAACCACGAAGGACCCGAAGGTGCACGAAGGGAATCTCACGGCCTTAACCCTCGTGAAACTTCGTGTCTTTTGTGGTTAAAGCCCGGGATTATATTAACTAACAGGAGCATTCAGAGCCGCAACCAACTCGACGAAACTATTCGCCTCGAGCGCCTGCTCGATTGCTTCTTTGTTGCTGAAAAGGGAACTGGCGTCGGCAAGCAAGTCATGTTGCGACTGGTTGTCTCCGGTGATGATCAGGATCACAAGCCGTGCCGGCTTTCCATCCCGGGCATCAAAATCAATTCCGGATTCCGACTTTCCCACCACCACCAATGGACGGGTCACCCCGTTGATGCGAGCTTGCGGAATAGCCAGATGATTCTCCCAGCCGCTGGCGACAACTTTTTCGCGTTCCAAAACGATTCGTAGAAATCTTTCCCCGGAATTGCTGACCTCATTTGCGGCGAGTTCGCACATCTGCTTGAGCGCGCCGTGCCTGGTATCAGATGCAAGCTTCGGAAGAAACAATTTACTGGTGACAACATCTTTCAGCGTGATGGTTCGGCGCCGGCTCACGAGGGCGTGGATGGAAGGCGCGGAAACCAGCGATGTGAAGAGAGCCATGATTACGAGGGCGACGAACATTTGTTCGCGGATGAGACCGGCTTGCAGGGCAAGGATTCCAAGAATCATTTCCATTGCGCCTCGCGCATTCATGGCCAATCCCACGGCCCAGGAGGAGCGGTTATCCATGCCGCCCAGGCGCGCTCCCCATTTTGCTCCGAAGATTTTGCCGGCGCACGCCACGCCGATCACGGTTAGTGTGAGTCCGAGATTGAAGTTGGTTACAAAATTGGTGCGCAAACCAATGCTGGCGAAAAAAAACGGGGCGAAGACGTTGGTAACAATTTCATGAATGTGCGCGGAGGTGCGTTTACGAAGATGAGTTGACTCCCCAACAGCGATGCCAATAATGAATGCGCCGAAAACGGCGTGGATTCCGGCGTACTCAGTGAAGGCCGCACCGGCAAGAGTCAGAGTGAAGATGAATCCAAGAACGCCGCCAGGCCAAGTGGTATGGGCCTGAATGAAGGGCAGCATCTTGTCTATCAGCCATCGGCCAACAGTTAGCGTCAAGCCGGCAAACAAGACCACCAGCGCGATGGTGTGTTTGAGCCCGCCGCCCGAACTGGCTCCGGGATTCATCATTCCCAGAACCATCGAGAAAAGAATCCATCCCACCAGGTCGTCAAACATTGCCGACGACATGATTACGGTGCCCATCTCGCTTCGCAGAAGGTTCAGGTCCATCAGAATTCTGGCGATGACGGGCAATGCGGAGATGGAGAGTGCCGTTCCTACAAATAACGCGAAAATCAGCGTGTCGGAACCTTCTCCAGCGCCCAAGTATTTGGGAAAGAGTCCGGCGGCGAGAAAGCCGGCGGCGAACGGAAAAATCACTCCGAAAAAGCTGACGAACAGAGCACTCTTGCCCTGGCGGAAGATACTGCGAAGATCAATTTCAAGGCCCGCAGTGAGCAGAAAGAAAACTACGCCGAGCGTGGTAATAGTCTCGATCGCGATAGGAGCGGCGCCAGTGGTAGGAAACAGGGCAGCGTAAATGTGGGGACGGAAGTGGCCCAGGACCGTTGGCCCAAGCAGAATCCCAACTGAGATTTCACCCAGGATGGGTGGCTGGCCGATTTTCTGCATCAACTCGCCAGCCAGTTTGGCGCCGCCGAGCAGCACGGCCAGCGCCATGAACATCGTCATTACGTCGTGAGGGCTAAGGTGCGGCATCGTCGCTAGCTCGAGCGATGACTCTGAGCATACTCGCCTTGTCCAACTCGCTATGTGCGTTTACTTTTTATATAAGGCAGGGAACTGTTCGCGAAGGTGTTCGACTTTTGGCGCGTCGTTGATTGCGATGTATGGATTATCAGGATGGAGCGTCGCGTAATCCTGATGGTAGTCTTCGGCTGGATAAAAAGCTTTCAATGGGACTACTTGCGTGACGATAGGTTCGGAAAACACTTTGCGTTCCTGAAGCTGCGCGATGTAAGACTCAGCAATGTGCTTCTGCTCGTCGTTCGCATAGAAAATAACAGAGCGATATTGCGTACCGTCATCTGGTCCCTGACGGTTCAGTTCAGTGGGATTATGCGCAACTGAAAAGAAGACTTGGAGGAGCTTGCCATAGGTCACCTTAGACGGGTCAAAAGTGATTTCCACAGACTCGGCATGTCCAGTTTCGCCCGTGCTCACTGTTTCATAGCGTGCCGTGCCTTCTGATCCTCCGGAGTATCCGGAAGTCGCTTTCTTTACACCTTTGACGTGTTGGAAAACTGCCTGTATGCCCCAAAAGCATCCGCCCGCGACCACCACTGTCTGCTGACCGGAATGCGTAGCAAGGGTCGAATCCACGACTGGATCTGGAACACTAATATTAGAGGTGGCGGCAGCAGCCCATTTCCATCCCAACCCGACGGCCAAAAGAGTGATGGCGACAACGATAATAGGCTTTCTGATCGTGGTTAGCATACTTGTAGCGGGATCTCCGATATTTTCGTTCATTGAGAAATTCCTCTATTGAGTGGATTCGCCGCGGATGGAAAAGTTGCGAAAAGAAAAGGATTCGGAAGTGTGTCCCGGGTTTTTGTAAACTCTTCGGACCCATCAGAACTGAATCGAACCCAACGGCTGATTGTGCCGACCGTTGGTTGTACGCGCCTCTTGGCAGCAATCGCATACCTGAGTAAAAGCCAAAAACCACCCCAAATGACGAGGTGGACGGCCAGGATTTCAAGCGAACCAAGTGGCCCGGCAAGTCTCGACCAAAGCGGTACAACTTCCTCCGGGTACGCGTCATAGACTATGCCCGTAATCCCATCCCCGAGCAATTCCAAGCGGATCTGCTGTTTGGAACGTCCCAGTTGTTTCACATGGATGACCCACGCAGCATTACCATTTGGCGACGGGGTGCCTCGCACCATCTTTTCAACCCATCCTTGTTTTTCCGGCGATACGTTGAAGGTGTAACTTTCACCTTTGGGGCGAGGCGATACCTCGGAAATATCGCGAAACCAGCGAATTTGAATGTGGTCAGACCACATCAACAGGACAGGATATTTATACTGCCAGCCGGTACGGAATGGACGGGTAAAGAGAGGGTCTGCCACACGAGCAGAAATGGGGAACAAGCCAACGAAGGTCGTAAGGGCTAGTGCGACGAAGCCTATTTTACCTATGCTTTGCGAAGTCACCGACCCCCTTTGCG